>NZ_JBSFGS010000008.1:0-225843 GCF_053596675.1 Kitasatospora sp. NPDC001664
AAGACCCGCTCCGGCAAGATCATGCGCCGCCTGCTCCGCGACATCGCCGAAGGCCGCGAGGTCGGCGACACCACCACCCTCGCCGACGCCTCCGTGATGAACACCATCCAGTCGCAGCTCCCGGCCAACGACCAGGGCTGATCGCCGGGACAACGGGCTGACGCTCCGCCAGGCCCGCGCCCCCGGCGGAGGGGACGGTCCTGGTGGTGCCCGTGGCACCGGGCACCACCAGGACCACCCACACCACCAGGACCACCCACACCACCAGGACCACCCGCAGTACCAGAACCGCCCGGCCGACCAGGCCCCGGCCGACCAGGCCCCGGCCGACCAGGCCGACCAAGGCGGCCAGGGCGGCCGCACGACCAGCGCGACCAGGACCGGCCCTCGGTCCCGAGGGAGCCCCCGCTACCCCGCCGCCAGACGGCGCAGCGTCCCGTAGGCGGTCTGGGTGAAGCGCCGCCGCAACCCCGGGAGGGTGCTGGCCATCGCCACCAGCCCCACCTGGGCCACCGGATTGAAGCCCGCGAAGACCGCCGAGGGCGCCCCGCTCCCGGCGCTGTCGCCCCGCCCGACCCGGCCGCGGGCAGAGCCGGTCGAGCCCGAGTGGTACAGCAACTCGCCGTCCTCCACCGGCCGCTGGTTCCACGTCAGGGCGATCCGTACCCCGCCCCTCCCCCCGCTGCCCCTACGCCGCTCCACCCGCGGCAGCCGGACGTCCCGCAGGGCCGAGCGCAGCGCCGCCGCCGCACCGCCCCGCTCCGGGATCGGCACCGCGTCCACCGCCAGGTGGGCCTGGAGGTAGCGCAGCATGTCGTCCGCCGTCGAGCTGAGGGCGGCGGCTCCGGGCAGGGCGGGCAGGCGGAAGGAGGAGACCCGACGCCCGCGCCGGTAGCCGGAGGACGGCTCGCGGTCCTCCGCGCAGGAGGTGTCGACCAGACCGAGCGGGCCGCAGACCCGGCCCGCCAGCAGCTCCTCGTAGCGCAGGCCGGCCGCGTTCTCCAGGGCCAGGCCGAGCAGCCCGCAGCCGAGGCTGGAGTAGCGGTACTGCGCACCCGGCATGCCGCGCACGGGCGTTCGGGGCAGTGCGCGGAGCAGGTGCGGGCGGCTGAAGCTCGCGTACGGGTCGGTGAACCAGCGCGGCACGGCCGCCGGGGTCAGGCCGACCGGCAGTCGGGGCAGCCCGGAGGTGTGGGTGGCCAGGTGGAGCAGGGTGATCGGGCGCTCCTGCGGGTAGCCGGGGAGCGCGTCCGCCGGGAGGTAGCGGTCGATCGGGTCCTCGTAGCGGACCTCGCCCCGGGCCACCATCTCGGCGAGGAGCAGTCCGGTGAAGGTCTTGGTGACGGAGCCGAGGGCGAAGCGGGTGTCGGCGCGGACGGGACGGGAGCCGGAGCGGTCGGCGTAACCCCGGCAGACCACCGTCCGTTCGCCGCCCCGGATGACGGCGACGGCGATTCCGCCGCCCGGCGCCGCACCGCTGAAGAGCGGTCGGAGCAGCTGGGCGAGTTCGGGGGAGAGCGGCGAGGTGGGCGGCGGCGCGGACGGGGCGGGTATGGGAGAGGGTTGCTGACTGACCATCACGTGCTCCCGGAGGGACGAGCTGGCGCCCCTGCTGGGCGGCACACTGCCCTGACCATAGGAACGCCCCGGGAGCGTCGCACGACGCTGCGGCCATTCGAGCGAGCGCACGTCCAGCGCACGGCGAGCGCGCCCCGGGTGGTGCCCTTGCGTCGCCCCGGCGGTGCCCGGGAACGGTGCCACGGCAGTCGGAGCGCACTCCGAGTGCACGAGCGGAAGGTGGCGGCGTTCATAAAATAGGCAAACCGGACGCCGCCTCTGGGTTCCCGAACCGAGCCCGATAAGCTGTCAAAAACACAACAAGATCTCCGAGGCGCGCCGGGAAGTCTGGTCGGCACCACACCACCCGTGTGTCCACGCCCGTGGCCACACCCCGCCGCCCCGCCCTGGAGGTCCGCCACCGTGGCCACGCCGCCGCCCACCCCGACCCGCCGTCAGCTCCTCGGCAGGCTCTCGCTCCCCGAGCGGACGTACATCGCCGACGCCCTGCGCACCGAGACCGTGGGCGGAGTCCTCCTCCTGTTGGCCGCGACCGCCGCGCTCATCTGGGCGAACGTCTGGCCGGACGCGTACGAGAGCGTCAAGGAGTTCACGGTCGGGCCGTCCGCGCCGCTCCACCTCGACCTCTCCCTGGACGCCTGGGCCAAGGACGGCCTGCTGACGATCTTCTTCTTCGTGGCCGGGATCGAGTTGAAGCGCGAGTTCGTGGCCGGTGAGCTGCGCAATCCCGCGGCCGCCGCACTGCCGGTGGTGGCGGCGGCCTGCGGCGTCGCGCTGCCCGCGGTCGTCTACACGCTGGCCAACGCAGGGCCCGGCGGTCACCCGGCCGGCTGGGCGATCCCGACCGCGACCGACATCGCCTTCGCGCTCGGCGTGCTGGCGGTGGTGGGCAGTCACCTCCCGTCCGCGCTGCGGGCGTTCCTGCTCACCCTGGCCGTGGTGGACGACCTGATCGCCATCCTGATCATCGCGGTGTTCTACAGCTCGGGCATCAAGTTCTGGGCGCTCGGGCTCTCCTTCGCCGGGCTGGTGCTGTTCTGGTTCCTGCACCGCCGTGGAGTCCACGGCTGGTACCTGTTCGTGCCGCTGGGCGTGGCGATCTGGGCACTGATGCACGAGAGCGGGGTGCACGCCACGGTGGCCGGCGTGGCGATGGGCCTGATCCTGCGCTGCCACCGGGAGGAGGGCGAGAAGGTCTCCCCCGGCGAGCACATCGAGCACCTGGTGCGGCCGCTGTCGGCCGGTTTCGCGGTGCCGGTGTTCGCCCTCTTCGCCGCCGGTGTGACGGTGTCCGGCAGTGCACTCGAGGAAGTGTTCACCCAGGCGACGCCGCTCGGCATCGTGCTCGGGCTGCTGATCGGCAAGACCGTCGGCATCTTCGGCGGCACCTGGCTGGCCGCCCGCTTCACCCGGGCCGAACTGAACCCGCAACTCAAGTGGGCCGACCTGTTCGCGGTCTCGGTGCTGGCCGGGATCGGCTTCACCGTCTCGCTGCTGATCAGCGAGCTGGCCTTCCCCGGCGACCCGGAGCTGGCCGACCGGGCCAAGGCTGCCGTGCTGGTGGGTTCGCTGCTCTGCGCGCTGATCGCCACCGTGCTGCTGAAGCTCCGCAACCGGCACTACCGCGCGCTCTGCGAGGAGGAGGACCGGGACTCCGACGGCGACGGCATCCCGGACGTCTACCAGCAGCAGGCGACCTGACGCCGAGCCACCTGACGACCCGTCGAACCCTCACGAGTGACACGCCGTCGCCCCCGGGGTGCCCCGGAGTGGTGCCGGACTGGCCGGTAGAGGCATGATTCAGAGCTGTCGGTACCGAACGCCGAGGACCGCAGCCCAAGCCGAAGGAGACCCGCTGATGCCCGCAGGAACCGCAGACCCCATCGGCGACGGACGGGCGCCCTACGAGGGCGAGCGTTCGGTGGGCCAGCTCTTCGCCGCGGCCACCGCCGACCTCTCCGCCCTGGTGCACGACGAGATCGCGCTCGCCAAGGCCGAGATCCGCCAGGACGTGAAGCGCGGTGTCTCCGGCGGCGTCTCGCTGATCGTCGCGGGCGTGGTGGCGCTGGCCGCCGTGCCGATGCTGAGCGCCGCCGCCGCGTACGGCCTGCACGCGCTGGGGCTCTCGCTCGGCTGGTCCTTCCTGATCGTGGCCGGCGCCTACCTGCTGCTGGCCGTGCTGCTCGGCCTGCTGGCGCTGCGCTCGTTCAAGCGGATCGAGAAGCCGCGCCGCACCATCGAGGGCGCGCAGAAGACCGCCGACGTGCTGAAGAACGCCCGGCCGCGCCCGGCCACCCAGGAGGAGATCGACCGGGGCCTCGGCCGCATCCGCTGAGCCCCCGTCAGAGGGCCCGAGCGGCGAGCGGACGGCCTGAGCGGACGGCCCGAGCACGGGGCCGAGCACGGGCCCGAGCCGAGGCCGCGAACTGACGACCGCGAGCAGGGGCACCCGCCAGCCACCCGCCGTCCGCCACCCGCCGTCCACCATCCGCCGTCCGCCACCCGGAAGCCGGCCGGACCGAGTGCCGGGCGGCCGATCCGCCGTCGGGTGTGACAGGCTCTCGGTATGTCGCTGACCGCCAACAGGCCGACCCCCGGAACGAGAGCCGTCGAGATCGCCGAGACCCCCTGGGAGCTGCGTTCGGCCGGGCCGTGGTCCCACCGCGACCTGGCGGCGAACGGCGCCCGGTTCCACATCGCCGAGGTCGGCGAGGGCCCACTGGTGCTGCTGGTGCACGGCTGGCCCGAGTACTGGTGGGCCTGGCGGCACCAGTTGACCGCGCTGGCCGAGGCCGGGTTCCGGGCGGTGGCGCTGGACCTGCGCGGGGTCGGCGGCAGCGACCGCACCCCGCGCGGCTACGACCCCGGCAACCTGGCGCTCGACATCACCGGCGTGATCCGCTCCCTGGGCGAGCGCCAGGCCCACCTGGTCGGCCACGCGATGGGCGGTTCGCTGGCCTGGGTGGCGGCCGTGATGCGGCCCTCGGTGATCCGCAGCCTGACCGTGGTCTCCGCCGCGCACCCGCGCCACCTGCGCCGTGCGCTGCTGACGGACCGTCGGCAGATGGCCGCCTTCGACCACGTCCTGAGCTTCCAGCGCCCCTGGGTGCCCGAGCGCAAGCTGGTGGCGGACGACGGCGCCCTGGTGGGCGAGTACCTGAACGCCTGGACCGGCCCCAACCAGCTGGGCCCCGACGCCCTGCACGCCTACCGGCAGGCCATCCAGATCCCCAGCACTGCGCACTGCTCGATCGAGCCGTACCGCTGGCTGTTGCGCTCGATGGCCCGCCCGGACGGCATCCAGTTCGCCCGCCGGATGAAGCGTCCGATCACCGCGCCGACCCTGCACGTCCAGGGCGCGGCCGACCCGGTGCTGCTCTCCCACACCGCGCTGGGCGCCGGGGAGTACGTCGAGGCGCCGTACCGGTGGCGGCTGCTGCCGGGGGTCGGGCACTACCCGCACGAGGAGGTGCCGGAGCAGTTCTCGGCGGAGCTGGTCTCCTGGGTGCGCGAGCACCAGCCCTGACGGGCCCTGCCCTCCGGCCCTGACGGCCCCGAGGTCCAGCCTCGAGATCCACCCCCGACGCCCCGACCTGACAACGTTCCTGACGGAGCAGCGGGCCTCCGTCCGGAGGTCGACGGAGCCCGCAGACCGTCCTGACGGAGTCTCATATCGGCAGACTCATATGACAATCGCATAGGCCAGGCGACCATCCGGTAGCGATTAGCCCGCCCGGAGCGCGGGCATCCATCCGGTATGACCTGGATGCCCGATCGCGAAGCTGTCACGCGCCGACGCCGCCGTGCCGACAGCCCGCAGTACCCCTACCCCGAGACCCAAGCCGTCGACTGGCCGCGCGAGTACGACGGCCACAGCCGGATCGGCCGTCAGCGCCAGGCCGGCGACGAGCACCCGTTGGGAATCCCGCGCATCCTCGGGCGGCGCGCCCGCTGGGTCGGGGCGCGCCTGCGCCGCGAGGGCTAGTTCGGAGGAGGCGCTAGCTGAGGACCGTCGGCGAGACGGCGGTGAACCAGAGCAGCACGAAGGTGGCCACCGACATGATCGGCACCAGCACCTTGGTCTCCACGGCGTTGCCGCTGCGCTTGATCAGCACCGTCTCGTAGCGCTCCTTGTGCGGCCAGAGCAGCGGCGCGCCCTTCTTGGTGAGGCAGTCGCCCAGCAGGTGGGCCAGCGTGCCGAGGGCCACCGCGTACGGGAGCCAGCCGGGGGCGCTGGGCAGCCAGGTGTCCATGCCGGCGGTTCCGAGCACGGAGAGACCGACGATGGTGATCCACATCGTCGGACCGTCGCCGGGCGGGTGCAGCCGCAGGGCCCGGATGGCCAGGGCGAGCAGGAAGAACGTCGTGCCCAGGGTGAAGTTGCGGCCCAGGTAGGTGATGCCCGCCCAGGTGCCCCCGCCCATCAGGGCGACGAAGAGCAGCGAGTGGGTGGCGTGCCGGTGTCCGCCGGAGGCCCAGGCCACGAAGCGGCAGAGCAGCCGGGAGACCGGGCCGAGGAAGTTGGCGATGGTGCCGTCGTGGTGGTCGAGGTCCGGCAGCAGCGCCGCGCCGGCCGCCAGGACGGTGCCCATCAGGACGTCGGCGGGCGCCAGGTGGACGTCGAACAGCACCGGCGCCAGGAACGGTGCGGTGCCCGCGTACAGCATCGCCCCGCTGACCGCGTGCGAGTGACCCATCATGGCCGGTCGTCCTCCGTCGTCCCAGCTCGCTGACCCGTCGTCGGCTCGTCCGCCCCGCACGGCAGTTGAGCCGAACGGGTGAGCTCGGGGCGACGCTACCAGCCACGGCCCGCAGAACGGCGGAGGTCGGGAACGCGATCGGACGCGCCCCGGCCGCCCCCGGGCCGGAGGCGGACGGAGGGGCCGTCAGAGCGCGCAGCCCTCGGTGTCCACCCGCCCGGTCGCGGAGGCGCCCGCCACCGCCTCGCCCTGCACCTCGGCGGCGGTGAGCACGTACCCGGTGTCCGAACTGTCCAGCGACTTGGCGAACACCACGCCGAAGACCTTGCCCTCCGGGCTCAACAGCGGTCCGCCGCTGTTGCCCTGACGGACCAGCGAGCGGATCGAGTAGATGTCCCGGACCACCTGACCCCGGTGGTAGATGTCCGAGCCGGTGGCCTTGATCCGGCCGCGGATGCGGGCGGGCTGGACGTTGAAGGCACCGTTCTCCGGGAAGCCGGCCACGATCGCGCTGTCGTTGCTCTTCGCCTCGTCGGCGAACTCCAGCGCCGGTGCGTCCAGCTTGGGGACGTCCAGCACCGCGATGTCGCGCTGCCAGTCGTAGCGGACCACGGTGGCGTCGTAGAGCTTGCCGGTGCCGCCGACCTGCACGGTCGGCTCGTCGACGCCGCCGACCACGTGGGCGTTGGTCATCACCCGGTGCGGGGCGAAGACGAAACCGGTGCCCTCCAGGGTCTTGCCGCAGGCGGTGGCGGTGCCGACCACCTTCACCAGGCTCTGCCGCGCCCGGGTCACCACCGGGCTGGCCGCGAGCGCCGGATCGGGCGGGCTGACCTCGGTGATCTGCTCCCGCTCGAAGGGGTTGAAGACCTGGGGGAAGCCGTTCCTGGCCAGTGCGTGGGTGAAGTCGCGGAACCAGTTCGGCGCGGAGGCGGGCAGCGTCGCCTGCACCCCGCCGAGCACCTGCGAACTGCGGACCTGCTTGGAGACCGTCGGCATCGAGGTGCCCGCCAGGGCCGATCCGATCAGCCAGGCCACCAGCAGCATCGAGATCACGTTGACCACGGAGCCGCCGATCGCGTCCAGGGTGCGGGCCGGGCGGCGGCCGATGTGGCCGCGCAGCTTCCACCCGAAGTGCGTGGTGACCGCCTGGCCGACCGCCGCGAAGACGATCACCACCAGCACCGCCACCACCGAGGCCACCGTGCCGGGGTCCAGGTGGCGCAGCAGCAGCGGCAGCAACTGGACGGCGATCAGACCGCCGCCCAGGAAACCGAGCACCGACAGCACGCCGACCACGAAGCCCTGCCGGTAGCCGGTGACGGCGAAACCCAGCGCGGCGACGATCAGCAGAAGATCCAGGACGTTCACCCGGCTACCCTCCCACGGGTCGCCGCCCGAATGGCCGAAGGCCCGGACAAAGCCGGATCCCGACGCCGCAGAACCGCCGGTCCCGCCGCGGATCCCGATCGGGCCCCCGGCCGAGCCCCAGGCTGGGCCCCCGGCCGGGCCGCCGGCCGAGCCGCCGGCCGAGCCGCCGGCCGAACCCCCGGACACGGCCCCGGCCGGCCGTGACCCGGCGTCAGAGGCTCAGCGTGCGGGAGGCGTCCCACTCCCGCTCCAGACCGCTGTAGTGCAGCACCCGGTCGATCACCCCGGCCGTGAACCCCCAGACCAGCCGCCCCGCCACCTCGAAGGCCGGGCCGACGTGCCCGGAGGGGTGGCGCAGCCTGGCCCGGTTGGCCGGGTCGGTCAGTTCGGTGATCGGCACCCGGAACACCGCACCGGTCTCGGCCAGGTCCACCGGGGCGACCGGCGTCTCGCGCCGCCACCACCCCAGCACCGGCGTCACCACGAAGCCGCTCACCGGGATGTAGAGCGCGGGCAGGGTGGCGAAGACCTGCACCCCGCTCGGGTCAAGCCCGGTCTCCTCCTCCGCCTCGCGCAGCGCGGCCGCCACCGGGCCGTCGCCCTGCGGATCGCCGTCCTCCGGATCCAGCGCGCCGCCGGGGAAGGAGGGCTGGCCGGCGTGCGAGCGCAGTGCCCGGGCCCGCTCGATCAACAGCAGGTCGGGACCGGACGGACCGTCACCGAACAGCACCAGCACCGCCGACGCGCGACCGCCCTCGGCCGGCGGCAGGAAGCGGCTCAGCTGCTCCGGCCGGACGGTCTCCGCCGCCTCGCGCACGGGCACCAGCCACTCCGGCAGCCCGTCCCGCTCCACCCGCACCATCTGACGACCGGTCACTCCGCCTCAGCCTCCCCCACGGACACCCACCCCGCCGGACGGGCGGGTTCGCCAGGGTAGTCGGCCGGGGGCCTCAGCCGCTGTCCCGGCTGGCCGCCCTTCTCGTACTTCAGCAACTTCGCGGCCTTCTCCGGATCGATCTCGCCGACCCCGTACGAGGGGCAGAGCGCGGTGATCGGGCAGGCCCCGCAGGCCGGGCGGCGGGCGTGGCAGATCCGGCGGCCGTGGAAGACCACCCGGTGCGAGAGCATCGTCCACTCCGACTTGGGGAAGATCTCCGCCACGGTGGCCTCGACCTTCACCGGGTCCTCGTCCTCGGTCCAGCCGAACCGCCGGGCCAGCCGCCCGAAGTGGGTGTCCACGGTGATCCCGGGGACACCGAAGACGTTGCCCAGCACCACGTTGGCGGTCTTGCGGCCGACGCCCGGCAGCGTCACCAGGTCCTCCAGCCGGCCCGGCACCTCGCCGCCGAAGTCGTCCCGCAGCGCGATCGACAGCCCGATCAGCGACTTGGCCTTGGACCGGAAGAAGCCCGTCGGCCGGATGACCTCCTCCAGCTCCTCCGGCACCGCCGCCGCCATGTCCTCCGGCGTCGGGTACTTCGCGAACAGCGCCGGAGTGGTCTGATTCACCCTCAGATCGGTGGTCTGCGCCGACAGCACCGTCGCCACCAGCAGCTCGAAGGGGTTCTCGAAGTCCAGCTCCGGGTGCGCGTACGGGTACACCTCCGCCAACGCCCGGTTGATCCTCCGCGCCCGCCGCACCATCCCCAGGTGCGTCTCCGGCTTCCCCGGCTTCGCGGCCGCCCGCTTCACAGCCGCCCGCTTCACGGCCGGCTTCGGCTCCGCCGTCTTCCCGGCCTTGCTCTCAGTCATGCTCCGCAGGCTACGCCGGGCGGGCCGCCTCGGGGGCCGGCTCGGGCTCGACCGACCCCTACGGGGCCGGCAACCACCCACGAGCACGGCGCCGAGGGTCAGCCTGCCCGGCACCATGTACTCCGTCACCACGTGGGCCGCGCACGCCCTGGCCGAGAACGTCCGGTTCCTGGTGGCCGGGGACGGCATCGGCGTCGGCGTCACCCTCGTCGCCCCGGGCGTGGTGGACACCCCCTTCCGGGACGAGCACGGCGGCATCCCCGTGGTGGCACCCGTGCTGACGGCAGCCCGCGGAGGAGTGCCGGGCCCGCACCGGCAAGTACGTCCCATCGACACCGGCGCGGCGCTAGCCTCGGCCGGGGGGAGAGTCCGGCGCCGAGGGGGACACCGTGGGGGCAGCTCAGGAACGGGCCGCGCTGTACGAGCGCGAGGCGGAGACCGGGGCCGCGGAGGAGGCGGTCCGGGCGCTCTGCGACCCCACCGGGGCGGCCGGGATCGGCGGGCTGCTGCTCTACGGCGGGCCGGCCGGGGTCGGCAAGACGGCGCTGGTCACCGAGGTCCGCCGGCTGGCGAAGCGGGCGGGCTGCACGGTGCTGTTCGCCCGGGGCGGCGAGCGCCGTCGCAACGAACCCTTCCACGTGGTGCGGCAGTTGCTGCAGCCGGCGCTGGCCGGGCTGGGCGAGGACGGGCAGCGGCAGGTCACCGGCCACTGGCACGAGGTGGTCGGCCCCGCCGTCGGCCTGCTGCCGCCCGTCGGGGCGCCCGACCCGCAGGGCGTCCGCGACGGCCTGGACTTCGTCCTGGTCCAACTCGCCCGGCTGCTGGAGCCGTTGGTGGTGGTCGTGGACGACCTGCACTGGGCCGATCCGGAGTCGCTCGGCTGGCTGGCCGCCTTCGCGGGGCGGGCCCGGGAGCTCCCGGTGCTGCTGGTGGCCGCCTGCCGCGACCGGTCCGACGAGTTGCCCGACCGGACCCCGGACCTGCTGCGGGGCATCCGGGAGAGCGCCGACCGGCTGCACGAACTGCGCCCGTTGCGGCCGGACTCGGTGGCCGGCCTGGTCCGCGACTCGCTCGGGGAGCAGGCGGACGAGGCTTTCTGCCGTCAGGTCTGGGCGGTCACCGGCGGCAACCCGTTCGCGACCGGGGCGCTGCTGCGCGAGGTGCACGAGCAGGGTCTGGCCCCGGTCGCCGGCAACGCCGGGCAGCTGCGCGAACTCGCCTCGGACACCCTGGGCCTGACGCTGGACCACTGGCTGTCCAGGCTGGGGCCGAGCACCCTCCGGTTCGCCTGGGCGGCCGCGCTGCTCGGCACCGGGATCCGCCCGGACCTCGCGGCGGCCATCTCCGCCCAGGGGCCGGACACCGCCGCCGACTCGGTCCGCGAGCTGCGCCGGCAGCGCGTGCTGACCAGCACGGCCGACGGGCGGCTGGAGTTCGTCCACCCGCTGATCGCCACCTCGGTCTACCGGTCCATTCCGCCCGCCGTCCGCACCGGCATGCACGGCGTCGCCGCCACTGCGATCGAGAACGCGGGCCTGGGCCTGCTCGCCGCCTCCCGTCACCTGCTGGAGACGCTGCCCGACGGCGACCCGGAGACGGTGCACCGCCTGCGCCGGGCCGCCGCCGAACACCTGGCCACCGGCGCCCCCGAGGCGGCGCAGCGCTGCCTCCGACGGGCGATGAGCGAGCCGCCGGACGGGACGGAGCGCGCCGCGGTGCTGTACGAGCTCGGCTGTTCGGCGCTGCTGACCGACCCGGCCACCACCGTGAACCAGCTCCGGCTGGCCCTGGACGAGGAGCCGGGGCTCACCGCCGCGCTCCGGGTGGACGCCACCTTCCGGCTGGCCCAGGCACTGGCCCACAGCAACCGGCTGCGCGAGGCCGCCGCGGCCTGCGCCGAGGAGGCCGCCCGGACCGCCCCCGGACCGGGGCGCGGGCGGCTGGAGGTGGCGGCGCTGATGTTCGCGGCGTTCCAGGCCGAGGAGGTGGACGGGCCCGACCGCTTCCGGCGCCTGGAGGAGTACGCCCGGAGCCACGCCCGGGCCGACGGGACGGACCCGGCCGTCTCGGTGCTGCGCTGCTGGGAGCTGGTCCTCCGGGGCGGCGACGCCACCCGGGCGGTCGCGCTGGCGGAGTGGGTCCTGGAGGACGGTCGGCTCCCCTCCGAGCTCGGCTGGACCAACACCACCTGGGGCTTCGAACTGCCCGGTGTGCTCGGCATCGCCTACCTCTACGCGGACCGGGCGGACCGGGCCCGGGCCCTGTTCGACGAGGCGGTGCTGGCCTACCAGGTGGCCGGCTGGAGCGGTGGGCACCTGGGGTTCGCGCTGTTCCTGACCGGCCTGCTCCACTTCCGCTGCGGCGACCTCGCCGAGGCCGAGCAGCTGCTGCGGCGCTCGCTGCGGATCGCCGAGCGGATCGCGCCGGGCATCCCGCTGCAGTGGTTCGCCGTCGGGGTGCTGGCCGACACGCTGCTCGCCCGTGGCCGGCCCGAGGAGGCCTGGAACCTCGCACGGCGGTACGCCTTCGAGCCGCCGTTCCCCACGGTGATGGTGCTGCCCGACGCCCCGACCCTGTACGGCCGGCTGCTGCTCGCCCGGGGCGACGCCGCCGCGGCCGTCGAAGCGCTGACCCGGGCCGGAGCGGCCCTGGACGCCCGTGGCTGGCGCAATCCGGTCTGGGCTCCCTGGACCGGCCACCTGGCCCTCGCCCTGCTGCCCCAGGACCCGGACCGGGCAAGGGAGTTCGCCGAGGAGTCGGTGCGCCGCGCCGAGGAGTTCGGCCCCGGCGCGGCGGTGGGCAGCGCCCTGCGGCTGGCCGCCGCGGTGCACGACGGGCCGCGCGCGCTGCCCCTCCTGGAGGAGGCGGTCCGGCGGCTGGAGCACTCCCCCGCCCGCTACGAGCACGCCCTTGCCCTGGTCGACCTCGGCACGGCGCTGGCCCGGGCCGGACGCCCGGCCGAGGCCCGGCCCCGCTTCGAGGAGGGGCTGGCACTGGCCCGGCGCTGCGGGGCCGACGGCCTGGCCGACCGGGCACACGCCGCACTGTCGGACCCGGCCCGCTGACCTCGCCCGCTGACACGGCCCCCAGACCTCGCCCGCTGACCCGGCCCGCTGACCGGAGCCGCGCCCCGTCGGAGCGCTGGGGTAGCGTCGGCGGTCGACCGATCAGCAGGTCGACAGCGGCGACGGGGGGACCGGATGGCGGTCACGGCGGAGGTCGAGCAGGAGCTCGAAGGGTACCGGCGGGAGCTCACGGGCTACTGCTACCGGATGCTGGGGTCGGCCTTCGAGGCCGAGGACGCCGTGCAGGAGACGATGATCCGCGCCTGGCGCGGCCACCGGGGCTTCGAGGGCCGGGCCGCACTCCGCACCTGGCTGTACCGGATCGCCACCAACGTCTGCCTGGACGCCCTGAAGGGCCGTCAGAAGCGGGCCCGGCCGATGGACCTCACCGGCCCGGTGCCGGTCGCCGAGGCGTACGGGACCCAGCTGCCCGAGGTCACCTGGATCGGCCCGGTGCCGGACGCCTGGGTGCTGGCCGGGGACCCGGCCGAACTGGCCGCGCAGCGCGAGTCGGTCCGGCTGGCGTTCGTCGCGGCGCTCCAGCGGCTGGCCCCCCGGCAGCGCGCGGTGCTGATCCTGCGCGAGGTGGTGGGCTGGTCGGCGGCCGAGGTGGCGGAGCTGCTGGAGACCACCGTGGCCTCGGTCAACAGCGCGATGCAGCGCGCCCGTTCGGCCCTGGCCGCGCAGCCGGGGGCGGACGCCGAGCCGGCCGCGCCGCTCGACCCCGGCCAGCGCGAGCTGCTGGAGAAGTTCGTCTCCGCCTTCGAGAGCTTCGACCTGGACCGGCTGGCCGCCCTGCTGCACGAGGACGTGGTCCTCTCCATGCCGCCGTTCGAGATGTGGCTCCGCGGCCTGGACCAGTACCTGCTCTGGCTGCACGGCCCGGGCGGCGGCTGCCGCGGCTCCCGCCTGCTCCCGGTCTCCGCCAACGGCGCCCCGGCCTTCGCCCAGTACCGCCCCGACCCGGCCGGCGGCTTCCTGCCCTGGGCGCTCCAGGTGCTCGACGTCCGGGACGGCCGGATCACCGGGCTGAACAACTTCCTGGACACCGACGCGCTGTTCCCGCTCTTCGGCCTGCCGCCCCGCCTGGACGACTGACCGGCCGTCACACTTCCGCGCTCCCGTCCGTCGGTGTGGTGAAGGCCCCGACAGAGACGAGGAACCCCGTCATGACCGCGCAGTCGATCTCCCGGATGCCCGACCCCGGCCGGTTCGTCCCCGAGCTGGCCGAGGTCAGCACCGCCCTCTTCAAGGCCACGGGCAACCGCTCGGTGCCCCGGACCACGATCAACCTGGTGCACCTGAGGGCCGGTCAGATCGTCCACAACACCTACCTGACCACCCTCAACACCGGCTTCCTCCGCAAGGCCGGCGAGACCGAGGAGCGCATCACCGCCGTCTCCTCCTGGCAGGACGCGCTCTGCTTCACCCCGGCCGAGCGCGCCGCCCTGGCCCTGGTGGAGGCGACCCTGCAGCCCGCCCCGCCCGGACGCGAGCGGGTCACCGACGAGCTGTACGCCGAGGTGGCCGCGCACCACGACGAGAAGGCGATGGCCACCCTGACCATCGCGATCGGCCAGATCAACTTCTTCGTCGCGCTGGCCGTCATCGGCAAGCCGATGCCCGTCACCTCGCTCGCCCAGCGCCAGTGGGAGTGAACCCGCCGAAGAACCTCCGCCGGGACCGATGAGTCCGGCCGAGGTCGGCGGTCCACCCCTGCGAGGGCTCGTCCGGAGCCCCGCGACACAGGGAGTACGACATGACCGACCTCGGCGAGCTCACCATCGACCGCGTCCTCCGGGCCGACCGCGCGGACGTCTTCCACGCCTACGTCACCCCGGAGCGCTTCGTGGACTTCTGGGGCCCGGAGGGCACCCACGTCCCGTTGGAGAGCGTCACCATCGAGCCGTTCGCGGGCGGGCGGTTCGAGAGCACCATGGTGGTCGACGGGACGGACCGGAGCTTCCCGCTCGACGCCGTCTTCGAGACCGTCACCGAGCCGGAGCTGCTGGTCTTCCGGGTCCGGGGGACCACGATGCGCAGCGCGATCCACCTCACCGACCTGGGCGACGGCCGCACGGCCGTCCGGCTGCACCAGACCGAGGTGCCGCCGCAGTACCTCGGCCCGCGGGCCGAGGCCGGCCTGAACTCCTCGCTCGACCGCCTGGCCGCCCACCTGGCGGGGTGAAGGGTCCGGCGCCACCGCTGCGGCGTACGGGTGAACGAACCCTCACGGCGGTAGCCGACCGGCCGTGATGAGTACAAATGGCCCCGTACCGTACCCCCGGCCAGCACCCCTCCTCATATGATCGGAGCGACATGCGTCATCCTTGGTGATGCAAGTCATGACCGGATGCACCATCCACCACCAGCAGGAGGAAGCACGTGGACGACGTTCTGCGGCGTGCCGCGCTGTTCGCGGCTCTCGATGACGAGCAGGCCGGCGAGCTGCGTGCCTCCATGACCGAGGTGACGCTGGCCCGCGGCGAGTCGCTCTTCCACGAGGGCGACCCGGGCGACCGCCTCTACGTCGTCGCCGAGGGCAAGGTGAAGCTGCACCGCGCCTCGCCGGACGGCCGGGAGAACATGCTGGCCGTGCTCGGCCCCAGCGAGATGATCGGCGAGCTGTCGCTCTTCGACCCGGGCCCGCGCACCGCCACCGCCAGCGCGCTGACCGAGGTGAAGCTGCTCGGCCTCGGCCACGGCGACCTCCAGCCCTGGCTGCACGCCCGTCCCGAGGTCTCCATCGCGCTGCTGCGGGCCATCGCCCGCCGCCTGCGCCGGACCAACGACGTGATGTCCGACCTGGTCTTCTCCGACGTGCCCGGCCGGGTGGCCAAGGCGCTGCTGGACCTGTCGCGCCGCTTCGGCGTGCAGTCCGAGGAGGGCATCCACGTCGCCCACGACCTCACCCAGGAGGAGCTGGCCCAGCTGGTCGGCGCCTCCCGCGAGACGGTCAACAAGGCGCTGGCCGACTTCGCCGGCCGCGGCTGGCTGAAGCTGGAGGCCCGCGCGGTGGTGCTGCTGGACGTCGAGCGCCTCTCCCGCCGCTCGCGCTGACGCGACATCAGGAAGGCCCCCGGGACCTCTTCGGTCCGCGGGGGCCTTTCCGCTGTCCGGCGGCCCGTCAGATCAGGCCGTGGTCCTCCAGGTAGGCGAGCTGGGCGCGCACCGAGAGTTCGGCGGCCGGCCAGAGCGCGCGGTCCACGTCCGCGTACACCTTGGCCACCACCTGCTCGGCCGTCCGGTACCCCGCCTCCACGGCGGTCTCCACCTGGGCCAGCCGGGCGGCCCGGTGGGCCAGGTAGTAGTCGACGGCGCCGAGCGCGTCCGCCAGCACCGGCCCGTGGCCCGGCAGCACGGTGCGCACGCCGCGCTCGGCGGCCATGGTGTGCAGGCGGCGCAGCGAGTCCAGGTAGTCGCCGAGCCGGCCGTCCGGGTGGGCGACCATCGTGGTGCCCCGGCCCAGCACGGTGTCGCCGGTCAGGATCGCGCCGTCGGCGGGGAGGTGGAAGGTGAGGGAGTCCGCGGTGTGCCCGGGGGTGCCGACCACCCGGACCTCCAGGCCGCCGACCTCGATCACCTGGCCGCCGCGCAGCCCCTCGGAGCCCAGCCGGTGGGCCGGGTCGAGCGCGCGGACGTCGGTGCCGGTCAGCTCGGCGAAGCGGGCGGCGCCCTCGGCGTGGTCGTGGTGCCCGTGGGTGAGCAGGGTCAGCGCGATCCGCTTGCCCTGCTGCTCGGCGGTGTCGACGACCCGGCGCAGGTGGCCCTCGTCCAGCGGGCCCGGGTCCACCACGACCGCGAGGTCGGAGCCGGGCTCGGAGAGCAGCCAGGTGTTGGTGCCGTCCAGGGTCATCGGGGAGGGGTTCGGCGCGAGCACGCAGAACGCCCGGGGGGTGGCCCCGCCGCCGATCCCGTCGGCGGGGTCACCCGGGAGGAGACCGGTCACCGGCCGCCCTCGCTGACCCGGTACAGGCTGCGCAGGGGCAGCTGCCGCTCCAGGCGCCGCAGGGTCGGCTCCTCCGGCACGCGGTCGGCCGCCCGGCCGGCCAGCGAACGGAGCGTCAGCGGACGCGCGGTGAGGGTGTTGTCGGTGAGCGCCGACCGGCGAGCCACGTCGTTGTGGGTCATCGGATCGTCCTTCCTGGGTGTGAGCTGGTGCTTCTCGGGGTTTCGGGCGAGCGGCGTCCGGCCTCCCACGGTCCCTTCGGGAGATCGTGACGGCTACTCGGGAGGAAAAATACCTTCGATGGTCAGCTCTTCATACCCCGGCCAGCGAACTGTCAGCCGATCCCCCGAAGTCTCCGCGCGTCCCAGCACGGGTACCACCTTCCGGTCGGCCCCGGCGGCCACCGCCCCGGCCGCCGAACGGACCGTCAGCAGCTCGCGCTGGACGGTCACGGTGGGCGGCATCATCCGGTAGCGGCCCTCGCCGTAGCCCTCGACCACCTCGGCCGGGGAGAGCCAGGCGACCCGGTCGGCCTCGCCGACCGTCTCGGCCGCCAGCTGCCCGGGCGGCATCGCGGCCACGAAGAACCAGGTGTCGAAGCGGCGCTCCTCGAACTCCGGCGTCACCCAGCGGGCCCAGGGCGCCAGCAGGTCCGAGCGGAGCACCAGGCCGTTGGCGGAGAGGAAGTCGGCGAAGGCCAGTTCGTGCCGCTCGATCGCGGCGCGCTCCTCCGACCAGTCGCGCGGATCGGCGGTCCGTTCCGCGTCCGGACCGGCGAGCAGCACCCCGGCCTCCTCGAAGGTCTCCCGCACCGCCGCGCAGACCACGGCCCGGGCGGTCGGCTCGTCCGTGCCGAGCCGCTCCGCCCACTCGGCGGGGGACGGGCCGGCCCAGCCGTAGCCGCCCTCGGCGTCGCGCGGGTCCACCCCACCGCCCGGGTAGGCGTACTGCCCGGCGGCGAAGGCCATCGAGGTCCGGCGGCGCAGCAGGTAGGCCTCCGGGCCGTCCTCACCGTCCCGCAGCAGGACCACGGTGGCGGAGGGCTTGGGGACCGGCGGGGTGAGTTCACCCGCGGCGAGGGCCCGGATCCGTGCTGGCCACGACGGCGGCATCGACATCATGGCCGGATGCTACCGGCCGTCGCAGCGCCTCCGGCAGGGCCTGTCACTTGTCCGGAGCGGCTCCGGAAGGCAGCGGCCCAGGGGCGCGAGGAACTGCGCGCAGGGGAACGGCAGCACGTGCAACTGGCTGACGTGCCCTCAGTTGCAGATGAGCCGCCTTCCGACCCGCGCAGTTCCTCGCGCCCCTGAGGCCGCTGCCCTGCCGTCCGTTCGAGGACGACGACCGGTACGTCAGTCCCGGACCCGGACCTGGAACTCGATCTCGACCGGCGCGTCCAGCGGCAGCACCGCGACGCCCACGGCCGACCGGGCGTGCACGCCCGCCGCGCCGAGCACCTCGCCGAGGAACTCGCTGGCGCCGTTGATCACACCCGGCTGGCCGGTGAAGTCGGGGGCGGAGGCGACGAAGCCGACCACCTTGACGACCTGCTCCAACTTGTCCAGGTCACCGATCACGGACTTGATCGCCGCCAGGCCGTTGAGCGCGCAGACCTGCGCCAGCTCCTTGGCCTCCTCGGCGGTGACCTCGGCGCCGACCTTGCCGGTGCTGGGCAGCTTGCCCGCCACCATCGGCAGCTGACCGGCCGTCAGCACGTACTCGCCGGAGCGGATCGCCGGGACGTACGCGGCGACCGGCGGCACCACCTCGGGGAGGGTCAGGCCGAGCTCGGCCAGCTTCTCCTCGACCTTGCCCATCAGATCTTCTCCCGCTTCAGGTAGGCCACCAGCTGCTCCGGGTTCGGGCCCGGAACGACCTGGACGAGCTCCCAGCCGTCCTGGCCCCAGGTGTCCAGGATCTGCTTGGTGGCGTGGACGAGCAGCGGCACGGTGACGTATTCCCACTTGGTCATGGCCCCGACTCTAGTGCCATTTCACCTACGGACCGTCGCCCGCCGTCGGTTCTCCGTCAGGGGTCACCCGTCCGTCGCGCGTCCGCCAGAGGTCCGCCGGAGGTCCGCCGGAGGTCCGCCGGACGTCGGCCGTACCTCCGTCGCCCCTCCGGGAATCCCGGCATCCGCGGCGGCGGCTGGTTACCCTCGCGGGAGAGCACCTTCGGCGGCACGTCTTCGGCGGCCCGTCGGCAACGGCAGCTCCTGACGTCGGCTGACGCCGGCACCCGAGAGGCACGGAGGCGGAGCGTGGAGCAGCAGGACCGGCACGGCCCGGACTGGGAGGGGGTCCGACTCCACGTGGTGAGCGGCAAGGGCGGCACCGGCAAGACCACCGTCGCCGCCGCGCTCGCGCTGGCGCTGGCCGCCGAGGGGGGCCGGACGCTGCTGATCGAGGTGGAGGGCCGGCAGGGCATCGCCGAGCTGTTCGGGATAGCCGCTCTGCCGTACGAGGAGCGGAAGGTGGCCACCGTCTCCCCCGCCAAGCTCGGGCTGCCGGGCCGCGGGCCGGCCGGTGAGCTGTACGCGCTGGCGATCGACACCGAGCTGGCGCTGCTCGAGTACCTCGACATGTTCTACAAGCTGGGCCGGGCCGGGAAGGCGCTGCAGAAGGTCGGCTTCGTCGACTTCGCCACCACCATCGCACCCGGGGTCAGGGACGTGCTGCTCACCGGCAAGGCCTGCGAGGCCGCCCGCCGGAAGGGGCCGGACGGCCGGCGGGCCTACGACGCGATCGTGATGGACGCGCCGCCGACCGGACGGGTCACCAGGTTCCTCAACGTCAACTCCGAGGTGGCCGGGCTGGCCAGGTTCGGGCCGATCCACGGGCAGGCCCAGGCGGTGATGCGGGTGCTGCGCTCGCCCGAGACGGCCGTGCACCTGGTGACCCTGCTGGAGGAGATGCCGGTGCAGGAGACGGTGGACGGCATCGGCGAACTGCGCGAGGCCAAGCTGCCGGTCGGCGGGGTGCTGGTGAACATGGTGCGCCCGCCGGTGCTGGACGCGGCGGCGGTGGCCGCGGTGGACGGCGACCACCGCGAGGAGGTCGCGACGGCCCTCGGTGAGGCCGGGCTGGGCGGCCGCTCCAAGTCGGCCGCCACCGTGCGGGCCGCGGTGGAGCCGCTGATCGACCCGCTGCTGGAGCAGGCCCGGGAGCACGCCGAGCGGGTCGAGCTGGAGCGCGAACAGCGGACCGCGGTGCAGCAGTTGAAGCTGCCCACCTACGAACTCCCGCTGCTCGGCGGCGGGGTGGACCTGGGCGGGTTGTACCGCCTGGCCGGCGAGCTCAAGCGGCAGGGGGCGGCATGACCGGGCCGACCGGACGGGACGGACAGGACGGACGGGACGGACGACGGGTGACGGCGAAGGGGACGGCGGCATGACCGGGCTGGACATCGACGCGCTGATCGGCGACCGGGCGACCCGGATCGTGGTCTGCTGCGGCTCCGGCGGGGTCGGCAAGACCACCACCGCCGCGGCGATCGGCCTGCGCGCGGCGGAGCAGGGCCGCAAGGTCGTGGTGCTGACCATCGACCCGGCCCGGCGGCTGGCCCAGTCGATGGGCCTGACCGAGCTGGACAACACCCCGCGGGTGGTCAAGGGCGCCAAGGGGGACGGCGAACTCCAGGCCATGATGCTGGACATGAAGCGGACCTTCGACGAGGTCGTGATCGCCCACGCCGACCCGGAGCGGGCCCGGACCATCCTGGAGAACCCCTTCTACCAGTCGCTCTCGGCCGGCTTCGCCGGGACCCAGGAGTACATGGCGATGGAGAAGCTCGGCCAGCTGCGGGCGGCCGAGGAGTGGGACCTGATCGTGGTGGACACCCCGCCGTCCCGCTCCGCGCTGGACTTCCTGGACGCGCCGAACCGGCTGGGCTCGTTCCTGGACGGCAAGCTGATCCGGATACTGACCGCCCCCGCCAAGGTCGGCGGCCGGAGCGCGATGAAGTTCCTGAACGTCGGGATGGGCCTGGTCACCAGCACCCTCGGGAAGGTCTTCGGCGCCCAGCTGCTGACGGACGTGCAGACCTTCGTCTCGGCGATGGACTCGATGTTCGGCGGCTTCCGCGAGCGGGCCGACCGCACCTACCAGCTGCTCAAGGCGCCCGGCACGGCCTTCCTGGTGGTCGCCGCCCCCGAGCGGGACGCCCTGCGCGAGGCCGCGTACTTCGTGGACCGGCTGGCCGCCGACGAGATGCCGCTGGCCGGACTGGTGCTCAACCGGGTGCACGGCACCGGCGCGCCGCAGCTCACCGCCGAACGGGCCCTGGCCGCCGCCGAGACGCTCGAGGAGAACGGCTCCGGCGAGGCACGCGCGGAGCACGACGTGGCGGCCGAGACGCTGGCCGCCGGACTGCTCCGGCTGCACGCCGAGCGGATGCAGGTGATGGACCGCGAGCGGCTCACCCGGGACCGCTTCGTCTCGGTCTACCCGGACGTGCCGATCGTCGAGGTGCCGGCCCTGCCCGGTGACGTGCACGACCTCGACGGCCTCCGGGCCATCGGCGCGCGACTGGGCGGCGAGCCGACCGACTGACCGCGACCGACTGACCGTCAGCCCGCCCCTGCGACACGCCCGTTGGGCGCCGCACGTGCGACACGCCCGTTGAGCACCCACGCCGCCGAACGGCGGCACCGCGGCACTCAGCGGGCGTACCCCCACACAGCCGTACGGGCCGATCACCGCCCGGGCTCCCCCACCCGGACACCGATCCGCCCGACGGATCGTCCTGAACCGCGACTAGCCCGCCTGGGCGTAGTCGGTGAGGATGACGCCCGTGGCAAGCGACTCCTCGTACTCCGTCCTGGCCGTCTCCAACAGCCTGCGCCAGGACATCACCGTCGGCCGACGGCGGAGCAGCGCCCGCCGCTCCCGCTCGGTCATACCTCCCCAGACACCGAATTCCACCCGGTTGTCCAGGGCGTCGGCCAGGCACTCCGTCCTGACCGGGCAGCCACTGCAGACCGCCTTCGCGCGGTTCTGCGCCGCCCCCTGTACGAACAACTCGTCCGGATCACTCGTGCGGCAGGAAGCCTGCGCACTCCAGTCGTCCACCCAGCCCATCCCGGCGCCGTCCTCTCCCGAATCGGGGCTCCCCCACGGCGGCAACGGCATATTCACCGCTGCCAGTTGAGGACGTTACGGAAGAACGCCAGGACGCAACAGCCCCTTCGGGCCCAATCTCAAATGACCCGATCGGACTATGGGTATCCATCCACTCACCCGTTGGAGTGATCGCAGGTCGGAGGCCTTGTCAGAACCCGTCCGACCACTCTCGTCACCCTCTGCCACACCGTCACCGGCGGACCCGCCAGTAGACCACCTGAAAGCGGGTCAATTCGGGCAAAGCTCATCACTCACAAGAGTGATGACCATGAACAGAGCGAAGCTGTCGCAGTGTTGTGACAAGCGTAGGCGAACACCTGCCCCCTTGTACGGGAATCAGCGACGTAGTGTTCTCCCCATGGCACCTCAGCGACCCGCGGGTTCCCCGCTTGACAAGGCCGGGCTCGGACTCAAGTTCCTGGGCATCAGCGTGCTGGCCGGAGTGCTGGTCGCCGGGATGGCGCTGCCCGCGATCGGCGCGCTCGGCCTGACCGCGAAGGACACCGCCGAGAGCTTCGACAACGTCCCCACGGACTTCAAGACGCCGACCCTCTCCCAGGCCTCGTACATCTACGACGCCGGCGGCGGCCTGATCGCCAAGGTCTTCGACCGCGACCGGACCATCCTCACCAAGGAGCAGATGGCCCCGATCATGCGGCAGGCCCAGGTCGACATCGAGGACGCCCGCTTCTACGAGCACGGCGCCGTCGACCTCAAGGGCGTGGCCCGCGCGATCGGCAAGAACGCGGAGTCCGGCGAGGCGACCCAGGGCGCGTCCACACTGACCCAGCAGTACGTGAAGAACGTCTTCGTCGAGCAGGCCGGCGACGACAAGGAGGCCTTCCTCCTCGCCACCCAGAAGAGCCTCGGCCGCAAGATCAAGGAACTGAAGATCGCGGTCAAGCTGGAGGAGGAGCTGAGCAAGGAGCAGATCCTCACCAACTACCTGAACATCACCTTCTACGGCCACCAGGCCTACGGGATCGAGTCGGCGGCCCAGCGCTACTTCTCCAAGAGCGCCAAGGACCTCACCGTCCCCGAGGCCGCGATGCTGGCCGGCCTGGTGCAGAACCCCTCGGCGTACGACCCGGTGCTGCACCCGAAGGCGGCCCAGATCCGCCGCGACACGGTGATCAGCAAGCTGCTGGAGAACAAGCACATCACCGCCGAGGAGGCCAAGGCGGCCACCGCCGCCCCGCTGGGCCTCAAGTACAAGGAGCCGTTGAACGGCTGCATCACCGCGCAGAACGGCATGGGCTTCTTCTGCGACTACGTCCGCCACGTGGTGAAGCAGGACCCGGCCTTCGGCAAGACCGCGACGGACCGTCAGAAGCTCTGGTCCCAGGGCGGCCTGAAGATCTACACCACCATCGACCCGCAGAAGCAGGCCGCCGCCCACAAGGCGGTGACCACCAAGGTCTACCCGACCGACGACGTCTCGGCCGCGATGACCATGGTCAAGCCCGGCACCGGCGAGATCCTGGCGATGGCCCAGACCCGCCCGTACGGCCTCGACGGCAACCAGAAGCAGACCGTGCTCAACCTCAACGTCGACGCGGCGATGGGCGGCGGCAACGGCTTCTCCCCCGGCTCGACCTTCAAGCCGATCATGGCCGCCGCGGCCATCGAGAACGGCACCCCGGTGACCCAGCAGTACCCGTCGGAGTACAAGATCCCGTACCCGACGATGAGCACCTGCAACGGCACCTGGGTCAACTCCAAGACCAAGCCCTCCACCATCGAGAACGAGAGCAAGAGCGAGATCGGCCCGTACCAGCTGAAGGAGGCCATGGCGAAGTCGGTCAACACCTACTTCATCCAGATGGCCCAGGAGACCGGGCTGTGCGCCTTCAAGCAGATGGCCAACAAGCTCGGCATCAAGGCGCTGGCCAGCGGCGAGGCCTTCCCCGAGGTGCCCGCCATGGTGCTCGGTGCCCGTGAGGTCAGCCCGCTCTCGATGGCCGGCGTCTACGCCGCCTTCGCCGCCCGCGGCAAGTACTGCACCCCGATCGCCGTCAAGTCGGTGGTCAACAACACCGGCGCCCAGCTGCCGGTGCCGCAGCCGAACTGCACCCAGGCGATGAGCGAGACCACCGCCGACGCCATCAACACCCTGCTGCTCGGCGTGACCGAGAAGGGCACCGGCTCCTCCCTCGGCCTCGACGACGGCCGCCAGATCGCCGGCAAGACCGGTACCACCGACAACCGGTACGCGGCCTGGTTCAACGGCTACACCCCCGAACTGGCCACCGCGGTCTGGCTCGGCGGCCCGACCACCTACGTCTCGATGAAGAACATCAAGATCGGTGGAAAGCGCTTCGACTCGGTCTACGGCGCCACCGGCCCCGGCCCGATCTGGCAGATGGCCATGAACGAGGTGCTGATGGGCACCCCGCGCGGCTCCTTCCAGACCGTCAACATCCCCGACCCGCAGCCCAAGACCGACCCGAACGCCTCCCCCGGCGCCACCCCGCCGTCCAACGACGGCAGCCAGGCCGCCGGCGGCCTGATC
The DNA here is from genome assembly GCF_053596675.1 of Kitasatospora sp. NPDC001664. Taxonomy (NCBI): domain Bacteria; kingdom Bacillati; phylum Actinomycetota; class Actinomycetes; order Kitasatosporales; family Streptomycetaceae; genus Kitasatospora; species Kitasatospora sp. NPDC001664. The sequence goes on from NZ_JBSFGS010000008.1 coordinate 24,048, forward strand.
GGCGGCAACTTCACCCTCCCGCCCGGCATCATCGGCGGCGGCAACGGTGGGAACGGCGGCAACGGGAACGGCAGCGGCTGGGGCAACGGCGGCCACCGCTGACCCGCCCCGCCTGACCCCACGTCAGAGGGCCACCCCCGTATCGGGGGTGGCCCTCTCTCGCGTTCTCCGGCTTCCGCACGGGCCGTCGGGGCTCCGTCACGGCCGGCGTGCCGGCCGGCGTGCCGACCGACGTGCCGACCGACGTGCCGACTCCCGCTCCCTGCTACTGCAGCGCGGCCTTCACCGCGGCGGCCACCCGGCCACCCTCCGCCAGACCGTCCACCTTCGGCTTCACCAGCTTCATCACCGCGCCCATGCCCTGCGGCCCGGTCGCCCCGCTGGCGGCCACCGCCTCCGCGACGATCGCGGTCAGCTCCTCGTCGCTCAGCTGCTTCGGCAGGTACTGCGCCAGCACCTCGCCCTCGGCCCGCTCCTGCACGGCCGACTCCACACGGCCGGCCTGGTCGAACGCCTCGGCCGCCTCCCGGCGCTTCTTCGCCTCGCGGGCGATCACCTTCAGCACCTCGGCGTCGTCGAGCTCGCGCTCGGTCTTGCCCGCCTTCTCCTCGGCCGTGACGGCGGAGAGGGTGAGCCGGATGGTGGACGTGCGGAGCTCGTCCCGGGCCTTGATCGCAGCCGTGAGGTCCTCCTGCAGCTGCTGCTTGAGCGTAGTCATGCAGCATTCCTACGCCGCCGCCCGCCACCGGGCAAACCCATTCTTCCCACCCGGCCGTCCGACCCGGCCCTCTCCGACACCACCGCCCCCCGCCACCGGCCCGTCCCCCACCCCGTCCAGCACCACCGTGGCCGCCGACCACCTCGCCGAAACCGCCTTGCCCGCACCCGGCGGCGGGCTGCTCCTGACCCTCCGTCGCCCCAGCTCCTCCCCCTGCCCCCACGACGTCCCCGGCCCGCCCTCCTGACGGACGATCAGCCCGGGGACGTTCTCGGTGCGATCAGCAGTCTGAGAGCATGGACCGATGCGACCGCTGTACTCCGTCCCGCTCGGAATCGCCGCCACCGGCGCCGCCTGCCTCGCCTACTCCGCCGGCTACGAGGTCCGCTCCTTCCGGCTCCGCCGGGTCGAGGTGCCGGTCCTGCCCGCAGGGGCCCGGCCGATCCGGGTGCTCCAGGTGTCCGACATCCACATGGTCGACGGTCAGCGGAAGAAGCAGCGCTGGCTCCAGAGCCTCGCCGGCCTGCGCCCCGACCTGGTGGTCAACACCGGCGACAACCTCTCCGACCCGCTCGGCGTCCCCGCCACCCTCGACGCCCTCGGCCCCCTGCTCGACTTCCCCGGCGTCTACGTCTTCGGCTCCAACGACTACTACGGCCCCGCCCGGAAGAGCCCCACCCGCTACCTCAAGGCCCTCCGCACCGGCGTCCACGGCCTCAACAACCCCGACGGCACCGGCCGCCGCGGCATCACCGGCGCCGTCCACAACCCGTGGACCGACCTCCGCGACGGCTTCGACGCCGCCGGCTGGCTCGACCTCACCAACACCCGCGGCCGCCTCAAGCTGGCCGGCCTCGACGTCGAGTTCACCGGCCTCGACGACCCCCACATCCGCCGCGACCGCTACAACGCCGTGGCCGGCGGCCCCTCCCCCGACGCCGACCTCTCCCTCGCCGTCGTCCACGCCCCCTACCTCCGCGTCCTCGACGCCTTCACCGCCGACCGCTACCCCCTGATCCTCGCGGGCCACACCCACGGCGGCCAGCTCTGCGTCCCCTTCTACGGCGCCCTCGTCACCAACTGCGACATCGACGCCCGCCGCGTCAAGGGCCTCTCCGCCCACCGCGCCGGCGGCCACCAGTCCTACCTCCACGTCTCCGCCGGCTGCGGCACCAACCGCTACACCCCCGTCCGCTTCGCCTGCCCCCCGGAAGCCACCCTCCTCACCCTCACCACCCGCCGCTGACACCCCAGCTCACAGCCCCGAGAAACCGGATTTCGCATCTCGGCGCCCGTCCGATAGAGTTCTACTCGTTGCACCGGAGACGGAGAGCAACGAAGCAGGACCGGGGTGTGGCGCAGCTTGGTAGCGCGCTTCGTTCGGGACGAAGAGGCCGTGGGTTCAAATCCCGCCACCCCGACCCAGTGCAGAGGCCCTGCCGGAGAAATCCGGCAGGGCCTCTGTCGTTGCTGAGTGTCTATCTGAGTGACTGAGCCTCAGAAGAGTTCGTCCATCACCGTCGCCCCCGTCTGGATCACCGGGCGGATCTGCTTGCGGTACACCTCCTCCGTGACGGCCGTGCTGGAGTGCCCGACGAGCCGTGAGATCTCCTCCAGCGGCACACCCTTGTCGGAGAGCAGCGACACGAAGCTGTGCCGCATCTCGCGCGGCGTCCACTCGGCCGGGTCGATCCCCTCGGCGCCGGCCAGGGCGGAGCGGAAGGCCCGCCGGACGTGGGAGGGGTCGAGCTCGGTGCCGACGGCGGAGTGGAAGACGAGGTTGTTCTCCTGCCACTTCTCGTCAGCGGCGTAGCGGTCCCAGCCCTGGTCCACCCAGTGGTCGAGCAGCGCCTCGACGCAGCGGGCCGGGAGGGCGATGGTGCGGCGGGAGCGGCGGGTCTTGGTGTCTCCGCCGGCACGCACCGACCGCCAGACCGCCATGTACGGCGGTACCGGCGGGTTGGCTTCGGGGTGACCTTTCAGGAAGACGTGATCCCACGTCAGGGGCCGCAGCTCCTCGGTCCGGGCCCCGGTCAGCAGCGAGACGACGATGTAGGCGTAGCTGGAGGACTTCTCCGCCGCCCTGAGCACCGCCTCAGCCTGAGCGAACGTCAGCGCCTTGGACGGCCGGCCGGGCTGCCCAGTCGGCACGGAGCACAGCTCCACCACGTTGCGCTTCACCTTGTCCCGGGCCATAGCCCGCTTCACCGCCCGGTTCAGGCAGGAGTGGATGGCCTGGAGGGTGCGGGTGCTGAGCGTCTCGGCCTTCTTGGCCAGCCAGCGGTCAACCTCCTCGGCGCCCAGGTCGCGGAGCTTGCGAGCGCCGAGCGAGGGGATCACGTGGTTCTGGCAGAGGTTGGTGCAGGTCTCGACGGTGCCTTCGTCCCGGCCGGTGAGCCCGTAGGTCAGCCAGTCCAGCACGGCGTCCTTGACGGTGTAGTTGGTGGGCGCGATGGCCAAGCCGTCGTCGTAGTCCCGCAGGATCTCCTTGAGCTTGTTCTTGGCCTCCGTCTTGGTCCGGCCGCTGCCCTTCTTGACGATCCGCTTGCCGCTCGGGTCGTAGCCCAGGCTGGCGGAGGCGATCCAGCGCTGACGCCTCTCGTCCCAGTGCAGGCCACCGTCTCCCCGGCTTCGACGGGCCGTCACGCAGCCTCCCTGGCTTCGCGCTCCAGGAGGGCGACGTACTCCGCGATGGCGGAGGCAGGGACGCGGCGGGCACGGCCCTCCTTGACCGTGCGGAGGCGCCCGGCCCGGATCAGGTCATAGATCACCGTCCGGCTCATCCTGAGCGTCAGCATCGCGTCGGAGATGCGGTAGAGCGCCGGAGCTGGCACAGCGTCAGCCACGGGTAGGTTCTCCTTCAGTTCCGGGTGCGGCTTGGACGGCGGCGGCGAGCCATGACTCACCGGGAGTGAGGCCGGTGCCGGCGAACACCCAGTGGGCGAGGACGAGGGTGCTCTCGTCGTCGGCCTGGTCGAGACCGAGGTGTTCGAGGGTCTGGGCGCGGCGCCAGGCAGCACGGGCGCCGCGGAGGGCGCCGAGGGTGGTGGAGTAGCGGCGGGTCTTGGTGGAGAAGTGACCCCGGAAGCCGAGCATGTGGGCCCAGGCCCGGAGGCGGAGTTCGGCGAGTTCGGGACGGGCGCCGAGGGTCCAGGCGGTGCGGATGAGGCGGCGGGCGTGCTCGGGGACGTCGAGGGTGGCGATCTCGGCGAGGAGCTTGAGCGGCCGGTCGAGGGTGCCGGTGGCGGTCTCCGCGCCCTTGGTGGCGTACTTGGCGATGTAGGCGGCCACGGCCCGGTCGGTGAGCTGGGCGGTGCCGGTGAAGTCGGCGCTGCGGATGGTCCGGATGTCGAGCTGCCGACCGAAGGCGAAGCGGTGGTCGCGGCCGTCGAGGTGCGGGCCGGGGATGTCGGTGCGGCGGGCGGCGTCGCGGATCGCGTCGGTGAGGAGTTCGGCGGTGGCCCAGGCCGGCGGGAGCTGTGAGCCGCCCTCGGGGCCGTCGAGGCGGATGACGGCGTGGAAGTGGATCGCACCGCGCTTCTGGTACTCGGCGACCTTCCCGAAGGAGATCCGGGCGTGCTCGCGGAACTCACGCTGCGTCAGACCGGCCCGCTTGGCGACGGCACGGCGGAGCAGGATCGAGAAGCGGGCCCAGAGCTTTCCGGCGTGGGCGTTCCAGAGCACCGCGGCTTCGTAGTCGTAGCGCTCGGGGTCGAGCGGGGAGCCCAACGCGAGGTCGTCGGCGGAGTGGGCGATGCCGCAACGGCAGCGGCCGGCGGAGGGCCGATTGTGGACCGGTCCGAAGCCGGGAGCGGTGAAGGTGGCGAACACCCTGGGGTGTGCGGCGACGGTCTCCGGGGTGCCCTTGCCGCCGGTGAGTCCGGCGGTGATCAGGTGGTAGGTGTCGCGGCGGTAGGTCTCGGCGCAGGCCGGGCAGCGGGTGGTGCGACGGTTGCCGCAGCGCACGAGGAGGTTCCCGGCGGGGAGCTGGGCGGACTCCAGGTGGTGCAGGACCTGGCCGGTGTGCTGGTTGATCTCGGTGCGCCAGCCGTGGAGGCGGATGGGGGTGGTGCATCCGGCGAGGCCGGAGAGCTGGCGCATAAGGGCGGGCATGGTGCCGAGCTGTGCCAGGCCGAGGAGGTCGGCGACCGGGGCGGGGGCGCTGGTGGTCAAGCGGGCACCGCCGTATCGGCGGTGGTGAGGTACTGGGCGGCGATGTGGGCGGTGTAGGCCGGGGGGATCGCTTCTCGGAGGCCGTCGCGGGTGGCCCAGGGCATGCCCATCACGTCGCGTGCGAGCGGGACGTTGGAGAAGTTCCCGACGATGTGCATGTACTCGCCTTCGCGGACAGGGCGGCCCATCTTGGCGTTGGGGGCGAGGTGCCGGGGGTGGTGCAGGGCGGGGACCGAGAAGGAGGCCTCGAAGAGGCGGTGGCGGTAGGTGCGCAGGCCGAACATGGAGCCGCACAGCTCCACCGGGTCCAGGAGCGGAGAACCGGGAACGTTCTCGATCACGTAGGGGCGGCCTGTCGAGATGAGCAGGTCACGCAGCGGGCCGACCAGGTCGGGGTGGTCGTTGCCCCGGATCTTCTGGGCGTTGGTGTAGCGCTGGCAGGGCGGGGAGGCGTGGATCAGGTCGAACTCGGTCCCGTGGTGGGCGAGGTAGGTAAGCGCATCGGCCTGCTGGAACGTGAAGGGGTAGCGGAGTTGCGGGGCGAGATCGATGCCGGTGACGTCGAACCCGGCGAGGTGGTAACCCATGCCGGCACCACCCTGACCGCAGAAGAGATCAAGGACTCGCAGGCCGTTCGCGGGACAGCTGCCGCCGAGAAACGACATGGTCAGACCGCCTTGGCCGCGGTGGGCAGGTGCAGGCTGACGGAGCCGTACCCGTTGCAGGATCGGCAGTTGACCGGGGTGGTGTCGCGGGTGCCGTCGCGGCGGATGAGACCGGTGGCGATGTGGGCGCTGCCGAAGCCGTGGCAATCGCGGCAGATCCGGGCGGGGGACGTGGTGGGCTGGGGCATCATGGGCGTGTCTCCTTCGTCGGGCTTCGGTCCGGGCAGGGGTGCGGCCTCGGGGCGGTCGGATGCTTGGCGGCTTTTGCCGCCCCGAGGCCGGTTGAACAGGTCAGATGCCGAGTGCGAGGGCACGGGCGGCGGTGCGGTCGAGCAGGTGGTGAACGTCGGCCTGACGGGTCGTCGGGGCGTCGTTGAAGACGTCCGGGGAGCTGACTGGCCGCCCCGTGGCATGCAGAAGTTGCATCACCTGGTTGCGGGCCCGGCCGACAGTCGCCGCGGTGCCGTATCCGTGGGCGAGGACGGCAGCTTGGGCGCCGAGGAGGCAGACCCGGCCGGCGTCGTCCCACAGGGCGCCCTGCAGCCAGCCCGCGTGCTGGATGTAGCGGGAGGTCAGCCGCAGGTGGTCCGCGATGGTGACCGGGACCGGGCGGGCCGGGCGGTGGGCAATCCGGTCCAGCAGGGTGGGCCGGGGTGCCGGGAAGCCCGCGTTCCAGGACTGCACGGTGCTGCCGTACGTGCAGATCAGCGGGACGGCCACGCGGGAGTTCTGCGGCAGGGAGGCGAGGTACGCCTCGATCTCGGCGACCAGGAGCGCGCCGTCCGGGCCGAGGCCGAGCGTCTCCGGGAGGAGCAGGGTGGCGGGCATCGCGGTTCCTCCGGTTCTACTTGGGCGTGACGGCGCTGACGCCGGTGCGGGTGGTCTGGTCGATGAGCGGGGCCACGAAGGTGTCGGCGACGTAGAAGCCGAAGAGGGCGATCAGGACGACGACCCACAGGCGCAGGCCGAGCATCTTCACGGCGGCCCAGGTGGCGGCGCCGAGGACGAGGACCAGGGGCAGGGTGACGTTCATGGCGGGTCTCCTGTCAGCGGATGGAGCAGCGGTGGGTGCGGGCGGCGATCTCGGCGGCGGCGCGCGAGTCGTAGTCGGCGGAGAAGCCGCAGCGCGGGGCGGTGCACACGGTGGTGTGCCTCTCGCGGCCCCGGCCGTCGTAGTAGGTGGCGACCTGCACGGGGCCGATGCGGATCACGTTGCGCGGGCGGATGGGCCGGGCCATGGTGGTACCTCCGTCAGGTGAGTTGGGCGGCGATGGCGTCGGCGAGCTGGGGCGGGACGCCGAGGCGGATGCGCAGGGTGTCGGTGTCCATCGGGGTACCGGTGCGGGCCTGGTGGTCGTCGACGACCTTGCGGGCGTGGTCGATCAGCGCGGCCGGTACGGCGATCGGCGCCGGAGCGGCGGTCGGCAGGGCGGGCACCGGCTCAGGGGCGGAAACGGCTTCCGGCTCCTGGTGGTGCTCCGCGATCCGGTCCGAGTCGGCTTCGTAGAGCGGGAGTTGAGCCGCATCGGCGTCGACCTCCCAGGCCGGTTCGGGCTCGGCGGGAGCTTCGTGCGGTGCCGGCCGGGAGTGGGCGAGCAGTGTTCCGCCGAAGAAGGCCAGTGCGGGCCAACCGGCGACGAGGATGCGCAACCAGGCCGGGACGTTGCCCAGGTCGAGCAGTCCGGCGGTGGCGACGTTGGCGCCGAGGGAGGCCGCCAGCGCGATCAGGAACCAGGTCCAGGCCGCGCGGGCAGTAGCACCGGAAGCGCGCAGGGTCCGCATGCGGTGCCAAGCGGCGACCAGGAGCAGGTCGACCGAGATCGGGTAGGCCCACGCCTTCCAGCCCAACTGCCCTGCGGCTTCGGCCAGATCGTGCAGGTGGGCGAAGGAGAGGGCCCCAGCGATGGCGGCTTGGACGAGGACGGGGTCCGGTCGGGGCAGGCGCATCGGTGGACCTCCTTCCGTGAGCGGCGCCCTGGTCGAGGGCGTGACGGGGTAGGGGCTTGGCGCGATGCGGTCGCGCCGGCCGATGCGGTGAATGGGTCAGTCGGTCAGCAGCCGCGGCTTCGCCAGCGACGGGCCGTAGCCCTGGGCGGGCACCACCGGGCGGGCCGGGCGGAACGCGGCGAGGGTGGGCAGGTCCGGGGCGAGGTGCGCGTTCTCGCGGCAGATGCGGGCCGCGTCCGCGATGGACAGGTACGGGGCCCGGATGCGGGACCAGCCTCCGGAGGAGTCACCCGCGACGGCGACGCCGGGAGTCTCCGGAGCGATCTGGGTCGCGGCGAACGCGGCTTCCGGCGAGATGTCGCCGAGGCCCATCTCGGCAGTCGGCTTGTCGTTCACGCGGTGGACCACCCGGCCGGTGAGCTGAGCACGGAGCATCGTGGCACCCTTACCCAGCTCGGAGCCGAAGCGCTGACCGCAGACCTCCAGGAACATCCCTGCCGCACGGCCGAGTTGGGCGAGCCGGATCAGCTGGGTGACCATGTGATCCCGGCGTTCCTCCTCCTTGCGGGTGGCGACGAGGAACAGTTCGGCCACCTCGTCCACGAGCAGGACGATCGGCACCGGCCGCAGCTCGGCGGGCAACCCCCACACGTCCGAGGTGATCTCGCCGTCGGCCACGCTGCCAGGGATGCCCTGGTACCGGCGGATGAGCTCGTACCGCTGCTCCATCTCGTCCACCAAGGCGTCGAGCACCGAGCGCGCTTCGTCCGAGTCGGTGGCCAGCGCGGATAGCCGAGGGGCGAACGGGGCGTGCTCGACCCCGCGCTTGCAGTCGATCCCGACCAACGCGACGTTCCGCTTGGCGAGTTCGGCGATCAGGTTACGGAGGTACACCGACTTGCCAGAGAGCGTCGCGCCGAGGGTGAGGCAGTGGGGCACCGCCCGGTAGTCCCGGACGAAGGCCGTCCCGTCGCCCCGCAGCGCCACCGGCACCAGCAGCTCACCGGTCGGCAGTCGGCGCGGCATCCGCACTCGGCGGAGCACGTCGTAGCCGGTCATCCTCAACTCGACCACACCCGGCCCGAGCACGACCACGTTGACGGAGTGGACTCCCCAGGCGTGCCGCAGGCGTTCGGTCGAGGCCACCACGTCGGCGGGCTCCTGCCCAGGGGCCAGCCGGAGGCGGACCCGCAGGCCGGTCATGGTCGGCCGCACCCTGCGGATCTTCGGCGGCACCGGCCGGATCTCCCGACGGGTCGTCGCCCGCAGGAGGAAAACCCGGAGCCGGGAGGGCTCCACCGTCAGGCCGCAGGCGTCCATGGTGCTGCCGTAGGTTGCGGTGAACCGAGCCGCAGCGGCCGGGAGTCCGACCGTGGTCCAGTACGCGGCCGGTGCCTTGGCCCGGGCGTACGCCGCACCACCGAGTAGAGCGGCGGCCGGAGCACCGACCTCAGCGAGCGTCAGCAGATCCGACACCGCCGTCAGCCGTTCGAGGCGGCCGGGACGAGGGACGTGACGGCCGCCGCGCGGAACGAAATCCCGTGCCGCTTATGGCCGTTGAACTCGTTCTCCCAGGACCTCGCCCGCAGCCCGGTCAGCGCGACCGGCATCCCGATGCCAAGCCCCTCGGACACGCCGGTCTCCGGCACAGCGACGGTGTAGAGGTTCGCCTCCCCCTCATCCGCGATGGTCAGGCCGACGGTCAGCATCCGGGCCCCGGTCTCACGGTCGATGGCGACCTCACCGGTCTGCTTGCTCACCAGCTTGGGCGCGGGCGGGACGACCACGAAGACGAAGGCGGTCGAGGTGTCGATCTTGAAGGTGGCCATAGCCGATCTTCTCCTCTAGAAGAGGCTGTCTCATGCACTTATGTACATGAGTGAGTGATAGAAGAGTGCCCGACTCCTCTACATGAGTCAACCCACTGCGGAGCGAATCCGGCAGTGGGTTGCGGAAGTTGAGGTTCCGTCAGTCCTTCGCGGCGAAGCGGTAGTCGAGAACGAACTGGTCAGCGGCCATCACCGTGTCGCAGACCTCGACCACGCGGCCGGCCGAAGTCGTGGCGTTGCGGACGAGGTGGATCACCGGCGATCCGGGGCTGAGCGCCAGGGAGGACGACTCCGCCTTACTGGCGAGCCGGGCCCTCACTGTCTCGGTGAACTCGGCCAGGCCGTAGCCGTGCTCTTCGAGTCGGGCGTAGATCCCGCCACCGCCGGGGTTCTCGGCGAACATCTCCGGGATGTCCTTCACCACGTCCCACGGCAGGTAGGAGGTCGCCTCCTCGGTGGGCGTCCCATCGCGGAAGTACCGCCGCTTGCGAGCCAGCACCTGGGCGCCGGCCGGAACTTCGAGTCGCTTGGCGATCTCGGGCGGGGCCGGAGTTGGGCCCACGAAGAGCACGTTCACCGAGGGGACACCGCCGGACTGCTCAGCCTCAGCCAGGTACGCAGCCTTGCCCGCGAGCCGATGGGCGCGGCGGAATCGGTCGGATGACTTGCGCTGAACCGGGGGACGGGAGCGGACGAAGGAGCCGCGGCCGTGGTGGGTCTCGATCAGCTGAGTCGTCCTCAGCTCCGCGACCGCCTTGCGGACGGTGCCGGACGCCACGCCGTAACGCTCCATCAGCTCCGACTCGCTCGGAACCGCAGCTCCAGGAGCCAGGGCCCCCGAACGGATCTGCGCGGCAAGGTCATCCGCGATCTGCTGGTACTTCGCCTTGGCCGTCGAGGCCGCTTCACCGCTCGCCATAGTCCTTCTCAGACTCCTATTCTCCTGTACATGAGTATCGACCCCCCATGGCAAGTTCTTCAACCGTCAACGCCGCTCCACTCGGTGTCAGTGGCCGGCGTCGTGGTGCGCGAAGACGGCCGCGTCCTGGCAATCCGCCGAGCCGATAACGGCACCTGGGAGCCCCCGGGCGGAGTGCTCGAACTGGGCGAGACCCTGGAGGACGGCGTCCGCCGCGAGGTCTTCGAGGAGACCGGCATCAACGTCCGGGTGGACCGCCTCACCGGCGTGTACAAGAACATGGTCCGGGGCGTCGTCGCGCTGGTCTTCCGCTGCACCCCCGAGGGCGGGCACGAGCAGCTGTCCGACGAGTCGACGGCCGTCTCCTGGCTCACCCCGGACGAGGTCACGGCCACCATGGGCGAGGTCTACGCAATCAGGATCACGGACGCGCTCCAGGACGAGGCACCGCACGTGCGAGCCCACGACGGGAAGACGTTGGCCCTGGTAGGTGAGTGAGTAAAAACTTTCTTTACGGGTTCAAGGGCGCGCAAGCGCGCCGCGCGCGGCCCTGGCCGCTCGCCGCCGCTCCTGTCTTCGCCCCGCTTCGGCGGCGGCCGGCCGCGCCAGGCGACGGACGATCCGAGGTGGGCCAACCCCGCCGTGGCTGGGGGCGGGCGGCTCCGCGGTTTTACCCACCTGTCGAGCCCGGGGCCCGCACCGAGCAAGACCGGGGGGCCACTCGGCCAGATTGCGGGCAGGCGAGGAGCCTGCCCGATTCGCGGGTCAGCTTACGGCCCCCCGATCATGCTCGGACCCAACCCCGACAGGACACCGGCCAAAACCGCTCCACCGCCCGTTTCGAGAAGCACTCAACTCAGGTCGTTGAACCTCCTTGCGCTCCTTGCGGGCTGATGAAAAGACGCACGTGACTCAGAACTTCTTCAAACGTGGGAAGATCCAGAGTTCCCAGGATTGATCCATCAAAGTCCCTCGGCTCTGGCGTCCATAGCCTCCGAGCGCGAATGACACTCTCCTTGCGAAGGCCTGCCTCTTTCCACTTGTGGACAACCACATCACCTTGGCCTGGATTGCTCACCCGATTGGCACTCCCCGTAATTTGAGCAACCAGAGCCGCGTGGTCGCCGCTCTCCCCGGGCAAGGTACACCCAACAATCAATACTGGTCGCCTCTTGAAGGGCTCTTCCTCCATGTAGCTAAACGGGAAGTAGACCAAGGCGATATCGCCAGGCTTCACCTAATCCACTATTCGTCGTAGATTGAATCTTCGTCAGAGTCCCAGTCTTGCGCCCAGAGGCGAGAAACATAGGCCCTCATTGCGGCGTCTTCATCATCCCGGTGAAGGAGTCGCTGGATGGCGTCGGCATCCCGCGAACGACCATTTGCAACCAGCTCATCAACGAGCTCGCCAAGCAGCTCGGTAACGCTGCCTGCGTGCTGCCAGTGTCGCGCCGGAGGCTCTCGATCGACCGTGCGATCAACGATCGTCCGCACGTACTTCGAGGGCAGCACTTCCCCGGCATCGGACAGCCGTTTTGGCACCCCAATGAGCGGCTCGGGGGCCTGCTGCTCGGCCCGATCGAGCCGGTAGTAATCCTTGCGGGCGATATTCTTCGGAGGAGCGGAAAGCGTCGGCGTCGTCATCATATCCTCTCCCTACTGTTCAACTTCGACCCTAGTCTTATCGAACAATGCGCGGGCAAAATTCCCCGCTTCTTCTCGATACTGCTGCGCAGCTTCGACAAGTGAGGCAGCGTCGATAGAATCTGGCCGCTCTCCATGGCGATGCCAATTGGAGCTTACATACAGAGCCACACCAGGGAGGCCCCGCTCACCCCAATCAATATGGCTGAAATCTGGCTCTTCGACAGTACGCAGCCTGCCTACCTCCAGCGCCAGCCTTTCGGCCGCCTCATCTCTATTAACGATTCCAAATTCAGCCTGGAAGATATTCCTCCCAGAATCCGTCGACCCATCAATCAGCGTCGACGTGTCCGAGATTCCAAAGCGATCCGCAAGGTCCCCGAAAACGGCCAGACAAAAGGACTTTCGGGCCTCATCGTATGCAGACTCATCGCCCAGCGGAATCAGGTGCTGAAACCTGGATCCAAAGAAGTTTGGCCTGACATCAATAACCGACGAGAGAGACTCTAGAATAAAGGATGCTGAAGTAGGATCCTCCAGTCCCGAAGCATCAGAAATTGCCAAATGACGAGGCGACAGGAGAATCTCGATCTCATCCTGAATTATTGCGCGAGTAATATCGTCCTCAGTCTTGAAGGCGCGAAGCTTTCCTTGCTTCTCCAAGGCAACCAGCAGGCGCGATCGACCCTCGTACACCTGCGCCGTCGGGCGCCAGCGCACCATGAGCGTGGCGGTCCGGGGTGCCGTCAGGTCCGTCATCGCCACCCTTCCAGCTCTGGGACAGTCGTCATACAGCAAAGTTACATGGGCGGCGACATCTCCGCGAGAGGGCTTTTCAATGCCTGCCGGTAGCACTAATCCATGCACAGCGGTATCAAACACGGACAAACCGGGCATGCTCATGAAGTGGCCGCTTCCAGCTCGTTCATAGATAGGCCAAGCCCACGAAGCAAGCTCGGATGCATCTGGACTGGTAGCGCTGGTGCTGCTAAGAGCGGTCTGGAGCGGATGCTGGCCTACGAGCGCGGATGGCAAGCAGGTCAGGCAGGCGGGCTGCCACGATCCGAACCGGTCCTGCACTACGTGCAATGGGCTGGTGGTTGGCCACGGGTCAGAGCGCGTCTGAGCGCTGACTGCGGTCTTTGCCCGTGCTCTCAGAGTTACTGGTGCCGTGCCGCTGACGCGCTAGAGAGGTCTCGCCTCCATGCCGGAAGTTTCTAGAGGCGATGACAGACATGCCTGAGGGTCCACGCAGTTGGCGGGAGCATCCGGGGATTGCCGGCCGGAGGACCAGCTGATCAACTGACAACCTGAGTAACCAACTGCGTGACAACGGCCCCGTACTTCGGCGTACGACAGCGGACACCCGGGAACGATCAGCGCAGGCCAGCGGCACCAAACCCTACGGTCAGCCAGACGCCCGGGTTGCTTCGGGACGAAGAGGCCGTGGGTTCAAATCCCGCCACCCCGACCCAGTGCAGAGACCCTGTCGGAGAAATCCGGCAGGGTCTCTGTCGTTTTTGGTGACCGGGCCTCGGGCTAGGTCCGGCGGGGGCGTACGTGACTGGCCCGGGAGCGTGGCCGTGTGACGGTTGGTCAGGCGCCGGTGGGGCGGGCGGGCCGCCGCGGGCAGGTCGTGGCGGGTGGGTGTGCGGAGGGGCCCTGCCGGGGGTGTCCGGCAGGGCCCCTTCTGTGGGGTGACCGTTCGTCAGGAGCGGGTCACGGGGTCAGACCTTGTTCCAGGTGTCGGTGGACCAGAGCGCGCCGCCCTTGCCGGGGCCGCCGTCGGACTTGTAGATGACGAAGTTGCCGTCGTCCTGGAGGAGGGCGTAGGCGCCGGGGTTGTTGTAGGTGCCGGCCGCCCAGGTGACCTGTGCGGGGTGCATCCAGTCGCGCAGCAGGAGGTTGCCGTCGGCCTGCATCACCAGCTCGATGATCGGGTACGGGACGTTGTACGTGCCGCTGGACCAGATGGCCTTGCCGTCGCTCTTGCGGTAGATGACGACGTTGTGGTCGGCCTGCACGATCATCCAGACCGTGGCGGTCTGGGCCCAGTCACCGTCGAACCAGTAGTTGTAGGAGTTGTCGCCCTGGACTGCGCACAGGCGCGTGCCGCGCTCGCGGGTGCCGTTCCAGAAGTCGGTCTGCCAGTTGTAGTTCTTGCGCCCCAGGACCATCAGGGCGCCGTCCCAGCGCAGGTAGGCCTTGGGCGTGCGGTCGGTCTTGGTGCCGTAGGAGTTGGAGCTCCAGAGGGCGCCGCCGGACTCGGGGCCGCCGCCCGCGCGGTAGACGACGAAGTTGCCGTCCTGCTGCATGGTGACGTAGGCGCCGGGGTTGTTGTAGGTGCCGGTGCTCCAGAGCGGGAGGCGCGGGCCGCCGGGGTTGCCGAGGGCGTAGGTCACCAGGTTGCCGTCGGGCTGCATGACCAGCTCGGTGGAGCCGCTGGGACTGGTGATCTTCTGGCCCGAGGTGAGCTTCTCGCCGATGTTGATGACGGTCTGCCGGTCGGAGTAGGCAAGGTCACAGGCTGCCGGGTCGACTGCGGCCGGGGCGGCGGCGAACGACCTGGCGGCGGGCGCGCCGGAGGCCTTCGCCGCAGCTGCCGCGGCGGCTGCCGCGCCGGAGGCGGCGGCGGCCCGCGCGTCGGCGGGGCCGGACTTGCCCGCAGCGGCCGGAGCGCCGGGAGTGCCGGGAGCACCCGGCGTGCCCGGGGCGGCGTGCGCCGCGATCGGTGCCGTGCCGGCCAGGGCGGAGGCGGCGAGCAGGGATATGAACGCGCTGCGGAGCAGGCGGTGGCGCATGGGTGCTTTCCCCCGTGGTCGATCTGTCCGGGGCGTCGGTGTGACGACCCCTGAGCACGCGCGTATCCCGCCGGCACGGCGGCCGTCGGGATACGGACGAATCTCGTCGATGGTCACTTTAATCGTGTGGGACGGGTGTGACATACGGGGTTTTGGTGGCGGAGCGACGACCCTTCAGCCCTCCGGCGGGCGGTGGGCCGGGAGGAGGAGGGCGGGGACGAGGGCGAGGGTGAGGAGGAGGGCGGCGGCGGTGTAGGCGGTGGGGAAGCCGGTGGTGGTGAGGAGGGTGGAGATCAGGGCGGTGCCGGAGGCGGCCCAGAGTTGGGAGTTGATGCTGAGGGCGGTGCCTGCGGCGGCGAGGCGGTCCGTGGGGAGGGCCCTGGTGGCGGTGGTCATGGTGGGCATCAGGACGGTGCCGGCTCCGGCACCCATGAGCATGGCGGAGGCGACCAGCCGCCAGGCGGGGACGGTGGGGTCGGCGATCTGGGCTGCGGTCAGGGCCATGCCGAGGGCGCCGAGTGCGACGCCGGCCGGGACCAGGCGGCGGGGCGGGGTGCGGTCGATCCGGCGGGCGGCGAGCTGCATGGCGAGGCCGACGGTGAGGCCGACGGGGGCGCCGAGCAGGCCAGCGGTGGTGGTGGAGAGGCCGCGGACCTGCTGCCAGTAGACCGGGCCGAGCAGCATCGAGCCGAAGTAGCCGCTGACGAAGAGGGCCAGGGTGATGACGGACACCGTGAAGGTGCGGTCGCGGAGCAGCCGGAGGTCGAGGAGGGGCTGACGGGCGGTCAGGGCGTGGCGGACGAAGGCGGCGATCAGGACGGCTCCGGCGAGGGCAGGGAGGGCGGCGCCGGGGGTGGTGAGGTCGCCGCGTTCGCCGCCGAGGGTGAGGCCGTAGAGGAGGAGGGCCAGGCCGGGCGGGAGGGTGAGCAGGCCGGGGAGGTCGAGGCGAGGCGCGACGTCCGAGGAAGCGGCGGAGGCGGGTGCGTCGGGGCGGAGGAGGAGGGCGGCGAGGGTCAGGGCGAGCGCGCCGACCGGCAGGTTGACCAGGAAGATCCAGCGCCAGTCCGCGACGTCCAGCAGCCAGCCGCCGAGGACGGGGCCGAGCACCGGGCCGATCAGGACGGGCAGCCCGGAGAGGGCCATGGCGCGGCCGAGCCGGTTGCGGTCGGCGGCCCGCATCACCATCGTCATGCCGACCGGCATCAGCAGACCTCCGCCGAGGCCCTGGAGGGCGCGGAAGGCGATCAGGCTGCCCGCGCTCCAGGCGCAGGCGGCGAGCAGCGAGCCGAGGGTGAAGAGGGCGAGGGCGGTCAGGTAGCTGCGCTTGGCGCCGATCCGGCCCATCGCCCAGGCGGCGGTGGGGACGACGGCGGCGAGCGCCAGGGTGTAGGCGGTGGCGGTCCACTGGACGGTCTCCAGCGGGGCGGCGAGTGCGGTGGTGAGGCTGCGCAGGGCGACGTTGACGATGGTGATGTCGAGCACCGACATGACCGAGCCGGTGATGACCACCAGGAGGGTGCGGTTGAGCACCGAGGAGGAGGGAGCGGAGGAGGAGGGAGGGGAGGAGGCGGGAGCGGAGGGAGGAGAGGCGGGGGTGGTGCGTGCGGTGGACACGGCGGCGCCTCAGCCCTGGTAGGGGTGGGCGGCCCGGGCGGCCCTCAAGGCGCGCCCCCACCAGGCCAGTTGGCCGAGCATGCCCTTGGCCGCTCCCTCGGCGACGGCAGGGTCGCGCGGGGCGCCGTCGGGGCCGAGACCGGACCAGGGCCCGTGCAGGCTGACCGTGTCGCGCACCGTGGTGGCGTGCAACTCGGCGAAGACCAGCCGGAGTTGTTCGACGGCGCGCAGTCCGCCGCCGAGGCCGCCGTAGGAGACGAAGCCGACCGGCTTGGCGTGCCAGGGGCCCATGTGCCAGTCGAGCAGGTTCTTCAGGGCGGCCGGGAAGCTGTGGTTGTACTCGGGCGTGACGATCACGAAGGCGTCGGCGGCGGTCAGTCGGGGCGTGACGTCGGCCAGCGCGGCGGCGACCTCGGGGGACGGCTCGCTCCCCCACTTCGGCATCGCCAGGGGGAGGCTGACCTCGGCGAGGTCGATCACGTCGTACACCGCGCCGCCCTGACGCGCGGCCACGCCCAGGAACCAGTCGGCGACGGCGGGCCCGTGGCGGCCCTCGCGGACGCTGGCCACGATCACGGCGACGCGCAGCGGCAGCTCCGCGGGGGAAGTGACGGCGGCCGACGGGTGAACGGCGTTGACGGACATGGGTGTTCCCCTCCCTGACGGACCGCCCGGTGCGGCCCGACGTCGAGTAAAGTACAACGAGCGTTGTCACAACGACAACGGTCGTTGTACCTAGGTCGGCGGTAGGAGAGGCAGGGGGAGGGACGGGCATGACGGGCAGCAGCAACGACGCCTGGGTGGCGCAGGCGCGGGAGACGGTGCCGCCGCGCCGGCTGGAGAAGCAGATGGCGATGGCGAGCGCGGCCTGCGGCGTGTTCGGCCGCGAGGGCTACGCGCGGGCCTCGGTGGACACGCTCGCGGCTGCCGCAGCGGTCTCCACCCGGACGCTCTACAACCACTTCCCCGGCGGCAAGGCCCAGCTCTTCGAGGCCGTCATCCGGTGGACCGCAGGCCAGGTCAAGGACGCCCAACTGGGGCTCCTGGCAGCAATGTTGGACCCTGCAAGGCCGCCCCACCCCGAGGACCTGGAGCGCGACCTGACGGCCGTGGCCCGGGCCTTCGTCGAGCTGATGGCCGCCTACCCGGACCACTTCGCCCTGGTGCGGCACATCCACGCCGAGGCCGGCCACGTGCCGGCGGAGGTGCTGGCCACCTGGCAGGAGGCCGGACCGGCGCCGGTCGCCCGCGCACTGGCCGAGGCCCTCGGCGGGCTGGCCTCGGCGGGCCTGCTCGACCTGCACGGCGACCCGGAGTTGGCCGCCACCCACTTCATGGCGCTCGGCTCGCAGCCGATCGTCCACCTCTCCCACTACGGCGTCCTGCCCCTGCCGCCCGAGCGGATCGACCGCCTGGTCACCGGCGGTGTCGCCGCCTTCCTCCGGGCCTACCGGGCCGGGAGTTAGGCGGCGGGCCTAGGCTGGCGCCGGCACCCGCCGAGGCGCCGGACTCAGGGGCGGGGCTGGGCGGGCCGCGGCGGGGCAAGGACGAGCGCGAGAAGAAGAGGAAGAGGGGTACGGGCATGGCGGAGGCACTGATCACCGGGGTCGGCGGGCTCGAACCGCAGGTGGACCCGGGGGCGTACGTGGCGCCGAACGCGGTGGTGGTCGGCGCCGTGACGGTGGGGGCCGGGGCGAGCGTCTGGTACGGGGCGGTGCTGCGCGGGGACGCGGAGACCATCACCGTCGGCCCCGACACCAACATCCAGGACAACTGCACCGTGCACGCCGATCCGGGCTTCCCGGCGGTGCTCGGGGCGCGGATCTCGGTCGGCCACAACGCGGTGCTGCACGGCTGCGTGGTGGAGGACGACGTCCTGGTCGGGATGAACTCCACCGTCCTCAACGGGGCCCGCATCGGCACCGGTTCGCTGATCGCCGCCGGGGCCGTGGTGCCGCAGGGCATGCAGGTGCCGCCCGGCTCGCTGGTGGCCGGGGTGCCCGCCAAGGTGAAGCGCGCGCTGACGGAGGAGGAGAAGGCCGGCATCAAGGCCAACGGCGAGGGCTACCTGCTGCTCGCCCGCGCCCATGCGGAGATCCCCGGGAACTGACCCGACGTCACCCGACCCGGCCGACCGGCGGAGCCGACCAGCGAGATCGGCCAGCGGAGCCGGCCGCTCAGCGGAGCTCGCCCGCGGGGAGGGACATCGACCCCTCGGCCGCGGGACCCTCGCCCCGGAGCGCGTCGGCCAGCAGGGCGTGCAGGCGGGCCGGGACGAGGGGGCCGGTGGCGAGGGTGGCGGCGAGGGCGGGGAGGAGGTTGGGGGGCAGGGTGCGCGGATCGCCGATGAGGACGGACTCGTCGGGGAAGGTGAGCAGGACGAGGGGAGCGCCGTCGTCGAGCTCGGCGTGGTACCAGCTGACCCTGTTCATCTGACCCCCTTCCCGGTGGCGGTGGACGCGTTCGACCGAGGCAGAATCGAACGTACACCCGATTATGGGGGCTGGCGAGAAGCGCACGGAACCGCAATACCGCACGGGTCTGACAGACGGGGCCGCGGCGAGGGCGGGGACAGCGCCGGAGAGCCGCCCGGATCAGCCTCCGGCGGGGCCTTCCGGGTTCGAACGGCGGGCCACGAAGTCCTCCACCACCGCGCGGACCTTGGGCAGGTCGGCGGGGTCGAGCTCGACGAGGTGGGCCACGATGGCGCGGGCGTCGGCGGGCAGGCCGGTGAGCTCGGTGGTGACGTAGTCGAGGTACTGGGCGGCGGCGGCGCGCTGGACCCGGGCGAGCGGCAGGCCGAGGCCGGTGGCGAGGGCGCGCAGGACCTGGGGCTCGGGGGCGCGGACCACCTCGTTGCGCACCAGCTTGTGCAGCCAGGTGGTGCCGGGGCGGTAGCCGGTGGCCGGATCGACGGTGGCCTCGGTGAGCCGGCGGAAGGTCATCCCCGGGCGGTCGAGCGCCTCGCGGACCAGCACCGAGAGCGCATCGTCGGCGCCGCCGGCCGTCGTCCCAGGCATCTCGTGCTCTCTCCCTCGCGGCCACCGGCCCCGCTCTGGGGCGCGGACATCGACCCGGACCGTCGCCCCCGGTCGGTCGGCGCGCGAACAGCCGCGTTCGCGACCGAGGCTAACAGCGCCAACCGGCCGATGCTGCCACTTCCCCCACCCCTCCCACCAGCCCGTTTCGCTCCGGGCGGCACTGTTCGAAATAATTCGAATACGTGTTCGCGTTCGCGAACGCATCTAGGTAAGGTCCTGTCCGCAGCCCAGCGGTACCGCGACCCCCTCAGTACAGCGAGCCCAGCGGCAGAGAGCCCAGCAGCACAGAGCAGCAGCAGGAGGCACCGTGTCCACGCCGACCCAGTTCTTCGGAGTCCCGATCCACCGCAGCCGCCGCCCCGTCGCCACCCGGGTGCCCCAACGGCCGCTCTCGGCGCTGCGGCCGCTGTTCGAAGCGGTGCAGCGGGACCCGGTGATCGCGGCGTTCGGCTGGTCGCAGTCCGGTCCGGTGCCGGACGAGCACGGGCGGACCGCCGGGCTGCGGATCGGGCCGCCGTGGTTCCGCACCACCACCGACCACGCCGAACAGGACCTCTACGCGCTCTCCCTCGACCTCCCCCACCCCAGCCTCGGCGGCCACCGCTACGGGCCCGGCGCCACCTCGCTGCGGTGGCGCCGGCTGCCGTACCAGGGGCCGGACGAGGAGCGGTTCGGCCGCGCCAAACGGCTGGCCGACGCCCTGGAGTCCGGCGCCTTCGACCGCGCCCTGGCCGAGTCCTTCGGCGGCGGCCGGGGCGCCACCGACGTCACCGTCTGGCGCGACCGCATCCGCGTCGTGGAGACCACCCTGGACTGAGCCCCCGAACGGAGCGGGAACCGCCCCGGGCCGGAGGCCGGAACGGAGCCACGGCCGGAGCCCGGAACAGAGCCACGGCCGGAACGGGGCCGGCGCCGCTGACGGCCGGTCAGGTCGGCCAACCCCTGCTGGAGCACCCCCCGGGCGTGACACCCTGGGAAGATGACTGACGAGACGAGTGCCGTACCGGCGTGGGAGCAGCGGTTCCGAGCAGCGCGGGTCTCCCTGCCGGACTGGGCCGAGGAGGCACCCGACCGGGCGCTGTACGTGTCGAACTCCACCGGCACCTACGAGGTCTACGCCTGGGACCGCACCGCCGACACCCACCGCCGGGTGACCGACCGCCCCAACGGCACCACCGACGCCGAGCTCAGCCCGGACGGCGAGTGGATCTGGTGGTTCGACGACACCGACGGCGACGAACTGGGCGTCTGGCGGCGCCAGCCCTTCGCCGGCGGCCCGGACGAGCTCGCCGTCCCCGGCATCGAGGCCGCGTACGGCGCGGGCCTGGCGCTGGGCCGGGACGGCACCGTGCTGGTCGGCACCTCGGAGGACGACGAGGGCACCACCATCCACCTGCGCCGCCCGGGTTCGGCCGACCTCGAGACGGTCTACCACCACCAGGAGTACGGCGGGATCGGCGACCTGAGCCACGACTCCTCCCTGCTCGCCGTCGACCACACCGAGCACGGCGACGCGATGCACTCCGCGATCCGGGTGCTCCGCCTCTCCGACGGCGCCGCGGTGGCCGAGCTGGACGAGGTGACCGGCCGTCAGGACCCGCGCGGGCTGGCCTGCCTGGGCTTCGCCCCGGCCGAGGGCGACACCCGGCTGCTGGTCGCGCACCAGCGCCGGGGCCGCTGGGAGCCGATGATCTGGGACGTGGCGACCGGCGCCGAGACCGAGCTGGTGCTCCGCGACGAGCAGGGCCGGGAGTTCCCCGGCGACCTCTCCGCGCAGTGGCGCCCCGGGGCCGCCGCCCTGCTGGTGGAGCACGAGTACGAGGCCCGCAGCGAGCTCTTCTCCTACGAGCTGACGAGCGGTGAGCTGACCAGGCTGACCACCCCGCGCGGCACCGTCTCGGGCGCGACCGCCCGTCCGGACGGCACGGTGGAGTTCCTCTGGTCCTCCGCCGCCGAGCCGGCCGCGGTCCGCTCCACCGCCGGGCACGTGGTGCTGCGGGCGCCCGGCCCGGTGCCGCCGGGCTCGGTGGCGGTGGACGACGTCTGGGTCGAGGGCCCCGGCGGCCGGGTGCACGCGCTGGTCCAGCGGCCGGACGGGGCGGGGCCGTTCCCCACCGTCTTCGAGGTGCACGGCGGCCCGACCCACCACGACAGCGACTCCTTCGCGGCCGGCCCGGCCGCCTGGCTGGACCACGGCTTCGCCGTCGTCCGGGTCAACTACCGCGGCTCGACCGGCTACGGGCAGGCCTGGACCGACGCCCTCCAGGAGCGGATCGGCCTGATCGAGCTGGAGGACATCGGCGCCGTCCGCGACTGGGCGGTCTCCTCCGGCCTGGCCGACCCGGCGCAGCTGGTGCTCTCCGGCGGCTCCTGGGGCGGCTACCTCACCCTGCTCGGCCTCGGCACCCAGCCGGAGAGCTGGTCGCTCGGCCTGGCCGCCGTACCGGTGGCCGACTACCTCGCCTCGTACGAGGACGAGATGGAGGCGCTCAAGTCGCTGGACCGCACGCTCTTCGGCGGCTCGCCGGAGGAGGTGCCCGAGCGGTACCGGGCCTCCTCGCCGATCACCTACGTCGAGCGGCTGAAGGCCCCGGTCTACATCAGCGCCGGGTTGAACGACCCGCGCTGCCCGATCCGGCAGATCGACAACTACGTGGCCCGGCTAGAGGAGCTCGGCAAGGAGCACGAGGTCTACCGCTACGACGCCGGGCACGGGTCGCTGGTGGTGGAGGAGCGGATCAAGCAGCTGCGGCTGGAGATCGGCTTCGCACTGCGGCACCTGGGGCGGTCGCAGTGACCTCCCGGGCGGCGCGGTGACCCCGCGGGGCGGGCGCGCCGCCCGGAGCTGACGGAGCGCGACTGACGGGGCGCGACTGACGGGAGGTCAGTCCAGGACCGGGTCCAGCCCGAGGGCCCGGTCCCTGGCCCGCTCCGCCTCGCGGCGGGCCAGCCGGAACCACATGAAGACCACGAAGCCGCCGAAGACGAACCACTCCAGGGTGTAGCCCAGGTTCTGGAAGGCGCGCAGGCTCAGGCCGTTGCCGCCCTGCGGCTGCACCGTCGGCACGGCGGTGAAGCCGTCCGGCACGGCGTCGGCGGCCAGCCAGCCGTCGGTGGTCGGGTAGGGCAGCACGTTGACCAGCGCGGCCGGGCTGATGGTGCCCAGCTGGCCGGCGGGCAGACCTCCCGTCACGGCGCCGTCGCTGCCGCTGTTCTCCGGCGCCTGGAGGCGGCCGGCCACCGTCACCGTGCCGTCCGGCACGGCGGGTACGGCCGGGGCGTCCGCCGAGGGGCTGCCGGGGGCCCAGCCGCGGACCACCGGGACGCAGGGGGCGGCGCCGGTCTCCGGACAGAGCGGGGTGAGCACGTAGTGGCCCTGGCGGCCGTCCACCGTCCGGTTGGGGACCAGCAGTTGGTGCTCCCGGTCGTACCGGCCGGAGACGGTCACGGAGCGGCCGACGGTGTCCGTGGTCACCTTCGCGCCCGGGCCGGTCAGCAGCTCGGCGAGCGGCACGGCCGGGCCGGTCGAGCCGGCGGTGGCGGTGCGTTCGGCGTCCTGGTGCCGGTCGACCTGGTCCTCGAAGCGGCTGAGCTGCCAACTGCCCATGAGGACGCAGACCACGATCGCGAGGAGGGCGACCACGGTGCCGCCGAGCCAGCGCGAAGTCAGGAGGAACCGGTACACACGCACCACGGTAACCGGCCCTACACCGGCCCCCGGCACCAGGTCCGCTCGGGCTTGCCCCGGGGCCTCGCGCCCCCCGGCTCACGGAGCCGGCGAGGCGGTCGGCTGGGGGTCGGGTTCGGGGGCGGTGCGGTAGACCGTGCCGGTGCAGGCGTTCGGGACGGTGGCCTGGACGGGCTGGCCGCCCGGGTCGGGGACGTGGGTGAGCAGCAGGGTGGTCTCCGGACCGGGGGTGGGCGAGGCGGTCGGGGTCGGGGTGGGCGAGGTTTCGGGGCCGGGCGCCTCGGAGGGGGCGCCGGAGCCGGAGGGGGCGGGGACGGCGGCCCGGGCCTGGGCGGCCTCGCCCTTCTCGGGGACGCCGGCCGAGGTCGGCCCCGGCGCCGGGGTCGGTGCGGGGCACGCGGTCTCCGGGACCCAGCCGAAGCGGACCAGGTAGGCCGCGGCGGGCGCGAGCAGCAGCGGCCCGTTCGCGGTGGGTGCGGGCAGGGCGGTGGCCGGGCCCCCGGCGGTGTGGACGGCCACCCGGATCCGGGCCTGGTCGGAGGTGACCGCCCCGCCGCCGGTCAGCTGGCAGGTCCGCGCGGAGACGTTCTGGACCCGGAACCACCCGTACACGTTCCCGGCCGCGTCGGGCCGCCCGACCGAGACGGAGGCCCGCCCGAGGTCGGCCGCGGTGCAGGCCGGGGCGGTGGCCGTGGGTGTCGGCGAGCCGCCGGGCATCCCGGCCACCGGCCCGCCGGCGGTGGCCTGCGGCAGCGGCGGGGTGGTGGCGGACGGCGATCCGGTGGCCGCGCTCGGGGTGCCGGAGCCCGCCGGCGCCTGCGGCACCGGGCGGGTGGTGCCGCTGGGGCTGGGCCGCAGGACGCCCGTCGCCTTGGGCGCGGCGCCGACGGTCGGGCTCTCCACCGGGCCGCCGGAGAGGTCGAGGCCCTGGACGCCCTGAATGGTGGGCCAGGCCGCGGCGCTGAGCAGCACCGCCGCGGCGGCCGTGGTCCAGAGCGTGCGGTGCCGGGCCCGGCGCCTGGGGACTTCCTGCCGCAGCCGCGGCAGGGCCGCCGCATCGGGTTCGAGCCGGGACACCGCCTGATGCAGGCGGCTCCGCAGTTCGTTCTCCAACTGGTCCTCCCCCGAAGGCAGTTGGTGGTCAGTCATCGTCCGTCCCCGCGCCCTGGTCCATCCGTACCCGGAGCGTGGCCAGCCCGCGCGAGCCGTACGCCTTGACCGAACCGATCGAGATCCCCAGCAGGTCGGCGACCTGGGCCTCCGTCAGGTCCGCGTAGTAGCGCAGCACCAGCACCTCCCGCTGACGGCGTTGCAACCCCCGGAGCGCGGCCTTCAACTCGTCGCGCTCCAGCGCATCGTAGGCGCCTTCTTCTGCACTGGCCATGTCAGGCATCGGCTTGGGCAGCAGGCGCAGACCCATGATCCTGCGGCGCAGGGTGGAACGGGAGAGGTTCACCACGGTCTGGCGTAGGTACGCCAGTGTCTTCTCTGGCTCGCGGACCCGGCGGCGGGCGGCGTGCACCCGGATGAAGGCCTCCTGCACCACGTCCTCGCAGGAGGAGATGTCGTCCAGCAGCAGGGCGGCCAGCCGGAGCAGGGAGCGGTAGTGCGCCCGGTAGGTCTCGGTCAGGTGGTCGACGCTGGCCCCCAGCGCCTCCGGGGCGGTGCCCACCGGGTTATCGACGGGACGCGCCGCCACGCGCACCGTACCCAGGCGCACGGGACCCACGTGCACCGACCCGATGTGCGCTGTGCCCACGCGTACTGCCCCCACCACGTTCGCCACGCCTGTTGGACACTCGACCCCCTGCCATGGTTGCCCCGGACTGCGGGCCATTCTCGCGTACCGGACCGAGGCCCTCCAGTGCTCCGGGGAGGGAATCTGACGGAACGTCCGGGATCGAGCGGCCCAACTCCGGACGCCCGCGGGGCCACGGGACCGGGCCCGCCCCGGCCGGGGTCGGTTCAGCCCAGGGCGGCGAACTCCGCGGCGACCAGTTCGGCGGTCTGCGCCAGGTTGAGCGCCGCGCCCTTGCGCAGGTTGTCGCCGCAGAGGAAGAGGTCGAGCGCGTTGGGGTCGTCCAGGGCCCGCCGGACGCGCCCCGCCCAGACCGGATCGGTGCCGACCGCGTCGTTCGGGGTGGGGAACTCACCCGCCGCCGGATCGTCGTAGAGCACCACGCCGGGCGCCCCCTGCAGGATCTCCTGCGCCGCCTCGCGGGTGACCTCGCGTTCGAAGACCGCGTGCACGGCCAGCGAGTGGGTGGTGAGCACCGGGATCCGCACGCAGGTGGCGGAGACCTTGAGGCCGGGCAGGCCGAGCACCTTGCGGGGCTCGTCCCGCAGCCGGACCTCCTCGGAGGACCAGCCGTCCTCGGCCGGCACGCCGACCCAGGGCACCGCGTTCATCGCCAGCGGGGCGGGGAACGGACCGTGGTCGCTGACCACGGCCCGCAGGTCGCCGGTCAGCTCGCCCACGCCGGTGCCGGCGATCTCGCCCAACTGCCCGCGCAGGGTGGCCATCCCGGCCCGGCCGGCGTCGGAGGCGGCCTGGTACGAGGCCACCACCAGCTCGCGCAGCGCGTACTCGGAGTGCAGCGCGGCCAGCGCGCCGATCATGGTGAGGGTGGCGCAGCCGGGGGTGGCCAGGATGCCGCGCGGACGGATCAGCGCGGACGGGGCGTTCACCTCGGGAACCACCAGCGGGACGTCCGGGTCCTGCCGGAAGACGGGCGAGCCGTCGACCACCACGACGCCCTTGGCGGCGGCGATCGGGGCCCAGCGGGCGGCCACCGCGTCCGGCGCGGCGAACACCGCCACGTCGACGCCGGCCAGGGACTCCTCGGTGAGCTCGCCCACCTCGGTCTCCACCCCACGGACCGTCAGTTTCCGGCCCGCGGAGCGGGAGGAGGCCAGCAGCCTGACCTCGCCCCAGACGTCCTGACGGACGGAGAGGAGGCCGAGCAGCACCCCGCCGACGACGCCGGTGGCGCCGATCACGGCGAGGTTCGGCCTCCTCCCCGCGGAGGTCATCGGCCGGTGCCGCCGTAGACGACCGCCTCGTCGGTGTCGCTGTCCAGGCCGAAGGCGCTGTGCACGGCGCGGACGGCCTCGTTGACGTCGTCGGCACGGGTGACCACCGAGATGCGGATCTCCGAGGTGGAGATCAGCTCGATGTTCACGCCGGCCTCGGAGAGCGCCTCGAAGAAGGTCGCGGTGACGCCGGGGTTGGAGCGCATGCCCGCGCCGACCAGCGAGATCTTGCCGATCGCGTCGTCGTAGCGGAGCGACTCGAAGCCGATGCCCTCCTTGACCCGGCCCAGCGCGTCGATGGCCTTCTGGCCCTCGGTCTTCGGGCAGGTGAAGGAGATGTCGGTGAGGCCGGTGGACGCGGCGGAGACGTTCTGCACCACCATGTCGATGTTGACCTCGGCATCCGCGATGGCGCGGAAGATCCGGGCGGCCTCGCCCGGCTTGTCGGGCACGCCGACGACCGTGACCTTGGCCTCGGACGTGTCGTGGGCGACTCCGGAGATGATCGCCTGCTCCATCTCGCCCCCTTCGGGCTTGGTCGGGTTGGTGCTGCTGACAATGGTCCCCGGCAGGCCGGAGAAGGACGAGCGTACGTGAATCGGGATGTTGTAGCGCCGCGCGTACTCCACACAGCGGTCAAGGAGCACCTTGGAGCCGGACGAGGCCAGCTCCAGCATGTCCTCGAAACCGATCCAGTCGATCTTGCGGGCCTTCTTCACCACGCGCGGGTCGGCGGTGAAGACGCCGTCCACGTCGGTGTAGATCTCGCAGACCTCGGCGCTCAGCGCGGCGGCCAGCGCCACCGCGGTGGTGTCCGAGCCGCCGCGGCCGAGGGTGGTGATGTCCTTGCTGGCCTGGGAGACGCCCTGGAAGCCGGCGACGATGACGATGTTGCCCTCGTCCAGCGCGCTGCGGATCCGGCCCGGCGTCACGTCGATGATGCGCGCCTTGTTGTGCACGGAGTCCGTGATGATGCCGGCCTGACTGCCCGTGAAGGACTGGGCCTCGTGGCCCAGGGACCGGATCGCCATGGCCAGCAGGGCCATCGAGATCCGCTCGCCGGCGGTCAGCAGCATGTCGAACTCGCGCCCGGAGGGGATCGGGGAGACCTGCTCCGCGAGTTCGATGAGCTCGTCCGTCGTGTCACCCATGGCGGACACCACGACGACGACCTCATGGCCGGCCTTCTTGGCGTCTACGATCCGGCGGGCGACGCGCTTGATGCCCTCGGCATCCGCAACGGATGAGCCGCCGTACTTCTGCACGACAAGGCCCACGTGCGCTCCTCGACTAGTGTCGTTTTCGGGGGGTGGTGGCCCCCGCACCCCCGGTGAGCGGGGGTTCTGCGGTCGGGCGCCAGTCTAGCGAGCGAGGCGCCCCCCACCTGCGGTTTCCATATGATGAGACGGTGATCTCGTTCCCCGGTCAGAGCGCACCGGCGAGTCTGCGGGCGCGGCCGGTCCGCCCCGGAGAATTGCCGGGACGGGGCCCGCGCGGCCCCGGTTTTCCCGCCCAGACGGCGCGGATGACTGGTGCGTCACACTCGCCGCCCGGGCGGGTCACCGATCGTCTACAGACCGAGCTCGGCGGCCATCAGGTCGCCCGCCTGCTGCTCCAACTGCTCGTCCGTCAGGCCGTCGTCGTCGGTGTCCGCACCGTCCGGCACCGCGCCGATCGGGCTGTCCAGCCGGACGTGCGCGATCAGCGACTGGAGCGCCCGCAGCACCGCGCTGCAGGTCGAGCCCCAGCTCGACAGGTAGGAGAACTGCCACCACCAGAGCGCCTCGCTGATCCGGCCCTCCTGGTAGTGCGTCAGCCCGTGCCGCAGCTCGCTGACCACGCCCGCCAGGTCGTCCGAGATCCGGAACGCGTTCGGCTTCTCCGGCGGCCCGTACGGGTCGAAGACCTCGTGGTAGACGTCGATCGGGGCCAGCAGCTCGGCCAGCTTCTCGCGCAGCTCGATGCCGTCCGGCTCCGGCCCGGCGTCCGGCTCGAACCGGTCCTCCGGCAGCACGTCCTCGATCGCGCCGAGGCGCCCGCCGGCCAGCAGCAGCTGCGAGACCTCCAGCAGGAGCAGCGAGACCGCGCTGCCCGGTTCGTCGCCGCGGGCGACCTCGGTCACGGCCAGCACGAAGCTCTCGACCGAGTCCGCGATCTGCACCGCGAAGTCGTCCGGCTCGTCCGCGCCGTGGCTGATCTGGGTGCCGCTGGTCTGGTCAGACATCGAGAAGTCGTCTCCCTTCGAAGGCCCGTCCGAGGGTGACCTCGTCGGCGTACTCCAAGTCCCCACCGACCGGCAGGCCGCTGGCCAGCCGGGTCACCTTCAGGCCCATCGGCTTGCAGAGCCGGGCCAGGTAGGTGGCGGTCGCCTCCCCCTCCAGGTTGGGGTCGGTGGCCAGGATCAGCTCGGTGACGGTGCCGTCCGCGAGCCGGGTCATCAGCTCCCGGATCCGCAGGTCCTCCGGGCCGACCCCCTCGATCGGGCTGATCGCCCCGCCCAGCACGTGGTACCGGCCCCGGAACTCGCGGGTGCGCTCGATCGCCACCACGTCCTTGGGCTCCTCCACCACGCAGATCACCGCGAGGTCGCGCCGCGGGTCCAGGCAGACCCGGCACTGCTCGGCCTCGGCGACGTTCCCGCAGGTCACGCAGAACCGGACCCGCTCCTTGACCTCCAGCAGCGCGTGCGCCAGCCGCCGGACGTCCACCGGGTCGGCCTGGAGCACGTGGAAGGCGATCCGCTGCGCGCTCTTGGGCCCGACGCCGGGCAGCCTGCCCAGTTCGTCGATCAGGTCCTGAACAACGCCCTCGTACAACGTCGCGCCTCTCTTCGGCCCGGGCCGGTGGTCACGCCGCCGGCTCCGGTGCCATCATCCAACGAATCGGGCGCCGGACACACCGTCCGACGCCCGACTCACGATAAATCCCCGCAGTGCGTTCGAACCGGCGCGCCGGCCCGCCCCGCTGCCGCGGGAGCTCAGAAACCGAGGCCGGGCAGACCGCCGCCGAGACCCTGGGCCAGCGGGCCCATCCGCTCGGCCTGCATCTTCTGCGCGGTCGCGTTGGCGTCCCGGACGGCGGCCAGCACCAGGTCGGCCAGCGTCTCTGTGTCGTCCGGGTCCACCGCGGCCGGGGCGATGGTCAGCGCCACCAGCTCACCGGCGCCCGTCACCGTCGCCTCGACCAGACCGCCGCCCGCCGAACCCGAGACGTGCGTCTCGGCCAGCTCGCGCTGCGCCTTGCCCAGCTCCTCCTGCATCTTCTGCGCCTGCTTGAGCAGCTGCTGCATGTTGGGCTGGCCACCACCAGGGAACACGGGTCACTCCTGTGAGATCTCGGGTCGTTCTTGCTCGGTCCAACGCTTCGGGCCGAGCCTACGTGCCCGGGTGCCGCCGCCGGGCGTCCTCAGCGGTTGTGCCGGATCTCCTCCAGCACCGTCGCCCCGAGCTCACGGACGATCAGCTCCGTCGGGTCCACGCCCGGCTGCTGCACGTGCGTGGGCGGGCCCGTGTAGACCGCGTCGCCCTCGATGTCGTAGTCGTCCGGCGGGTACTCCTCCAGCGGGGGCTCGGGCACCGGCGCGGGCGCCGGGGCGGCCGCCTGGGGCGCCGGAGGTGCCTGAGTCGGCTGGGGCGCGGAGTGCACGGGGGGCGCCTGCACGGCTGCGGGCGCCGGGGGCTGCTGCTGGACGGGCGGGGCCGTCTGCGGCGGGGCCTGCTGGGCCTGCGGCTGCGGAGCCGGCTGGGCCTGCGGGGCCGGCTGGAAGGACTGCGGCGGGCGGGCCTGCTGCTGGAACGCCTGCGGCTGCTGCTGCGGCGCCCCCCAACCACCGCCGGCCGGCGCCGCCGGAGCGGCCGGAGCCTGCTGCGCGGCACCCGCCCCGCCCGACGGGTCGACGATGCACTCCACCCGCCAGTCGACGCCGAGCGCGTCGGCCAGCGCCTGCTTCAGCACGTCGTCGCTGTTGCTGCTGACGAAGCTGTCGCGGGCGCCCGCGTTGATGAACGAGACCTGGAGCGTGCTGCCGTCGAACCCGGCCACCTGCCCGTTCTGGCTGAGCAGGATCCAGGTGAACCGGCGGCGGTTCTTCACCGCCTCCAGGATCTGCGGCCAGAGCTGCCGCACCTGGCCCGCCCCCTGCTGCGCGGCCGCCGACGGCTGGCCGGCCGCGGGCGGCTGCTGCACCACGGGCGGGGCCGGCGGCTGCACGGGCTGCGGGGCCGCGGGCTGGGCGGCCTGCGGGACGGGCGCGGGCGCGGGGGCCGCCGCACCGCCACCGGCCGGGAAGCTGCGCGGGATCGGCCAGGCGCCGGGCGCGGGCTGAGCCGGCGTCACCCCGCCCTGCGGGGCGGGCTGCTGAGGCGCCGTCGACTGCTCCTGCACGGGGGCGGCCGGCGCCGGCGGCATCTCCACCGGAGCCGCCTGCACCTGCGGCACCTGCTGTGCCTGGGGCACCTGCTGCAGCTGGGGCATCTGCGGCATCGCCTGGGCGGCCTGCACCGGAGCGGCGAAGCCGCCCGCCGTCGCCCGCCGCTCGAGCTTGTCCAGCCGGGCCTGGAGCGACAGCTCGTCCCCGTACGCGCCGGGCAGCATCACCCGGGCGCAGATCAGCTCCAGTTGCAGCCGGGGCGCCGAGTTCCCGCGCATCTCCGTCAGGCCGGTGTTGACGATGTCCGCCGCCCGGCTGAGGTCGGACGGGCCGAAGCGGTCCGCCTGGGCCTGCATGATCGCGATCCGATCGGCCGGCGCGTCGATCAGGCCCTTCTCCCCGGCGTCCGGCACGGTCCCCAGGATGACCAGGTCGCGCAGCCGCTCCAGCAGGTCGGTGACGAAGCGGCGCGGGTCGTTCCCGCCCTCGACCACGCGGTCGATCACCTGGAACACCGTCGCCCCGTCGTGCGCGGCGAAGGCGTCCACCACCTCGTCCAGCAGCGCCGAGTCGGTGTACCCGAGCAGCGCGGTGGCCATCTGGTACGTCACGCCGCCCTCGGCCGCGCCCGCCAGCAGCTGGTCCATCACCGACATCGAGTCACGGACCGAACCCGCGCCCGCCCGCACCACCAGCGGGAACACCGGGTCCTCGACCTGGATGCCCTCCCGGCCGCAGACCTCCGCCAGGTAGTCCCGCAGCGTGCCGGGCGGCACCAGGCGGAACGGGTAGTGGTGCGTCCGGGACCGGATCGTCCCGATCACCTTCTCCGGCTCGGTGGTGGCGAAGATGAACTTGAGGTGCTCCGGCGGCTCCTCCACCACCTTGAGCAGCGCGTTGAACCCGGCCGAGGTCACCATGTGCGCCTCGTCCAGGATGAAGATCTTGTACCGGCTGTGCACCGGCGCGAAGAACGCCCGCTCGCGCAGCTCGCGCGCGTCGTCCACACCACCGTGCGAGGCGGCGTCGATCTCGATCACGTCGATCGAGCCCGGCCCGCCGGTCGCCAGGTCCCGGCAGGACTGGCACTCGCCGCAGGGCGTCGGGGTCGGGCCCTGCTCGCAGTTGAGGCAGCGGGCCAGGATGCGGGCGCTCGTCGTCTTGCCACAGCCGCGCGGCCCGCTGAACAGGTACGCGTGGTTGACCCGGTTGTTGCGCAGGGCCTGCTGGAGCGGAGCGGTCACGTGCTCCTGCCCGATGACCTCGGCGAAAGTCTCGGGGCGGTAGCGGCGGTACAGGGCTAGGGACACACCCCGACGATATCGGGCCAGACGGACAGCCGGGCCGCTCCCGGGAACGCAAGGACCCCTCGTGCACCCGCCAGAGCCCTCCTACCCTTGCTGCCTTCCGGCCCTGGGGGGTTTCAGAGAGATGACGCCACACGAGGGGCTGGTCCCCACAGTAGCGGATCCCGGACCCAAGCCGCACCACCCCACCCGCCCACCCATCCCCAGGCACCCACCCCCGACCACCTGCAGATGGTTGGTCGCGAGCACCCCCGAACATGTACTAAGCTCTCCCACGGAGGATTCGCCTAGAGGCCTAGGGCGCACGCTTGGAAAGCGTGTTGGGATAAAACCCTCACGAGTTCGAATCTCGTATCCTCCGCCTCGCCCGCCAGGGCAAACGAGGGCCCCGACCGCACAGCGGTCGGGGCCCTCGTCGTTGCGATGGTCTCCGTGACCGTGTCCACCGGCGCCCGCTCGGTCTGGTGCGCAGCGATGAAGCAGCCCGACCGGGACCCTCCGCCTGCTGATGATCGAACCAGTCATCGCAACCGTGCCAGATCCAGGACGGACCGAGAGTAGCCTGGGCATTACCGAAGGCACTTCGCATGCCGGCACCGGACACTGGCGTCGTCTCCGGCGAACAGCTATCCCGGACCCGACCTCGAGCCGGGCTCGGAGACAGGTTCTTGATCATGACCGCGATCCTCGATCGTGCGACGACGCCTACCCCCCAACCTGCTCTGCGACTGTCCATGGCGCCTGACGGCGTGCGGGCCGGCCGGCTGGACGGGGCTTGGTGGCCCCAGTCTCGTGACCTTCTTCTCGAACTCCCCGCCTTGGCCGCCGAGCTCGACAAGCGGTGGGGCCGGGTCACCCGGATCACCGTGAACCCCGCCCAGTGGCCGCTCATCCCGCGGCGGATTCCGGTCGCGGGTCACACCGTCCACGCGGGGTGGTTCACCACCGAGCAGGACGAGCACATGATCATGGTCTGCTCGTACGCCCCCCGTCGGCTGAACCTACTGGTCGTCCCGCCGCAGACGGATGCCGCCGACGCCGCCCGGCTCATGGCCGGGGCCGCCGACCCCGCCAACACCAGGACCGCGAGCGAGCTGCTCGGCGCGGAGGCGGGCACCAGTGCAGCCGAGTCGGACGCCCGTTCCGACTTCCTGCCGTCGGCCGTCGCACCCCCCGATGGCCTCGGCGAGGCCAACCGGCGAGCCGATCTCGCCCTGAGCAGGGCCGCCTCTTGGCCGACACCCGCGTAGGCGGCGGACGGCAGCCGCCCGGGCCCGCGGCCGGGCCTGCGTCACTCGCGTGACCACTCGGTCTCGGCCTGGGGCTCGCCGTCGGCACCGGTCCCTTCCCAGAGCCGGACCCTGACCGCCCGGGGGCCCGGCGCAGGTCGGGAGAGAGTTCGGACGAACACGTCCCGCAAGTGGTTGGCCGCCCGCTGGGGCGACCCGTCGTAGTCCAGCGGATTCGGCATCGTCGTGTCGTCCTGCCGGGACCAGTGGCCGTAGTCGTCCTGGGTCTCCAGAATCCACCGGTAGCACCGCATCGTGGCCTCCTGTGACAGCGCTCCTGCCCCGACCACGACCGTACGAGGCGGGCGGGCGGACAGCTACCGGGGAGGTCGGGTGACGGCTCCGGTGCCACGATGGAACCAAGGGCGCAGAGGAGGCTGTCGATGTTCGAGGCAGGTGACATCCGGGAGTGGCGCGGCCACGACGTCGTCGACGTCGACGTCGACGGCCACAAGATCGGCACGTTGGAGTCCGTCTACGTGGACACCGCGACCGATCAGCCGTCCTTCGCCACGGTCACCGTCGGCCTGCCCACCCGCCGCCGCCTGGTGTTCGTCCCTCTGTCCGGCGCGACGGTCGGTCCCGGCTACCTGAAGGTCACCCGTCCCAGGAGCCAGGTGAAACACGCCCCGGCCATCGACACCGACGGAGAACTCCCCGCCGAGGACGAGCAGGCCGTCTTCGCCCACTACGAGCTCGACTACGAGCCGGGCACGGGCGGGGAACGCCGCCTGGCCCGCCGCTAGCAGTCCTCCGGGCCGAGCAAGGAGGCCGACTACGGCACTGGTGCTGTTCCTCGTCATCGCGTGGCGATCGTGCTCGGACTGGTCGGTGCCGTCGCCGAGGGCCTTACGTACCTGCTGTTCATCGGTATCGCCGTACTGATCGTCGCGCTGGCACTCTCCGCGGTCCGGTTCCGGCGCGGGGGCCGATCCGTAAACCGCTGAACCCAGGCGGAGCCCGGGCCGGGCAGTGCGGGACTGGGCTGGGAGTAGCCTGGGTATCACCGAAGGCACTTCGCATGCCGGCACCGGACACTGGCGTCGTCTCCGGCGAACGGCTATCCCGGACCCGGCCTCGAGTCGGGTTCGAAGACAGGTCCTCGATCATGACTGTGACCGATCGCGCGACGACGCCGGCCACCCCACAGTCCCGCGTGCGGCTCTCGCTGACGCCCGACGGCGCGCGGGCCGGCCGACTGGACGGAGCCTGGTGGCCCCGATCGCACGACCTTGCCCTCGAACTCCCGTCCCTGGCCGCCGAACTCGGCGAGCGGTGGGGCCGGGTCACCCGGATCACCGTGAACCCCGCCCAGTGGGTGACCGTCCCCCGACGGATACCGATCACGGGTCACACCGTCCACGCGAGCCACACCGTCCACGGGCGCTGGTTCACCACCATGCCGGACCAGCACACGGTCTCGGTCCGCTCGCACCTTCCCCGTGGGCTGAACCTGCTGGTCGTCCCGCCGCGGACGGAGGCCGTCGAGGCCGCCAGACTGATGGCCGAGGCCGCCGATCCCGCGAACACCAGGTCCGCGAGCGAGCTGCTCGCTGCGGAGCCGAGCATCGGGGTGCCCGACGGGCGAGGGATCGCCTGGCCGGTGCGTGACCCCTCGGTCTCGGCCTGGGACTCCGCCCGCTGGGGCGGTCCGTCGTCCTTGCCCGGGCACGCCGGCACGCACCCGGCCGAGCGGCGATGACGGTCCTCCCGATCGTCCGCCCGGAGCGGACCGCCGTCAGTACTCGGAGCCGCTTCGCAGGTAGGTCCCGGTGACCTGGAGCCACGCCCCGCAGCCGAAGCACGTCTCGATCCGGTGCGGCGTGTCTTCGAAGACCCGCAGGACGCGCAGTGCGCCGCTCGGGTGGAGGTCGTACTCGAAGGTGACGCGGTCGTCCGCACCGTCCTCGTACTGCAGGTCCAACGGCCCCTTCGACGGCTCTGCCGGTGCCCGGGCCTCGGCTGGGAGTTTCACGTAGACGGACATTTCCTCGTCCCGCCCTTCCTCTCTCTGTTCCGCCCGGGAAGCCGCACCGTGTGCCTTCGCCTCACTCCTCGGCCGGTGGCTCGGGGCCGATTCCTGTGGTGAGGAGGATCTGCCGCGCGGTGTCCGTTCCGCCGGCCCTGGCCGCGCGGGCCATCGCCGCCAGGGCCGCCCCCTGGCTCGCCCGCGCGGGGACGACGAGCAGGCTGAAGTGATCGCGGTCGCCTCGGGTGATGATCACGGTGTCGTCGCCGACCGGGTACGTGTCGATGTGCACCGGCCGGCCGTCGATGACCAGCCTGGACGGGATGTCGTCCCAGGCGTCGGCGTCCAGACCGACGCTCGCGACCGGACCGAGGTGTTCGGTCAGGGCCCTGACCAGACCGGGCAGCTCGGCGGCGACGTCCCGGGAACGCGGCCACCAGGCGCCGTCCAGTGCACCCTCGCGCGACTGCGTGGTCTCCAGGCGCAACAGGACCGTCCCCGGCCGCACAGCCTGTTCGAACCGGTCGGGCAGGAGCCCGTGGCGGGAGGCTCTGGTCTCGTCCGACATGGTCCGCCGCCCTTCCGAAGGCGCAGTTCAGGACACCGGAGCGGGGACGGTACTCGCCGCGGCGGCTGGGACCGTCCCGTCGTTCCACGGTACTCCGCGCCGTGTCGGCGGCGTCGGGGCGAGAAGAACGGCGCGCGGGTGCAGACTCTCCCCGGGGGGCCGGTCTTGACCGCGGATCACTGTGAGGACTTCCGGCATGCTCGACGTCCCGGCCTGGTTGTGGGTGGCGTTCGTCGCCACCGTGGTGGTGGCGCTGGCGGTGGACCTGCTGGCCCACCGCAGCGCGCACGTCATCGGCTTCCGGGAAGCCGCCGCGTGGAGCGGCGTGTGGATCGGCCTCGCGCTCGCGTTCGCCGCGGTGGTCTTCCTCGTCCTCGGCGTGACGCCGGGAACGGAGTACGTCACCGCGTGGCTGCTGGAGAAGAGCCTGTCGGTCGACAACCTGTTCGTCTTCGCGCTGATCTTCGGGTACTTCAAGGTGCCCCGCGCGTACCAGCACCGGGTGCTGTTCTTCGGCGTCATGGGCGCCCTGGTGTTCCGCGGGGTCTTCCTGTCCCTCGGGGTGGCTGTGGTCAGCCGCTTCACCGCGGTGCTGTTCGTCTTCGCCGCGGTGCTGTTCTACAGCACCTACAAGATCCTCAAGGAGGAGGACGACAGCTTCGACCCGTCCAGGAGCCTCGCCGTGCGGCTGCTGCGCAAGCTCGTCCCCGTCCAGGACGAGTACGCCGGGATGAAGTTCTTCGTCGAGGAGGGCGGCCGACGCGTCGCCACCCCGCTGCTCGCGGTCGTCGCCGCGATCGAGGCGGCCGACCTGGTCTTCGCCGTCGACAGCGTGCCGGCGGTACTCGCGGTCAGCGATGACGCCTTCATCGTCTACACCAGCAACGCCTTCGCCATCCTCGGGCTGCGTGCGCTGTACTTCCTGCTGGCGGGCCTGCTCGACCGCTTCTACTACCTGAGCAAGGGCCTGGCCGTCATCCTCGCCTTCATCGGCGTGAAGCTCGTCCTCCAGGCCTCCCACAAGACCATCAGCAGCGACATCCCTGAGATCTCGTCACCGGTGAGCCTGGCCGTCATCGTCGTGGTCCTGACGGCTTCGGTCGTGCTGAGCCTTCGGCGCCCCGCGCAGCCCCCTCCGGCCGTCCCTCCCGGAGCGGGCGAGGCCCCGCGCGGTGATCCACCGGAGCCGGGCGCGTGAGCGTTCGTCGACCGGCCCTTGGCGGGATGGAGGAAGCTCAGCGCCACTCGATCAGGAACAGCGTGGCGTCGTCGCTCGTACGCCCGCCCCGCTTCTCCTTCAGGACGTGCGAGAGCGCGCGCACAACGGCCCGCACACCGTCCTGGGAGCGCTCGACGCGGTCGACCCAGTCGATGAGCTGTTCCTCCCCGAACTGCTCCCCGCCGGCCTCGCGTTCCTCGACCAGTCCGTCGGTGAAGCACAGGACCCGGTCCCCGTGCCGCAGCACCCGCTCGCTGATCACCGGCACCTCGCCGCCGAACCCGACCGGCAGGGTGGTGGCGCTCTCCAGTCGCTCGACCACCCTGTGCCCGCGGATCAGCAGCGGCTGCGGATGACCGGCGTTGACCCACTGCAGGAGGCCGCTCACGGTGTCCAGTCGCATCATCTGTGCAGTGACGAAGTGGTCGGGCCCGAACTGCTCGGCGACGGCTCGGTCCATGAAGGCGTAGATCTCCGCCAGTCCGACGTCGGCGCGCCGCGCGTGCCGGTACGCACCTATGGCGACCGTCGCCATGGTGGCGGCGTCCAGCCCGTGGCCCATGGCGTCGATCGTGGTCACGTGCAGGACGTCGTCGTTGAGCGCGTAGTCGAAGCTGTCCCCGGCCACCTGGTACGCGGGTTCGAGAATGCCCGCCACCGCGACCCGGGGAACGGTCATCGACAGCGGTGGCAGCAGCGACCACTGGATCTCCGCCGCCACGCTCATCGGCTCCAGGCGCCTCGCCTGGAAGATCCGGTCGGTGTAGCCGCTCTTGGTGACCAGCAGATCAGCCACCAGGCCGGCGAACCGGCCAAGGAGCCTCCGATCGTCCTCATCGACGGTGTCCAGCGTGAGGGCCAGCACCCCCACCTCGTCGCCGCCGTCCAGCAACGGCAGGTACACCCGCACCCCGTCCACCTGCGGCACCTCGACGGGAACACCGCGCAGAAAGGCCGCGCCCGCCGGGGACCCGTCGATCGGCACCGGCTCCCCGACGGCCAGCCCCCGGCCGGGCAGCGGCGCAAGCACCAACTGACCGTAGTCCTGGAGCAGGAGCTCGGGGTCACGGCCGCCCACCACGGTCACCGCATCGGCGACCAGCGGGGCGAGCAGTGCGGGTGGAAGCTCGTGGGCCTGGTCTAGCAGCAAGCCCAGCAGGTGTTCGCCGAAGCCCTCCGCCCGGGCCGGCCGCCGCCCACCATCCCTGC
Source organism: Kitasatospora sp. NPDC001664 (assembly GCF_053596675.1). Taxonomy (NCBI): domain Bacteria; kingdom Bacillati; phylum Actinomycetota; class Actinomycetes; order Kitasatosporales; family Streptomycetaceae; genus Kitasatospora; species Kitasatospora sp. NPDC001664. Next base: position 62,050 of record NZ_JBSFGS010000008.1, read on the forward strand.
TCACCACCGCGACCTCCCTGTCCCGTGCGATCGGCACGGACGCGATCCATCCCGACACTCCGGTGGGTCCGCCGGACTGGTCCTTCCATTACGCCCGACGGCGGCGCGATACGCCCCCGGCCACGCGCCGTCCCATCGGTCGCCCCGCCGAGAGGTCGGCCCTGCAGGCCGGGGCTCGGCCGCTGTGCCGAGGAGCACCTCCGGTCCTGGTCTCAGTTCTGGTCTCATTCGCCCCGGTCCAGCCGGGTTCAGCGCCTGCTCAGCGGCTCGCTCCGGCGCAGGTCAGGACGGGTGTGAACGCTGGCGGACGGCGTTCGGGAGAGTTGGAAAGCGTGTTGGGATAAAACCCTCACGAGTTCGAATCTCGTATCCTCCGCCTTCTCGAAGGCCCGGACCGCTCAGCGGCCCGGGCCTTCGTCGTTTCCGGGCCGTCCCCGCACCGACCTCGCCGCGCTCCGCCCCTGCCCGGCCGTCGGCCGGGCAGGGGCGGAGTGGGCCCCAATCAAGGAGACAACCCCTAACCCGCGGCTCCCCAGGTGCCGGTGGACCAGAGCGGCCGGCCGTCCTGGCGGTAGACGACGAAGTTGCCGTCGTCCTGGAGCACGGCGCGGGCCCCCGGATTGCCCCAGGTGCCGGTGGACCAGACCGGGGCGTCGATCTGGTAGCGCATCACCAGGTTGCCGTCGGCCTGCATGTTGAGCACCCAGGGGTACATGTGCCAGGTGCCGCTGGACCAGATCGGAGCGTCGTCCCGCTTGCGGTAGATGACCAGGTTGCCGTCCGGCTGCATGATCAGCCAGACGCTGGCGGACTGGGCCCAGCTACCGGCGTACAGCTCGCCCTGGTGGTCCGGCCGGCTCGCGTCCGCGTCGCAGAAAGAGGCCGCCCGCCGGGTGGTGTGGCTCTCCCACAGGGCCTTCGAGCTGCTGTTGGCGACGAGCACGTACAGGTTGCCGGACTGGTTGAAGTAGGCCTTGGCCCCCGGGGAGTCCCAGGTCCGGGTGGACCACAGCGCGGTGCCGTCCTGGCGGTAGACCACCAGGTTCCCGTCGGCCTGCATCTCCGCGTAGGCGCCGGGGTTGCCCCACGTCCCGCTCGACCACATCGCGTGGTCGGGCCCTCCGGCCGAGTTCACCAGCGACAGCACCAGGTTGCCGTCCGGCTGCATCCGCAGCGCGGTCGAGCCGGTGTGGTCCGCGCGGGTCTGGCCGGCCGTCAGCCGCGCGCCCGAGTCCAGCGCGACCCTGATGTCGTCGGTGTACATCGGGTCCTGACGGCAGATCGGCGTGCTCTCGGCGCTGGCCTGCGGCGCCGGGACGATGCCCGCCAGGGCGGCTGCGGCCAGCAGCGAGACGGCGGATCTGCGGATGTGACGACGCGTCATGCGTGGGTCCCCCTTGTGTGGTGCGGTCGGGGATCTTCCTACACCCCGGGGGCGCGGCGACGACGACCGGGGGTGGGTCGAAGATCGTTCCCGCACGGCCCCCTCGCCCGGGGGCAGTACCGGACCGCCGCGCCCGCCGACGTCCGCGCACCCGGGCGGCGGTCCCGTCCTCACGAAGGCCCCGGACCGCCGGGGAGCAGACGGTCCAGCCACCCCGGCAGCCACCAGTTGGCCCGGCCGAGGAGCGTCATGGTCGCCGGTACCAGCACCATGCGCACGACCGTGGCGTCGATGAGGATCGCGGTGGCCAGGCCGAGTCCGAACATCTTGGTGGAGGGGTCCTCGGCGACGGCGAAGGACACGAAGACCGCCACCATGATGAGGGCCGCCGAGGTGATGATCCGGGCGGTGCCCGAGACGCCCTCCACGATCGCCGTGCCGTTGTCGCCGGTGCGCAGGTACTCCTCCCGCACGCGGGAGAGGAGGAACACCTCGTAGTCCATCGACAGGCCGAACAGGATGGCGAACAGGAACATCGGGATGAACGACACGATCGGGACCGTCGCCTCCAGCCCGATGAGTGCGCCTCCCCAGCCCCACTGGAAGACCGCGACCAGGACGCCGTAGGCCGCGCCGATGCTCAGCAGGTTCAGCAGGACGGCCTTGAGCGGGACCAGGACCGAACGGAAGACCAGCATCAGCAGCAGGAAGGACGTCGCCAGCACGGTGGCGACGAGCAGCGGCAGGCGTTCGCTGGTGCGCCGGCCCACGTCGGAGAGGCTCGCGGCGGCGCCGCCGACGTGGGCCCGGGCCGGGCCGGGGCCGGTCGCCGCGGGCAGCACGTCGGTGCGCAGCCGGGCGATGGTGTCGGCGGTGACCTCGTCCTGGGGGCCGGTGGTCGGGAACACCAGGAGGGTCGCGATGCCTCCGGCCCGGTCGACGTGCGTCGGTGCGACGGACGCGATGCCCCGGTCCGCCGCGACCGCCGCGACGAGCCGGTCCAGCGCTCCCGGGTCGCCGGCGGTGTCCGCGGCGATGACGAGCGGTCCGTTGGTGCCCGGGCCGAACCCCTCGGCGACGAGGTCGTAGGCCCGGCGCTCGGTACGGCCGACCGGCATCGAGCCGTCGTCGGGCAGACCGACGCGCAGGCCGAGCACGGGGAGCGCGGCGGTCAGCAGCAGCCCGGCCGCGCCGACCGCGTACGGCACCGGGTGCCGGTTGACGTGCCCGATCCAGCGGCGCCACCCGGCGGCACGGTCGGCTCCCGCCGCCGGGACCGGCCGCCTCTTCAGGGCCCGGCCGATCCGGCCCGCCCCGGCCAGGCCCGCCCCGGCCAGGCGCGGGCCGGCCGCGCCGAGGAAGGCCGGCAGCAGCGTCACCGACGCGGCCACCATGATCAGGACGACGATCGAGACGGCCAGCCCGCCGACCGTCATGAACGGGACGTCCGCGACCGCCAGGCCGAGGATCGACACGACCACGGTGCCGCCCGCGAAGACCACGGGCCTCCCCGCCGTGGCCACCGCCAGCCCCGCCGCCTCGCGGGGGTCGAGCCCGCCCGCGAGGTGCTCCCGGTGCCTGGCGAGCACGAAGAGCGCGTAGTCGATGCCCACGCCGAGCCCGACCATGCTGCCCAGGACCGGGGCGAAGGTCGGGACGTCCGTCACCCCCGCCAGCACCGTCATCGTGGCGACCCCGACGGTCAGTCCGAAGACCGCCATGCCGATCGGCAGCGCGGCGGCGACGAGCGACCCGAAGGCCAGGAAGAGGATCGCGGCCGCGGCGAGGAGGCCGATCAACTCGCTGGCGCCGCCGTCGGGTTCGGAGAAGGCGTAGAAGAGGCTCCCGCCCATCTCGATGCGCAGCGGCAGTTCGGCGCGCAGCCGGTCGCCGAGGCCGACCAGGGCGTCGAGGTCCTCGGACGACAGCCGGCTCTGGTCGGGGTACTGCACCCGGACGACCGCGATCCGCCCGTCGGCCGAGACGAGGCCGCCGCGCACGGCGGTGTCCCCGCCCGCGTCGAGCGCCCCCACCGGGTCGCCCGTGCAGAGCACGTGCGGCAGGCGCTGCACCTCGGTCCGCAGCCGCGTGAGGGCGGTGCGCGCACCGTCGTGGTCGAAGAAGGTCGCGGTGCCGTCGAGGGGGGTGACGACCACTTGGGCGGTCATCCCCTCCTGGCCGGTGCCGGCCCGCTCGATCAGTTGCGCGGCCCGCTGGGAGTCCAGACCCGGAGCGGTCATCGCGTCCGCGTTCCGCCCGCCGAAGGCGACGGCGGCGAGGACGGCGAGCGTGGCGGCCGCCAGCCAGGCCGCGATCACCCGCCAGGGACGGCGGGCTGCGCCTGCGCCCAGGCGCAGCAGGGCTCTTGAGAGCATCGGGTCCTCCAACCACCGCGTCGGCCGTCCTTGCGCGGCCGCCCGATGCCGAGGTTCGTCGTCACGGGGCGCGGCGGCATCGACCCACGGGCCGCGGATGAGTCGGCCCCGGGGCCGGGTGAGGACCCGTCCTTTCGGCCGATGCGCGGAGCGGCGCGGTCCCCGAGGCTTGGGACCGTGCTGCGAGACGAGCTGCGAACCCTGTGGACCGAGCCCCGGCCGCCCGACCCGCCCGCCCGGGTGCGGCGGGACTGGGCGCTGCTCGCCGCGGGCCTGGCTGCCGTGGCGCTGGAGGGCGCCCTGCGCGAGGACCTCGTGTGGCGGCCGGTGGCGGTGGTGTCCGCCGCGGGGCTGTGCCTGCTGGCCCTGTGGCGCCGGACCCACCCGCTGGCGACCGTCCTGCTGGCGTTCGGCTCGGTGATCGTGCTCCAGCTGGTCTCGCTGATCGCCGCACCGCGCGAGCCGGTCGGCCTGGACAGCAGCGTGGTCGTGCTGGTGCTGGTGTACGCGCTGCTCCGGTGGGGGTCGGGACGGGAGATCGTGCTGGGCGGCACGGTGATCCTCACGGCCTTCGCGCTGGCGGCCTCCGTGGACGGGACCCCGGCCGCCGAGCAGGTCGGGGGCTTCGTCTTCCTGTGGCTGCCCGGTCTGCTCGGGGCTGCGGTGCGCTTCCAAGTGACCGCTCGTGCGCGGCAGTTGGAGCAGCTGCGGTCCCGCGAGCGCGAGCAGCTCGCCCGGGAACTGCACGACACGGTGGCCCACCACGTCTCGGCCATGGTGATCCTCGCCCAGGCGGGCCGGGTGCTCGCCGGCACCGACCCGTCCGCCGCCGTCCAGGCGCTGGAGGGGGTCGAGGAGGAAGGGGCGCGCACGCTGGAGGAGATGCGGGCCATGGTCGCCGCGCTGCGCGACCGCGGGGCCGGAGCCGAACTCACGCCGCCCGCCGGGGTCGCGGACCTGGAGCGCCTGGTGCGCACCCCGGGCGGCCGCCTCCGGGTCGACCTGGGGCTCGACGGCGAACTGGGCACGCTGCCCCCGGCCGTGGACGCCGCCGTCTACCGGATCGTGCAGGAGTCGGTGACCAACGCGCTGCGCCACGCGGCCGACGCGACCGAGGTGGTCGTCCGGGTCGTCGCGGAACGGCACGCGGTACGGGTGAGCGTGCGCGACGACGGCCGGCGCACCGGCCGGGGCCGCGACGGGTACGGACTCACCGGGCTGCGCGAGCGCGCCGCCCTGCTCGGTGGCACACTACGAGCCGGCCCCGGCGCCGACCGGGGCTGGCAGGTCGAAGCCGAGCTGCCGAGAGGGAGGACCGACGGCGGTGTCCATCCGCGTCCTCGTCGCTGACGACCAGACCATCATCCGCACCGGGCTGTGGATCCTGCTGAACGCCCAGCCCGGCATCGAGGTGGTCGGCGAGGCCGCCGACGGACGGGAGGCGGTCCGCCTGGCCCGCGAACTGCGCCCCGACGTCTGCCTGTTCGACATCCGCATGCCCGTGGTCGACGGGCTGGAGGCGACCCGGCTGGTCGCCGGCCCGGGCGTCGCCGACCCGCTGGCCGTGGTCGTCATCACCACCTTCGACCTCGACGAGTACGTCTACGGCGCGCTGCGGGCCGGCGCCCGCGGGTTCCTCCTCAAGGACACCGGGCCGGACCTGCTGGCCCAGGCCGTACGGTCGGCGTCCGGCGGTGAGGCGCTGATCGCGCCCAGCGTCACCATCCGTCTGCTCCGGGCCTTCGCGGACCTGCCCGCCGGCCGGCCCGCGGCCCAGCCGGTCTCCCCCGTCACCGCCCGCGAGGAACAGGTCCTCCTCGCCGTCGCCCGCGGCCTGACCAACACCGAGATCGCCGATGCCCTGCACATCAGCCTCAGCACGGTGAAGACGCACCTGGCCAGCCTGATGGCCAAGCTCGGCGCCCGCAATCGGGTCGAGATCGCGATGTGGGCCTACGAGACGCGCCGCATCCTCCCGGGCACCTGAGCCGGCTGCCGGACCGTCAGCACGGGCTGCCCCGGTCAGACCGTGGTGGCGGCCGTGCAGCGGGCGCGGACGGTGAACTCCAGGCGGGCGACGGCCGCGCGGGCGGCGGCGACGGCCTCGTCGGGGGTGGGGGCGAGGGCGCGGGCGTAGGCGACGCGGGATTCGGAGTGCTGGAGGCCGCCGACGGTCGCGCCCGGCTTGACCAGCGCGGCGGCCTCGGTCACGCCGGGGAGGGCGCGGGCCTCGTCCAGGCCGGACACGGTCTCCAGGACGCCGGTGGTGTCGAGCGCGCCGAACCAGATGGCCGAGCTGGGCCGCCCGGCGGCGGAGGCGAGGGCGGCGCGGATGGCCGGCAGGACCGGCTCGCCGAGGGTCTGGCGCACGGCGCAGTCGTCGATGTCGACGCCGGTCGCCTCCAGGGTGATCAGCGGGATCTGGTCGCCGCCCATCCGCACGTGGGTCTCGATCAGCCGCGGGCCCTTCGCGGTCAGCACGACCTCGCTGTGGGTGGGGCCGGCGGCGATGCCGAGGGCGTCGAGCACCCGGCCGACGTAGGCGTGGACCTCCTCGGCCTGACCGTCCGTCAGCGGGGCGGGCGAGACGTGCCCGAGCTCGACGAAGCCCACCGGGTCGGAGTACTTGAGGGTGATCCCGACCACCTGGTGCTCGCCGTCCTCGGAGAAGGCCTCGACGCTGTACTGGGTGCCCTCCAGGTACTCCTCGACCAGCACGCCGCTGTGGCCGAGCCCGAGGTAGCTGCCGTCGGCCCGCTCGAAGGCCCCGGCGAGCCCGTCCTCCGTCGTGACCTTGGTGACGCCGGCGCTGCCGGAGCTGGCGACCGGCTTCACCACGCAGGGCAGGCCGTGCTCGCGGACGAAGGCGAGCAGGCCGTCGACGTCGGTGGCCCGGGCGCTGGCGGTGGAGTCGATCCCGGCCGCGCGCAGCCGCTCGCGCATCCGGCCCTTGTCGTGCACCAGCTCGACGGTCTCGGGGGTGTGCGCGGCCAGGCCCAGGGCCTGGCCGATGGCGGCGTAGTGGTCCTGGTCGCGCTCGCCGAAGGTGGCGATCCGGGTGAAGGGGTGCCGCGCGTGGGCGGCGGCGGCCAGGGCCACCCACTCCGCGGGGTCGTCGCCGCGGGCGCCGAGCACCCGGGCGTTGGCGCCGGGCTCGCGGACCTTGGCGAGGTACTCGACCTGGCAGATGACGGTGGTCTCGGTGCCGGGCCCGGCCGCGCGCAGGCGGGCCGGGAAGTCACGGCCGGGGCCGACGATCAGGACGTGCTCGGACATCAGGTGCTCCTCAGCAGCTGGAAGGGAAGGGCAGGAGGGAGGTCAGTGCCAGGCGGCGTGCTCGTGCCACCACTCGATGGCCGCGGCGAGCCGCTCGCGGACCAGGTCGGCGGTCCCGGCACGGACGAAGAGCTGGGCGGCGGCGTCGGAGACGTGCTCCACGCCGCGCCGTTCGGCGCCGGGTTCGATCAGCAGGGTCAGCTCGGCACCGGGCACCGGGCACGGCCCGGCGGGCGGCACGAAGCTGCCGTGCCCCGGCGGGAGCAGGACCCAGCCGACGGCGACCGCCGGCCGCGCGGGCTGCTCGTCCAGCACGAGTGCGGCGCCGCACTGGGCCCGTAGTCCCTCCCGGGCCAACTGCACGCCGAAGGCCGTCTCGTACGCCTCGGCGATCAGTGCGCCGCCCGCCCGGCTGGCGATCTCGCACAGCACGGGGGTGCCGCTCGCGTCGATCCAGAGCTCCAGGTGGAAGGCGAGCGGCAGCGGTGCGGCGGGCAGGGCCGAGACCACCGCGTCGGCCGCCGCGAGCAGCACCGCCGTGCGCTCGTCCTCGGGCCCCAACAGCACGCTGCCGACGTGCAGTTGGTCGCGGATGCGCTCGGCCAGGCCGCCGCTGTACTGGCCGGGCCAGGCGTGCACCACGCGGCCGTCCCGCATGATGCCGTCCACGTGGAAGAACTCGCCGGCCACGAAGGACTCCGCCATCCACTGCCCGGGCAGGTACGGCACCTCGGACTCGCGCTCGCGGGCGAGGAAGGCGGTCACGTCCGCCGCCTCGCGCAGGATGGCGACGCCCTCCGCGCCGGCGCCCAGGCGCGGCTTGACCACGGCCGGCAGGCCGTGGTGCTCGACGAAGGCCCAGAGGTCCTGCGGGCTGTCGACGGGGGCGTGGGCGGGAACGGCGATCCCGGCCCCGGCGGCCAGCCGCTTCATCACCAGCTTGTCCCGGTAGGCCGTGGCGGAGGCCACGCCCTGGCCGGGCAGCCCGAGCCGCTCGCGCAGCCGGGCGGCCCGCAGCACGTCGCTCTCGCTGGTGCTGGCGATCAGCTCGGCCCCGAAGGCGCGGGCGGCCTCCTCGGCGTACTGCTCGGTGGACCAGCCGTGGTAGTCGGGCACCAGGCGGTGCAGCGGGAAGTGCTCGGCGAGCCCGGCCTCGGTACCGGCGACCGCCTTGGCGGTGGTGACCAGCACGACGCCTTCGGCGGTGTCGTCCAGCCAGTCCTGGAGCGGGCGGGAGGCGAGCGGCTGGCGGGAGAGGACCAGGGTCCTGGGCATGGGTCAGATCCTCGAAGGGGTGGCGGTCAGGACGGGACGCAGGGCGCCGTGCACGTGCACCAGGCTCTCGCCCGGGAGGCCGTGCTCGACCTGCTCGACGGCGCCCGCGAGCAGGTGGTGGTCGCCCAACTTGACCTGGTGGTACGGGGAGCAGACCAGCCAGGCGAGGCAGTCGTCGAGCAGCGGCACCCCGTGCGGGCCGCGCCGCCAGGCGGTGGGCGCGGCGAACCGGTCGGCCCCGGGGGTGGCGAAGCGCATCGCCAGCTCGGCCTGGTGGGCACCGAGCAGCTGGATGCCGAACCAGTCGCAGTCCTTGATCAGCTGCCAGGTGCCGGAGGTCTCGGCGAGCGAGACGGACACCAGTGCCGGGCTGGCGCTGAGCGAGCTGAACGAGGTCACCGTGACCCCGGCCGGGCGGCCGTCCGGCCCGGCGGCGGTGAGCACCGCGACACCGGCCGCGTGCGAACGCAGCACCGAGCGCAGGGCGGTGGAGTCGACGCCGGTCACGCCGTCACCACCGAGGAGGAGAAGTCGGGCCGGGGCAGGCCGAGGTGGTCGCGCAGGGTGCGGCCCTCGTACTCGCGGCGGACCAGGCCGCGCCGCTGGAGCTCGGGGACGAGCAGGTCGACGATCGCGTCCAGGCCGTCCGGCAGGTAGTCCGGCATGATGTTGAAGCCGTCGGCGGCCTCGTTCAGGAACCACTCCTCCAGCTGGTCGGCGATCACCTCCGGGGTCCCGAGCAGGAAGCGGTGGCCGCGCCCGGCGGCGACGGACAGGTAGAGCTCACGGATCGTCAGGCCCTGTCGGCGGGCCTGCTCGTAGAGCACCGCCTGCTTGCCCGCGCTCCCCTCCACCGCGGGCAGTTCGGGCAGCGGACCGTCCAGCGGGTAGCCGGAGAGGTCGACCATGCCGAGCTGGTACGAGAGCATCCCGAGGCCCACCACCGGGTCGACCAGGGCCTGGAGGGTGGCGTACTTGTCCTCGGCCTCGGCCTGGGTGCGGCCGACCACGATGAAGGCACCGGGCATGATCTTCACGTGCTCGGGGTCGCGGCCGTGCGCGGCGACCTGCGCCTTGAGGCCGCGGTAGTGGGTCTGGGCCTGCTCCAGGGTCTGCTGCACGGTGAAGACCACCTCGGCCCACCGGGCGGCGAAGTCCTGGCCGTCGGCGGAGGATCCGGCCTGGACGATCACCGGGTGGCCCTGCGGCGGCCGGGCCACGTTGAGCGGGCCGCGCACGGAGAAGTGCTCGCCCCGGTGGCCGAGGATGTGCAGCTTCTCCGGGTCGAAGAAGCGGCCGGACTCCTTGTCGTAGAGGAAGGCGTCGTCCTCCCAGCTGTCCCAGAGGCCGGTGACCACCTCCATGAACTCCCGGGCGCGGTGGTAGCGGGCGGCGTGCTCGGGCTGCCGGTCCAGGTTGAAGTTGCGCGCCTCGGCGTCGGTGGCGGAGGTGACGACGTTCCAGCCGGAGCGGCCGGCGCTCAGGTGGTCCAGCGAGGCGAACTGACGGGCCACCGTGAACGGCGCGTTGTACGTGGTGGAGGCGGTGGCGGTGAGTCCGATGTGCTCGGTGTGCACGGCCAGCGCGGAGAGCAGGGTGAGCGGCTCGAAGTGGACCATCCGGCCCTGGCGGCTGAGCTCGTCGGCGTCCTTGTACTTGGTGCGCACGCCCGCGCCGTCGGAGAGGAAGATCATGTCGAACTTGCCGCGCTCGGCCGCCTTGGCCAGCGAGCAGTAGTAGTCGAAGTCCAGGCCGCCGTCCGGCCGGGCGTTCGGGTGGCGCCAGGCGGCGACGTGGTGGCCGGGGGCGGGGAGGAAGGCGCCGAGCTTCATCATGCGGCGGTTCTGGCTCACCGGTGGGTACTCCAATGCGGAAGTCTGGGAGGGTGGCGCCGAGCGGGACGGCGCAGGTGGTTCGGCGGGGGTGGTTCAGCCGAGGAGGCGGACGGGGGCACCGTCCAGCCAGGCCTCGATGTCCGCGACGGCCTCGCCGTAGTAGGTGCGGTAGTTGAGCTCGGAGACGTAGCCGAGGTGCGGGGTGGCCAGCAGGCGCGGCGCGGTGCGCAGCGGGTGGCCGGCCGGCAGCGGCTCGACGTCGTACACGTCCACGCCCGCGCCCGCGATGCCGCCCGCGTGCAGGGCGGCGAGCAGCGCGTCCTGGTCGATCAGACCGGCGCGCGAGGTGTTCACCAGGTACGCGGTCGGCTTGAGCAGGGCCAGCTCGGCGGCGCCGAGCAGGCCGCGGGTGCGCTCGCCGAGCACCAGGTGGAGCGAGACGAAGTCGCTGGTGGCCAGCAGCTCCTCCTTGGAGGAGGCCAGCTGGACGCCGACCTCGGCGGCCCGCTCGGCCGTCAGGTTCTGGCTCCAGGCGACCACCTCCATGCCGAAGGCCAGTGCCACCTGCGCGACCTTGGAGCCGATCTTGCCGAGGCCCAGCAGCCCGAGGCGCTTGCCGTGCAGGTCGGCCCCGACGGTCCGCTGCCAGGGCCCGCCCTCGCGCAGCCCGGTCGCCTCGGTCACGATGCCCCGGGCCAGGCCGAGCAGCAGCGCCCAGGTCAGCTCGACCGGCGGGGTCGAGGAGCTGGCCGTGCCGCAGACCGTGACGCCGTTGCGCTCGGCCGCGGCGTAGTCGATCACCGAGTTGCGCATCCCGGAGGCGATCAGCAGCCGCAGCCGCGGCAGCCGGTCGAGCAGCGGGGCGGGGAACGGAACCCGCTCGCGCAGGGTCACGACGATGTCGAAGTCGGCCAGCGCGTCGGCGAGTTCGTCCTCACTGCCGAAGTGCTCGGTGAAGCTGGTGACCTCCACCCGCCCGGCCAGCGGGCTCCAGTCGGCGACGGTGGTGGCGACCGCCTGGAAGTCGTCCAGTACGGCGCAGCGCAGCGTGGTGTCAGCCATGTCGGTCTTCTCCGTCTTCTCGGTGGAACATCGGGTCGGGGGCGACGCCGAGGCCGGGCGCCCCGGGAATGGTGAGCGTGCCGCGGTCGATGCCGAGGCCGTCGAACGGGTCGGCCGCCAGGCCGACCGGTCCGTCGAGGTCGAGGTGGTCGGCCAGCGGTGCCAGCTGGGCCATCGCGGTGACACCGAGGCTGCTCTCGACCTTGCAGCCGAGCATCACCTGGAGACCGCAGGCCCGGGCCAGGACGATCGCCTCGCGGGCGCGCTCCAGACCGCCGCACTTGACCAGCTTGAGGTTGACCCCGCGCACCCGGCCGCGCAGCGCCGGCACGGACTCGGGCCCGGTGCAGTCCTCGTCGGCGAAGACCGGCACCGGCGAGCGCTCGTGCACCCACCCCAGATCGTCCAACCGGCCGGGTGCGACCGGCTGTTCGAGCAGCTCGACGCCGTGCCGGTGCAGCTCGCGGGCGACCCGCAGGGCCTGGTCGGGCTCCCAGGAGCCGTTGCCGTCCACCCGGATGCGCCCGGCGTAGACCGATCGCAGCAGCCCGGCCCGGCTGCCGTCGTCCTCCGGGGTGAACTTCAGCTTGAGGACCGGCCAGTCGGCCAACTCCCTTCCCTTGGCGATCAGTTCCTCGTCCGGGCAGGCCCCGATGGAGAGCGCGGTGGGCGGCACGGGCAGCCCGTCCAGCCCGAGGATCCGGTGCAGCGGCTGGCCGCAGGCCTTGCCGAGCAGGTCGTGCAGGGCCAGGTCGACGGCGGAGGCCGCCGCCGGGCCGATGCCCGCCGAGGCGAGCCGCCCGAGCAGCTGCCGCAGTCCGTACGGCGAGGCGTCCTCGAGCAGCGGCGCGCAGGCCGCCAGTTCGTCCGGGTCCGCCCCGCGCGCGGTGCCGTACCCGGTCAGCCCCTGCCAGCTCAGCTCGACCACGCTCTGGCGGACCTCGGTGATGACACCGGTGTTGCTGGCGAAGGCCTCCTTGAGCGGGACGACGATCCCGTACTGACGGAACCTCACCCCCACACCTCCTCGAACGCGGCGACGGCGCCGCAGGCCTGGCGGAACGTCAGCTCGTGGAAGCCCTCCGGCTCGACCGGTACGGCCGGCTCGCGGTGCGCGCCGTCGGCCGGCACCCCGCTGCCGCCGCGGAAGCGGCCGCGCAGGTAGTCCGACAGCCGCTCGCCGTGCCCGTCCAGCCAGCCCAGCGTCGTCCCGTACGCGTCGTCCGGTCCGGCCGCCCGCACCCGGTGGAACAGGCCGGCCAGCAGCTCGGCGTCGCCCGGCGAGGTGCTGGGCGGGCAGAGCATGAACGCCTGGGCGGGCAGCAGGACGAAGGCCAGCGGGGAGGCCTGCTCGAAGTGGCGCACCAGCGGGTCGGTGATGGCCCGCAGCGAGCGCACGGTGGAGCGGCGCGAGAAGTAGCCGCCGCGGCGCGGCGGGCAGCCGGCCATCGCCCGGGCCCCCCAGTGCAGGTGGGTGATGAACGGGCGCTCCGGCGCTCCGGCCGGTGCGTCCGGGTGGTGCATGTCCAGCATCCCGAACAGCACGTTGGTCAGTTGGAGCGACATCACCGGGAGGACCGGCGGCAGTTCGCCGATCCGCGCGAAGAACTCCCGCGGCTCGACCAGCGCGCGGACGGTCAGCAGCACCGCCTCGGCCAGCGCACGGGCGGAGGGGAAGCGGTGGCCGTCGAGCAGGTAGCCGGTGCCGTCGGGGACCAGGTCGCAGCGGGCCACCTCGCCGTCCAGCCGGACGGCCTGGCTGATCAGCTCGGCGAAGGCCTGGTTCCGGCCCTGGGCCGCCGCCTGCTCCAGGAGCAGGGTGAGCATGTCGACCACCAGCGGCGCGTTCTCCACCAGGGCGGCGGCCCACTGCTTGAAGCGGTAGCCGGGCAGTTCCAGCATCCGCCGCCAGTGCACCTCGACCAGCGGCACCAGCTCACCGTCCACCTCGGCCTGCACCAGCGGGCAGAACAGCGGGCGGGAGCGGTCGCGCCGGGCGAAGCCGGTGCCGTCCCAGGTGTACAGGGCGAGGGTCTCCCGCTCGCCCCGCTCGATCACCGAGCCGGGCTGGTAGGCCTCGTCGCCGCCCTCGGTCTCGGCCTCGGTGCGGGTGAAGCCGTAGATCAGCGGATAGCCGTAACCGGCGCCGCAGATCGCGGTGTTGAAGTCCATCGGGCCGGAGCGGCCGGCCGCGATGTCGGCCCAGTTGCCCAGGTGGCCGGTGCGCGGAGGCAGCAGGGACGGATCCTCCCGCAGGGCGGCCAGCACGGTGCCGATCGGCACGTCGTGGGTGCCGACGTGCACCGGCTGGAAGGTCTTGGCCCCGGCCGCGAGCGCGTCGGCGGCAGCCGCCGCCCGCAGGCCGAGCCGGTCGAGCACGTGCGCGTTCACCGGGCCTCCTCCGCCCGCAGCCGCTCCAGCAGGTGGGGCAGGGTGCCGCCCGCGAGCAGCACCTCCCACTCCCCGGCCGAACGCACGTCGGCCCGCAGGGTGACGCTCCGTCCGGCGGCGGTCAGCCGCGCCTCGCCGCTCTCCCGCACCCCGTCCAGCTCCAGCTCGTACTCCTCCCGTCCGGTCAGGCCGAGTGCGGCCCAGCCCTCGGGCAGCAGCAGCGGCAGGATGCCCATCGCGCACAGGTTGGCGCGGTGGATCCGCTCGAAGCCCTCGGCCAGCACGGCCCGCACGCCCAGCATCCAGGGGCCCTTGGCCGCCCAGTCGCGGGAGGAGCCCATGCCGTAGTTGCGCCCGGCGAGCACGATCAGCGGGGTGCCCTCGGCCCGGTAGCGCTCGGCCGCCTCGTAGACCGGCAGCCGCTCGCCGCCGGGCAGGTGCAGCGTGGTGCCGCCGCTGTCGCCCTCGCCGACCAGGTGGTTGCGCAGCCTGGGGTTGCCGAACGCGCCCCGGGCCATCACCTCGTGGTTGCCGCGCCGCGCGCCGAAGGAGTTGAACTCCCGCTCGCCCAGGCCGCTCAGGTAGCGGCCGGCCGGGGAGTCGGGCGCGATGGCGCCGACCGGCGAGATGTGGTCGGTCGAGACGTCGTCGCCGAGCGCCAGCAGCGCGCGGGCGCCGCGCAGCGTTCCGAGCGGGGCCGCCGGGTCGACGTAGGCGGGCAGCCGCAGGTAGCCGGAGCGCTCGTCCCAGGCGAAGACCTCGCCCTCCGGGGCGGCGATCGCCTGCCAGGCGGCACCGGCCGGCTCCGGCTCGGTGAACACCTCGACGGTGGCGAACTCCTCCTCCAGGGAACGCAGTTCCTCGTCATCGGGCCAGAGGTCCCGCAGGTGCACCGGGGCGCCCTCGCGGTCGGTGCCCAGCGGCTCGGACTCCAGGTCCACCCGTACGCTCCCGGCCAGGGCCAGCGCGACCACCAGGGCCGGGGAGGCCAGGTAGCCCGCGCGCACCTGCCCGTGCACCCGGCCCTCGAAGTTGCGGTTGCCGCTCAGCACGGCGGCCACGGTCAGGGCCGCCTCGTCGACCGCCGTGCCCACGCCCTCGTTGAGCGGGCCGCTGCCGCCGTTGCAGGTCATGCAGCCGTAGCCGGCGACGTGGAAGCCCAGGCGCTCCAGATCGGCCAGCAGGCCGCTGGCGCGCAGGTAGCGGGTGACGGCCCGGGAGCCGGGCGAGAGGCTGGTCTTGACGTGCCCGGGCACGGTCAGGCCGCGCTCCACGGCGCGGCGGGCCAGCAGCCCGGCGGCCAGCATCGCCCGCGGGTTGGAGGTCGAGGTGCAGGAGGTGATCGCGGCGATCACCACGTCCCCGTCGGTGACCTCGCCCGAGGTCCGGTACGGCCCCTGGTGCAGGGCCGCGAACGAACCGGGCAGACCGCCCAGCGAGATCCGCTGGTCCGGGCGGCTCGGCCCGGCCAGCGCGGGACCGACCTCGCCGAGGTCGAACTCGACCACCCGGCCGAACCGCGGCTCGGCCTCCTCGCGGAACAGCCGCTGTGCGCGGCAGTACCGCTCCACCCGCTCGACGTGCTCCGCGCCGCGGCCGGTGCGCCGCAGGTAGTCCAGCGTCTCCCGGTCGACCGGGAAGTACGCGGTCATCGCGCCGTACTCGGGCGCCATGTTGGCGATGGTGCAGCGGTCGGGGGCGCTCAGCGCGGCCACCGACGGGCCGGTGAACTCCAGCATCAGGCCGGTCACGCCCTCGCGGCGCAGCCGCTCGGTCAGCGCCAGCACCACGTCGGTGGCCGAAGTCCCCGGCCGCACCTGCCCGGTGAGCCGTACGCCGACCACGGCGGGGATCCGGATCGGCTGGGCCAGGCCCAGCATCAGCGCCTCGGCCTCCAGGCCGCCGACGCCCCAGCCGAGCACCCCGAGGCCGTTCACCATGGTGGTGTGGCTGTCGGTGCCGATCACGGTGTCGGGGTACAGCTGCCCGTCCGGGCCCTCGGCGACCACGGTGGCCAGCCGCTCCAGGTTGACCTGGTGCACGATGCCCCGGCCGGGCTCGGTCACCCGGAGCCCGTCGAAGGCCTGCTCGGCCCACTTGAGGAAGGCGAACCGCTCCTGATTGCGGCTCAGTTCCAGCGCCTCGTTGCGGGCCAGCGCGTCCGGGCCGCCCGCCCGGTCGGCCTGCACCGAGTGGTCCACCACCACGTCGACCGGCAGCGCGGGATTGACCCGGCCGGGCCGGTCGACCCGGCTGCGCAGCGCGGCCAGGTCGGTGAGCAGCGGGATGCCGGTGTAGTCCTGCACCAGGATCCGGGCCGGTCGGAAGGGCAGCTCCAGGCCGGGCTCCTCGCCCCGGGCGAGCCGCTCGCCGAGCAGCGCGGCCCGCTCCGACTCCCCTGCCCTGAGCAGCTGTTCGAGCAGCACCCGGCCGGTGTAGGGCACGGCGCCGAGCTCGAACCCGGCACGCCGCGCGAAGTCCGGAAGGTCGACGGTCATCGGGCCGCCCCCGGATACGCCCGGCCCTGCGGGCCGACGTAGTCGAGCAGCGGGCGGATCAGCACGTTGTTGGCCTGCTGCTCCAGCGCCTGGGCCACCCAGCCGGCGGTGCGGCCGACCACGAAGAGCGGCACGGCCAGGTCGTCCGGCAGGCCCATCAGGCGGTAGGCGAGCCCGGCGTACAGGTCGACGTTGGCGGCCACGCCGTGGCGGCCGCGCGGGCCCATCGCGGCGGCCACCGCGTCCAGGATCTCCAGACCCCGGCTGTCGCCGCGCTCCTCGCTCAACTCGACCACGGTGGAGCGCAGATGACGCACCCTCGGGTCCTCGGTGCGGTACACCCGGTGGCCGAAGCCCATCACCGGCTCGCCCCGGTCGTGCAGGTCGGCCACGTACGCCTCGGCGTTCTCCGGGCTGCCGACCCGGTCGATCAGGCCGACCACCCGCTCGGCCGCGCCGCCGTGCACCGAGCCCGCGAAGACCGCGACGGCGGCGGTGAGCGCGGCCGTCATGCCGGAGCGGCTGCCGATCGCGACCCGGGCGGTGAACGCCGAGGCGTTGGAGCTGTGGTCGGCGTGGACGATGAAGCCCTTGTTGACGAAGCGGACGGCGGCCGGGCTCGGCCGCTCGCCGAGCAGCGCGGTCAGGAAGGCCTCCGGGTACGACAACTCCCCGTCCGGCAGCAGGGGTTCGCGGCCCGAGCGGTAGGCGTGGTGGGCCGCGACGATCATCGGGATGCGGGCGATCAGCTCGATCCCGGCCGCGCGGGCCTCCGCCAGGCTCTCGTCCGTGCCGGCCGGCCGCCGCGGGCCGAAGGCGCCGAGCGCCGAGACGCAGGTCCGCAGCGCCTCCATCGGGTGCGCGTGGGCCAGCGTGCGGGCCAGCTCCAGCACCGGCCCGGGCAGCTGCCGGGCGGCCGCCAACTCCTTGGCGAACAGCTCCAGTTCGACGGCCTCGGGCAGCTCGCCGTGCACCAGCAGGTAGGCCACCTCCTCGTACGAGGCGCGCTCGGCCAGGTCGTGGATGCCGTAGCCGCGGTACTCGAGCACCCCGGCCGCGCCGTCGATGCGGGTGACGGCGGTCCGGTCGAAGCTCACGCCCTCCAGGCCGCGGTGCACGGTGTGCCGCTCTTCCGTCGCGGCGTCCTCGGCAGCCGGCTCCGGCTCGCCGCCGGCCACGAAGGCGCGGATCGAGCCGACGCTGCGCAGGGCCAGCGTCCAGTCGTCGTCCACCGTGACGCCGTACTCCTGCTCCAGCGCCACCATCAGCGTGACGTGGCCCAGGGAGTCCCACTCCCGGATCGACTGGTACTCCAGCTCGTCGGTGACGAGCTCCTCGGCGATGCCGAGGGTGCGCGCGACGAAGTGCTCGACGCTGCTCATGAATTCCCCTCCTGGATGTGCTCGTTGTGGCCCGTCGCGGCCGGGGTCAGACCCGGGCCCGGCCGACGGCGTCCTGCCGCTCGTCGAGCCAGTGGCGCAGCGCCGCCCGGTCGACCTTGCCGTTGCCGTTCACCGGCATCTGCTCGATGGCCCGCACCGAGCGCGGCACCATGTACCCGGGCAGCCGGTCCGCGCACTCCGCGGCCAGCGCGTCGGTGTCCCCGGCGCCGGAGACGACGGCGGTGATGGTCTCCTCGTCCGGCCAGAGCAGGGCCACCGCCTCGACGGCGCCCGCCCGGCGCAGCACGGCCTCGATCTCGCCGAGCTCGATCCGGTAGCCGCCGACCTTGACCTGCTGGTCGTTGCGTCCCAGGCAGACGTAGTCCTCGCCCTGGAGCCGGACCAGGTCACCGGTGCGGTAGTAGCGCCGCCCCGCCCGCTCGAACCAGCGCTCGGCGGTCAGGTCCGGAGCCTGCCAGTAGCCCGGCGTGGTCTGCGGGCCCGCCACGCACAGCTCGCCGGCCTCGCCCTCGGGCACCGGGGCCAGCACCTCGTCCACCACCAGCGCGTGCAGGCCGGGGTACGGGCGGCCGATCGGCACGTTCTCGTGCACGCACTCGGCCGGGCTGCGCTCCGGGTCCCAGCGGTAGGCGGTGCAGGCGATGGTGAGCTCGGTCGGGCCGTAGAGGTTCTCCACCACCGAGTGCGGAGCGGCGGCCTGCCAGGCCTCGGCCGTCGCGCGCGGCAGCGCCTCGCCGCAGAACAGGCTCCAGCGCAGCGTCGGCATGGAGCCCGGCCTGAGCGAGCCGCGCTTGCGCAGCATCGCCCCCACCGAGGGCACCGAGAACCAGACCGAGATCTCGTTGCGCTCCAGGTACTTGTACGGGGCCAGCAGCTCGATCGGGTCCATCCCGCAGAGCCGGGCGCCGTGCTCCCAGGCCATGAACAGGTCGAAGACCGAGAGGTCGAAGGTCTGGTCGAAGGTCTGGGTCAGCCGGTCCGCGGGGGTGAGGCGGTAGCGGGCCTGGTTGGCGTCGAGGAAGGCCCGTACGTTCCCGTGGGTGACCGGCACGCCCTTGGGGGTGCCGGTGCTGCCCGAGGTGAAGAGCAGGTAGGCGACGTCCTCCGGGCCGACCTCCGGCAGGTCCTCCAGCGGCGCGGCCGCCGCGAGGTCCGCCGCGTCGAGCACCCGGGCGCCGCCCAGGTCGCCGGCGGCGCCGCGCAGCACGTCGGGCAGCAGCACGACCGGCCGGTACGGCAGGCCGCGCAGCAGCTCGCCGAGCATCGGCAGCGAACCGGCGTCCACGATCAGCGCGTCCACCCGGGCGCGCTCCAGCATGGCGCGGGTGCGCTCCAGCGGGAACCGCCGGTTCAGCGGCACGAAGGCGGCCCCGGCGCACAGGGCGGCGGCCACCCCCAGGTAGGAGGCCTCGCTGCGGTGGGCGAACACCCCGACCCGGCCCGGACGGCCACCGGCCGTCTCGACCAGCAGCGCGGCCCAGCGGCGGGCGGTCTCGGCCGCCTCCCGGTACGTGTGGTCCCGGCGCCCGACGGTCAGGGCGACGTGGTCGGGGCGGATGCGCGCGTGCTCAAGCAGGCCTGCGCCCAGAGGTGCTTTCAGTGCAGTGGTCATCTCGATCCGAACGTCCGAACATCGGCAACTGGACGGGTACGACATTAGTCGCGCCAAAGCCCCCGGGCACGGTTGCGCCCATTTATCCCACAACAATTCACGGCGCCCCGGAAAACACCGGACACCCCGGGGAGAAAATCTCCCCGGGGTGTCCGGAAAAACATCCGTCAGCCCTCGAATCCTGTGTCCTTCAGGGCCTTCTCGATCTTCGCGCGGTGCGCCGCCTCCCAGTCGTCCAGGGTCTCGGCGGCCTCCTTCGCGAGCTTGGCCAGGGCTGCGGCCAGCACCTCCTCACGGCGGGCGGCGGGCACCACGACGACACCCTCCTCGTCGGCCACCACGATGTCCCCGGGGCCGACCAGGACGCCGCCGCAGCGCACCTCGGTGCCGTGCTCGCCCAGTCCCTCCTTGGTCCCGGGGATCGGGATGACGCCCCGGGCGTACACCGGGAAGCCCGCCTCGCGCGCCTCGGCCACGTCGCGGATCAGCCCGTCCAGGACGAAGCCGGCCACGCCCCGGCGCTGCGCGACGGCGCAGACGTTGCCCCCGGCCAGCGCGTAGTCCAGATCGCCGGACTCTGCCACGATCACCGCGCCGGGCTCGGCCCGGTAAATGGCGGCGTGCAGCATCAGGTTGTCGCCGGGCGGGCACTTCACGGTGAATGCCGGACCGGCCGTCCGCTCCATTCCGGACCAGAGCGGGCGGACGCCGATGTCCATGACCTGGGCGCGGCCGAGGACATCGGCCAGCGTGGTCGTCGGAATGTCCTGGAATTCATTGTGCTGAACCATCAGATTGCATCCTTTTCCGGGCTGTAGAGGTGTTGGTCCCAGGTGGTGCCACCGTCGGCGGTCGACAGGACGGTGCCCTCGTCGCCGACGATCCACGACTCCCGCGCGGAGACCACGCGGACGTTCCAGAGCGACACGCCCGAACCGGTGGTGCCGGCCTGCCAGCTGGCGCCGCCGTCGAGCGTGGTCGCGACGGTGTCGCTGCGGCCGACGGCGCGGCCGGTCCTGCCGTCGGGCGAGAAGTGCACGGCGGTGAAGTTCTGCCGGGTGCCCGCGTCCCGGCGCTGCCAGCTGCGGCCGCCGTCCCGGGTGTGCAGCACGGTGCCGCGGTGGCCCACCGCCCAGCAGGTCAGCGGGTCGACGGCGTGCACGTCGATCAGGTCGTCCTCGACGCCACCGGGCTGGAGCTCCCAGCTCGCGCCGCCGTCCCGGGTGCCGAAGACCTTTCCACCGGTGCCCACGGCCCAGCCGGTCCGGTCGTCGGCGAAGTCGACCGCCCACAGGGCGCCGTCGGGCTCGGGGAGGGTCTGGTGGGCCCAGGTGGCACCGCCGTCGGTGGTGGCGAGCACGGTGGGGCCGTCGCCGACCGCCCAGCCGGTGCGGCCGTCCGGGCGCACGTGCACCTCCAGCAGGTCCTTGAGGCTGCCGCTGGGCTGCCGCTGCCAGCTCGCACCGCCGTCCCGGGTGACCAGGACGGTGCCGGCCCGGCCCACCGCCCAGGCGGCGTCCCGGCCGGCGGGCGAGACGGAGTACAGGTTGGCGGGGGTGCCGCTCGGCCGGGGCGCCCACCGGTCGCCGCCGCGCGAGCCGAGCAGGGTGCCGCCGTCCCCGGCCACCCAGCCGCCGGTGCCCCGGCCGCCCTCGGCGAAGACGTGCAGGCCGTAGAGGTTGCGGCCGGTGGAGGCGACGCCGCTGCGCCAACCGGCGCCCAGGTCCTCGCTGGTGAGCACGGACGAGCCGTCACCCACCACGTGGACCCACGAGCCGTCGGGCGCGGCCCGGACGGCCTTGAGGTTGCCGGCCACCCCGCTCTCCTGCCGGGCCCAGGTGGCACCGCCGTCCGCCGTGGCCAGCACGGTGCCGCCGTCGCCGACCGCCCAGCCGTGCTCGCCGGAGGCGGTGAACGAGACGCCCCACAGGGCGAGTCCGGTACCGCTCTCGCGCCGCTCCCAGTGCGCGCCGCCGTCGACGGTGCGCAGCAGGGCCCCGTCGCGGCCGACCGCCCACACCGTGTCGCCGCCCAGGACGTGAAGGTCCGTCAGACTGCCCGTCACCGGGGTGCTCTGGCGCCGCCAGCTGGCGCCGCCGTCCTCGGTGACCAGCACCGTCCCGGCCGCACCGACCACCCAGCCGCGCTTCTCGTCCGCGAAGTCCACCGCGTACAGCGACTCGTCCCCCGGCACCTGCCGGTGCTGCCAGCTCGCGCCGCCGTCCTCGGTGGCCAGCACCGTCCCGGCCGCACCGACGGCCCGGCCCCGCTCCCGGTCGGTGAAGTGCACCGCGTACAGCGTCCGGTCGGTGCCGGAGTCCTGGCGCCGCCAGCTCGCGCCGCCGTCCTCGGTGGCCAGCACCGTCCCGGCCGCACCGACCACCCAGCCGTGCCGCCGGTCCGTCAGGACGTGTGCGCCCCACAGCAGTTCGTCCGTCCCGGTGGCCGGGGCCTGCCAGGTGGCGCCGCCGTCGGCGGTGACGGCGAGCAGACCGTCCTGCCCCACCGCCCAGGCGGAGGTACCGGTGCCGTGCACGCCGACCAGGTCCTTGTGGATGCCGCTCAGCTGCGGGGTCCAACCGGTGCCGGAGTCACGGGTGTTGAGGATCGTGCCGCTGTCGCCGACGGCCCAGCCCCGGTCGCCCTCGGGGGCGAAGGCCAGCGCGACGAGGTCCTTGGCCGTGCCGGTCGGCAGCACCGCCCAGCTCAGCCCGCCGTCCTCGGAGGCCAGCAGGACGCCGTCGTCGCCCGAGGTGTAGACCCGGCGGCCGTCCGGGGCGGCCCACAGGCCGTACAGGTCGAGGTGGGTCCCGGTCTCGGCCGCGGCCCAGCTCGCTCCACCGTCGGTGGAGCGCAGCACGGTGCCGCCCCGCCCCGCCGCCCAGACCGCCCCGCCGGGGACGGCGTGGATGCCGCGCAGGTCGACCGTGGTGGTGCTCGGCCGGGCCTCCCAGGTGGCGCCGCCGTCGGTGGTGGCGCGGATGCTGCCGTGCTTGCCGATCACCCAGGCGGTCCGCTCGTCCAGGGCGAAGCACCGGGTGTAGTGGGTCTCCTCGAAGGACTGCGGACGCCAGGTCCGGCCGCCGTCGACGGAGACCAGGATGACGCCGCTGTCGCCGACGGCCCAGCCGACCCGGCCGGAGGGGGCGAAGGAGACGCCGTAGAGGTTGCGGTCGGTGCCGGTCTCCCGCCGCTCCCAGTGCGCACCGCCGTCGACGGTGTGCAGCAGGGTGCCGTCGCGCCCCGCGATCCACCCGGTCCGGGTGTCCGCGAAGCAGACCGCCCGCAGGTCCTTGTCCGTCTCCCCCTGGGCGTGCCAGCTGCGGCCGCCGTCGGCGGTCGCCAGGATCATGCCGCCGTCCCCGGCGGCCCAGGCGTGTGCGTCGTCCACCCGGCAGACGCCCTGGAGGTTCACGCTCCGCGGAGCGATGTTGCAGATCATCATCTTCACCTTGTCGAACGGGAATCGTGGGGGAGGGCGGTCAGCCGGCGGCAATCGGCTCGGACGCCGGCTCGGCGGCGGGCCGACGCCGGGCCCCGACCGCGACGACCAGCGGCATGGCGGCCCCGAGCACGGCGAACGCGGCGCCCAGCACGAGCCACCCGTCCGCGCCGTGCTCCAGCACCAGCCAGGCGAACACCGCCGGGGCGAAGGTCTTGCCGATGTCGGCGCCCATCTTGTAGGTGCCCTGGTACTGCCCCTGGGCGTGGTCGGGCGCGAGGTCGAAGGCGATGGTCCAACTGCCCGCGGCCTGCCGGATCTCGCCCCAGGCGTGCAGCAGCGCACCGGCCAGCAGCAGCGTCACCGCGAGCGGCCAGCCGCTTCCGCCGCTCAGCGCGAACAGCACACAGGCGGCCGCCACCGAGAGGGCGCCCTGCCGGCTGGCCCGGGCCGCCGAGCGCAGGTCGTCGGTGCCCCGGGCCACCTTGGTCTGGAAGGCCACCACGAAGCAGGTGTTGGTCAGCAGGATCACCGCGCTCATCCAGCCGGGCGCGCCGGTGTGCTTCAACACCCAGAGCGGGAGCACTACTTCGAGCAGCAGGGTGTGCATGGTGAGCAGTCCGTCCAGCACCGTGAAGGCGAGGAACGGGACGTCGCGCAGCACCGCGAAGGCCGAGCCGGCCGAGGCGGGCACCGGCGGCACCGGCGCCTCCCGCAGGGTGAGCAGACCGGTGGCCAGGAAGCAGACCGCGGTGAACAGCACGGCGGCGTGGTAGCCCGTCGGGGAACCCCAGGCGATCACCAGGCCGGAGAGGCAGGCGCCGATCGAGATGCTGACGTTGAGCCCGGCCCGGATGGCGGCCATCACCATGACCCGTTCGCCCTTCGGCACCACCGCCGCGATCATCGCCTTCCGGGCGTTGTTGCCCGAGCGGTAGGCGATCGCCTGCACCACGGAGACCGCCAGGTACGCCCAGAAGCCGTCCACCAGGAGCAGCGCGGCGGTCAGCGGGGCCAGCGCCAGGAAGGACCAGAGCTGCACGGTGCGCGGCCCGATCCGGTCGGCCATCGCACCCAGCGGGATGCTGAGCAGCAGCACGACGGCGGCCGAGGCCCCGACGCTGACGCCGAGCTGAGCGGGCGTCAGGTGCACCTGGGTCACGGCGTAGATGGCACTGATCGCCATCCACAGCCCCTGTCCCAGGCTCATCACCATGGTGACGTAGGCGAGCAGCCGGGCGGGGCCGGCCGGCGGGAGGATTCGGGTCAACACGGGTAGGTCTCCTGTCGGGTCAAGCCGCCCCGCCAGGGCCCGCGCACCTCAGCGGCACGGGGGCGGGGTACTGCGGGGGGTGTCGTCACGTGGGCGGCGGCCCGGGCGTGGGCCGGGGTGTGGGCCGGGGCCGGGGCGTGGGCCGGGGCCGGGGCGTGGGCCGGGGCCGGGGCGTGGGCCGGGGCGGCCGCCGGCGCCGGGGTCCGGTCGGGCAGGTCGTGCCGCCCCGCCAGCCACTCCTGGGCCCGGACCTTGGCGGCCATCGCCGGGGCCCGCAGGGTGCGTTCGCGCCGCTCGGCCCGGATCCGCTTGTCCGGCCGGGCCCGGTAGCACCGGCGGGCCCAGGGCGCGCCCGGCCGGCTCAGCCGGGCCGCCCCGAGGAGCAGCAGCGGCGGGCAGAACACGCCGGCCAGGCCGGTCCAGTACTTGCCCTTGAGCACGGTGACCACGGCGAGCGGCAACCAGCCGAGCAGGTAAGGGAGTTGACCACCCACCAGGCCCGCCCCGAGCAGCGGCCGGGCGGCCAGCGCCAGTGCCACGCAGACCGCGTCCAGCGAGGCCCGCCCGCGCGCGGTCCAGTACACGTCCTCCAGGTGCAGGATGAGCGCGAACTCGTCCAGCACCAGCCCGGTGCCGGCCCCGAACGCCGCCGCGAGGGCCACCCGCCCGGCGCCGTCCGGCACGACCAGGCCAGCGACTCCGGCAGCCGCCATCAGCACCACGCCGAACACCACGTGGTGCACGTGCAGCCCGCCGAGGCGGACGTTGCCCGGCCACCAGCGCACCCCGGCCCGGATCAGCCGGGTACTCACCCGGATCCCGGCGAACCCGACGGACAGCCCCGCCACGAACGCGGCCAGCGCCGCCCGGCCCGCCTCAGACACCGGAGTACAGGTGCTCGGGGCGGCCGCTGCTGCCGTACCGCAGCGTCAGGCTCACCGTGCGGGTGTGCTCCAGGAACTTGAGGTACCGCTGCGCCGTGGACCGGCTGATCCCCGCCCGCTCCGACACCTCCTGGGCGGAGACCGGCCGGTCCGTCTGGGTGACGATCCGTCGGATCAGCTCGACGGTGCGCTCGGTGACGCCCTTGGGCAGCACGGACGGCGCGGACGGCGCGGCCGCCGCCGGAGCACGGAGCGCGCCGAGCGCGCGGTCCAGCCCGGCCTGGTCCAGCAGCGGACCGGCCAGCAGCTGCCGCAGCCGGGCGTACGCCGCCAACTTCTCTGCCAGCTCCGCCAGTTCGAGCGGCTTCAGCAGGTAGTGCAGCACCCCGGCCCGCAGCGCCTCCCGCACCGAGGCCGGCCTCCGGTCCGCCGACAGCACGATCAGGTCCAGGTCCCGCCCCTGCTCCCGCAGCCGCCGGGTCAGCGCGCAGCCGCTCCCGTCGGGCAGGTGCTGGTCCAGCAGGACCAGGTCGATCCCGCCGCGCTCCACCGCGGCCAGCGCCCCCGCCGCGCTGTGCGCGACGGCCGCGACCCGGAATCCCGGCACCTGCGCCACGTGACGGGCGTTGATCCGCGCCGCGCAGGGGTCGTCGTCCACCACGAGTACGTCGATCACGCCGCCCACCCCTCGGACCGGCTGCCGGGCCGGCCTGTCCCCTCCGACAGGCCGGCCCGCGCGTCGCGCCGCCCGTGGTCACGGACGCGCGGCTGAGCGGCGGTCGCGCGGCGACGGGACGAGGGGCGGGGCGAGGTCCGTGGCGAAAGCGGTTGCCGGGTCACGTGCAACAACCTTTCTGAGCGTGCTTCAGGGCCCGGCGGCTCCGGTCGGGAGCACGGCGGCGGGTCCGGTGGTGCGGGAAGGCCTCCGGCGAGGCAGGGCGCGGCGCCTCCGGCGAGGCGAGGCGAGGCACGGCGCGGCGTCACGCGACGCCACGCGGCGTCACGCGGCGCTAGGCGGGCGGCAGGTAGCGGCTGCGGATCAGCGGCGAGGCGCGGTGGCAGCGCTGGAGCAGCCGGCCGACCCGCCCCTCGGGGCTGCCGCCGAACCGGTCGGCCCGCCGCAGGAAGAACAGGATGACCACCCGTTCCAGCAGCACGCGGACGCTCGCGTGCTCGATGCCGTCCTCGGGGAGGGCATGGGCCCAGAGCGCCCCGACGAGCTCCGAGGCCTCACCGACGGAGGTCGGCTCCCCGGACTCCTGGCGCACCAGGCTGGCGTAGACGATGTCCACCCGGGTCCTAGCCCCACTGGGCGTTGTCGAGGGACAGGACGACCGTCTGCGGCGCGGACGCCTCGGCGGCGAGCTGCGCCGACGCGGCCGTCGGCGCGGGGGCGGCCGCTTCGGCACCCACGACGCCGACGGAGAGCGCGAGGGCGGAGGCGGCGACGAGGGCGGCGGCGGCACGGGCGAGGCGGATGCGGTTCATGGGTCGGTGTCTTCCTGGTCCTGTGATCTCGACCGCGTGGTCCTCGACCTCGCGGTCTCCGGTGTCACGGTCCTTCCGGCGGGGCCGCCCGGGCTGTCCCCCGGTCGGCAGGCCCTCAGCTTCACCCGGGGAGCACGGCCACCGGAACCGCTTTCGGCGGCACGAAGCGGCCGCGCAACTTGCTGCCATGTAGTCATGCTCACATCAAACACCTTCGGCCATTCCCCCCCACCCGTACACTCACCCCGGTGGCAATGCACTTCATACGAACCAATTCCGATCCCACCGCCTCCCACCTGCGGCGGAGGCCACACCCGTCAGACCTTGAGGCAGCGCCGAGGAGATGTAACGATGTGGCCGGATCAGGTGCTGCGGGGGGCCGCACCACGTACGGGGGAACCATGCTCGAAGCGCTCGGCCTGACCGCGACCGCGGTCGCCGTCTACCAAGCCATGCTCGACCGGCCGGACCACGGGGTCGAGGAACTGGCCGCCGACTGCTCGCTGAGCCCGGGCCAGGTGCACGACTGCCTGGACGAACTGGCCGGCCTGATGCTGGTCCGGGCCTCCAACGAACGGCCGGGCACCCTCTGCGCGGTCATCCCCGAGATCGGCCTGGCCGACGTGCTCGCCCGCCAGGAGGCCGAGCTGGCGGCCCGTCAGGCCCAGCTCGCCGCCTCCCGGGCCGCCCTCACCCAGATGGTCGCCGAGCGCGCGGGCTCCCGGCCCGCCATGGGCGAGCGGCTCTGGGGCATGGACGCCATCCAGCACCGCATCGAGCTGCTCGCCCGCCGGATGACCTTCGAGTGCCTGGGCGTCCACCCCGGAGCCAGCCACCGCCCCGAGGACCTCGCCGCCGCCCGGGTGGCCGACACCGAGCCGCTGTCCCGCGGCGTCAGCATGCGGACGCTCTACCAGGACACCACCCGGAACGACCCGCACACCACCGCGCACGCGCACTGGCTGCTCAGCCGGGGCAGCGAGGTGAGGACCGCCCCGGTGCTCCCGCACCGTCTGGTGATCTTCGACCGGGCCGCGGCCATCGTCCCGATCGACCCGGCCGACAGCCGGGTCGGCGCCCTGCACGTCACCGAGCCCGGCATCGTCACCGCCCTGGTCGACCTCTTCGAACAGGCCTGGTCCACCGCCGTCCCGCTCGGCGCCACCCTCACCCAGGACCCGGCCACCGGCCTGACCACCATCGAGCGCGAACTGCTCCGCCTGCTCGGCGGCGGCCTGACCGACGAGGCCGCCGGCACCCGCCTCGGCATCTCCGTCCGCACCGTCCGCCGCCACATGGCCTCGATCATGGAGCGCCTCAACGCCAGCAGCCGCTTCGAGGCCGGCATCAAGGCCGGCCAGAAGGGCTGGCTCTGAACCGGCCCGCCAGCGGGGTCCGCACCACCGGGGGACGGGACCTTCACCGAGCCTGACCAGGCATCAGTACGCTTCCGGCAGGCCGTAGTTCATCTGCGGCGTCCGACCGTGCCGAAGGCGCTCCGCGCGCCCACGAACCGCCCGGTGACCGGCCGTCGGCCCACTCGTCGGCCGACGCCGAGGGAGGAGAGGCCCGCACCGCAGCCGCAGCGGCGGTGCGGGCCTCGCGACGGTTCAGAGGTCGAGCGGTGCCAGGCCGGTCCTCCCCTGCTCGCGCAGGGGGCGGACGGCGAGGCGGAGCAGGGGCAGCGGGTTGTCGTCGCCCGCCGTCCGGTTGGCGCTCAACTCGCCGCAGGAGAGGCACTGGTGGATGATCAGCCACTCCCCGTCCGGGCGGACGGAGAGGCCGAGGGGCTCCATCCGGCCCCGGCAGTCCGAGGCGCGGTCGCCGGGGATCCGGCGGTCGACGTGGAGACTGGCGAGGCAGTTGGGGCAGTGGTTGCGGTGGGCGGTGCCGGGGGCGTCCAGGGAGACGTCCAGGCGGCAGGAGACGCACCGGAAGTCGTGCGCCCGGTGCCCGCTGCCGAGGCCGTGCAGGACGTCCTTGTGGCGCTGCGGGCGGTGCTGCTGCCGGCGGTCGGCGTTGCTGCGTCGTGGCATGACCGTCCCCTCCTCAGAGCGCGCCGAACGCTTCGAGCGGGAACGGGGGTTGGGCCAACGGCCGGACCGCCGTCCGCATCAGGATCAGCTGGTTGTCGTCCGGACGGACCGGATTGGACGTCAGCTCGTCGCAGCGCACGCAGCGGTGGACGACCATCCAGTCGCCGGTCCGCAGGACGGCGATGGCGATCGGCGTCATCCGGCCGTGGCACTCGCTCGGGCCGCCCTCGACCTGGTCGAGGACGTGCCGGGACTGCAGGCAGGACGGGCAGTGGTTCCGCCGCGCGCCGTCGGGCGCGAAGGTGGTGACGGTGAGACCGCACCAGGCGCAGTCGAAGGTGGCGGTCTTCATGGTGGTGGAGACGGTGTGGCTGGACACCCGGGGTGCTCCTTGCTGAGAAGGCTTCACTGACAGCAAGAGCAGGCCGAGCGGCCTCGACAGGGGAACCCCGTCCGGCGATCGCCGCCCTTCAGGAGGACGACGGAGAACGGGAGTTACGCGTTACCGCGAGGCGCACTCGGCGCGGTCCGGGTCATACACTTCCCTGCCTTCCGGCCACCGTGGCCACTGGACGTCCCTGACGGAGCGGTCACGCTAACAACCGCCGCCTCCGCGTCGCCACCGATTTACCCCGGACGTGATGTCCGGATCTGACGGGGAATCGTCATTGCCGCCATCGGCGGCCCGCCCCAGGATGGAGGCATGTCCACTCCGCACGCTCCCCGGCCGCCGCACCGCGTCGTCATCGCGGTCTTCCCGGACGTCGACCTGCTCGACGTGACCGGCCCGGCCGAGGTGTTCGCGCTGGCGAACCGGGAGACCGCCGGGCGGGCCGGGTACCGGGTCGAGCTGGCCGGGCCCGAGCCGGGCGAGGTGCGGACCTCCGCGGGGGTGAGGCTGGCCACCGACCTGGCGTTCGCCGAGGTCGGGGGCCGGGTGGACACGCTGCTGGTGCCGGGGGCGGTCGAGATGACCGCCGACGGGCCGGTGGCGCTGAACGATCCCCGGGTGGTGGCCTGGGTGCGGGAGACCGCGCCGCGGGCCGGACGGGTGGCCTCGGTCTGCGTCGGCGCGCACGTGCTGGCCGAGGCCGGGCTGCTGGACGGGCTGACGGCGACCACGCACTGGTCCACCGCCGCCCAGCTGGCCGCCGACCACCCGGAGGTGACGGTCGATCCGGACCCGATCTTCGTCCGGACCGACCGGGGGAGGATCTGGACCGGCGCCGGGATCAGCGCCTGCCTGGACCTCACGCTGGCCCTGGTGGCCGAGGACCAGGGCGAGGAGGTCGCGCTCGCGGTGGCCCGGCAGCTGGTGATGTACCTGAAGCGGCAGGGCGGCCAGAGCCAGTTCTCGGTGCCGCTCTCCCGGCCGGCCTCGGCCCGCCGGGACATCGACGAGCTGCGCCTGTGGATCGCCGACCACCTGGACGGGGACCTGTCCGCCGCCGCGCTGGCGGGACGGATGTGCCTGAGCGAGCGTCACTTCGCCCGGGTCTTCCGGCAGCAGACCGGCACCAGCCCGGCCGACTACGTGCAGGCCGCCCGGGTGGAGGCCGCCCGCCGGCTGCTGGAGGGCACCGACGAACCGCTGGAACGGGTCTCCTCGGCTGCCGGCTTCGGTTCGGCCGAGAGCCTGCACCGGGCGTTCCGCCGCCAGCTGGCCACCACCCCGGCCGCCTACCGCCGCCGCTTCCGCACCGACTAGACCGACTCACCGACCTACCGACGCAGCGGGACAGCTGCGTCCCCGGAATGCCCCTTTTCTCACGGAAAGTCAGGAATCAACCATGACCACCACCGCTTCCGCCACCCTCCGCGACGTCAGCGGCCTGGACAGCACCCCGCCCCGCCTGAGCGAGTCCGTCCTGGTCCTGATCGACTACCAGAACACCTACCGCACCGGCGTGATGGCGCTCGACGGCGCCGAGGAGGCCGTCGCGGCCGGCGCCCGCCTGCTGGCCCGGGCCCGGGAGCTGGGCACGCCCGTGGTCCACGTCGTGAACGACGGCGGCGAGGGCACCCCGTACGACATCCGCGCCGAGATCGGCGCGATCAGCCCGGAGCTCGCCCCGGTGGCGGGCGAGGCGGTGGTGGTCAAGCAGGTGCCGAACGCCTTCCACGGCACCGGGCTGGAGCAGGTGCTGCGCGGGCTCGGGGTCGCCCCGGAGGACGGCAGGGACCTGGTGCTGGCCGGGTTCATGACCCACATGTGCGTCAGCTTCACCGCCCAGGGCGCGTTCAACCTCGGCTACCGCCCCACCGTGGTCGCCGAGGCCAGTGCGACCCGGGCGCTGCCGGGCCCGGACGGCCGGGTGGTCCCGGCCGCCGTGCTGCACACCGCCGCCCTGACGACCGTCACCGACCTGTTCGGCACCGTGGTCCCGACCGTCGACGCGCTCCCCGCCTGAGGCGGCGTGCCGGTCTACCGTGCGGCCGTGGCAGCCGCGCGGTAGACCGGGTCCTCGGCCAGATCGGCCAGCAGGGCGTCCAGCTTGGCCCGGTCCACCGAGGGCATCAGGAAGACGTGCACGTAGTCCCGCCGGGAGGACGGATCGCCGGGGGCGGTGAGCAGGCTCTCGCAGGAGAGCGACCACTTGGCCACCGCCTCCGGCCCGGGCCGGCGGAACCGCACCGTCACCGCGCCGGGCGTGCGGGCCGTCCACAGCTCGGCGCCCAGCTCCCGCTCCAGCTCGCCGAGCCGGCCCTCCAGGTAGCCCGCCAGCTCCTGGGACCGCCGGATCCGGTCCACCTGGTCCTGGTGCGAGTGCCGGGAGAGGTGGTCCCAGAGCACCAGCGGGGAGAAGCCGTTGCGCGAGCCGGCGAAGGTGGAGTCGGGCGCGCCGATGTACTCGGGCCGGGTGGGCGGCTCCAGCTGGTACTTGGTCCGGGTCATGAAGACCCCGCAGGGCCACGGCACCCCGGCCCACTTGTGGCCGCTCATCGCGATCGAGGAGACGAAGTCCAGCTCGCCGTGGCCGGCGGTGGGCAGCCGCAGCCCGAAGTCGAACTCCGGCAGGTCCTGCTCGGGCCGCCAGCCGTACGTCTCCGGGTCGGCCGCCGCCATCCGCAGGAAGGGGGCGTACCCGCCGCCGAGCGCGCCGTCCACGTGGATCCAGAAGCCCCGGCGGACGGAGCCGTCCGGCAGGTGACGCTCCATCAGGCCGTGCCGCTCGAACACCGGCAGCAGGAGCTCACCGGCGGCGCGGACGTCGTCGTGCGCGCCCTTGAAGGTGCTGCCCAGGTTGAAGTTGACGAAGACCGGGTGCCCCTTGGCGGCGAAGAACTCGACCAGCACGGCGAGCGCCCGCGGGTCCATCGCGCCGGGCCCGTCCCAGGAGTGGCCGGAGGGGCCGGCCAGCGAGGGCACCTCGGCGGGCCAGGCGCCGCCGAGCGGGCACTCGTCCGGGTAGAGCTCGGCACCGACGGCGGCGAAGGTGGCGACGCCGAGCACCCGGACGGCCTTGGCGAAGGAGTAGTGGGTGTCCTCGGAGTAGAACGCGACGGGCTGCGGCGTACCGGGGACGGTGAGGTAGTCCCGGGCGTTCCACAGGGCGTACATGTTCCCCTCGGTGGAGCCCATCGAGAGCATGTAGCCCCAGTACGAGTCCGGGTCCTCCCGGTCGTACGGGCGGCCCGCGCGCCAGAGCTTGGCGTAGTAGTCGAGCACCGCGCGCTCGACCACCTTGGTGTTGGGCTTGTAGCCGCCGCTCTGGAACGGGTCGCCGAGGTTGTTGATGTTGCTCAGCATGAACCGGGCCAGGTCGAGCGCGCTGCCCGCCATCGACTGCGTCGCCTGGTAGCCCACCAGGTGCTGCCGCTTGCGGGTCAGGTAGTCGTCCATCGCGTCGAGCGCCCGCAGGCGCTCCGCGTCGGGCAGCCCGGCGGCCGGGATCTCGAAGTCGCGGAGCTCCGGCTCGGGGTCGGGACCGGTCGAGGGGTGCCGGGTGACGGCGGGGCTGCTCATGGAGCCAGGATGAGTTTTCCGATGATCCAACGAAAGCGATCCGAACAATATTCGGAATCCGGCCGTGGGAGCTTGCGGATCGACCGTCCGGGCCGGGAGCCTGGGGGGCGTGCCGAATTATCGTCAGCCCGCCCGGGGCCCCGTGGACGAGCTCGACCAGGCGATCCTGCGGGTCCTGGTGGAGAACGCCCGCACCCCCAACAACGCCCTCGCCGAGGCCGTCGGGATCGCCCCCTCGACCTGCCTGGCCCGGGTCCGCTCGCTCCGCGAGCGCGGCATCATCAAGGGGTTCCGGACCGAGGTCGACCCGGCCGCGATCGGCCTGCCGCTGCAGGCGATGATCTCCGTCCGCCTACGGGCGCACACCCGCGAGCAGAACGAGAGCTTCCGCACCACCGCCCCCGAACTCCCCGGCGTGCTGGCCGTCTTCCACATGGCCGGCTCCGACGACTACCTGCTCCACGTCGGCGTCGCGGGCCCCGAGGGCCTGCGCGACTTCGTGGTCGACCACCTCACCACCCACCCCGCGGTGGCCCAGACCCGCACCAACCTGATCTTCGAACAGATACCGGGCCGCCACTACCTCACCCCGGAGGGCTGACCGCGCCGGAGGACCGACCGACCGTCGGCCCTCCGGCCCGGAGCGGGTCAGGCGACCCAGAACGAGTAGTAGTACGAGTCGAGTTGCAGGCCGTCCGCCAGCACGGGGGTGACGTTCAGCCCCTGCAGGTCGCTGTACTCCGGCGCCCAGTCCAGCCGGGCGGTGCCGTCCGCGGCGGCCGGGACGGTCACCGGCGGGCGGCCGTCGAAGGTGCACAGGTAGCTCGTCACGCCCGGCACCTTCGGGGCGAGGAAGAAGGTGCCGGTCACACCCACGCCACCGCCGAAGTCGTTCTCGGGGTAGACCTGCGAGGTCACCGTGGGGGTGGTGTCCGTGACCGGGCTGGTCCACTGGTTCTGGTTGCTCACCCAGCCGTTGGCGCTGGTGCTGGAGACCGAGAGGCGGGTGATGAGCTGCCCGTTCAGCGGGAGGTGCACGATCGCGTTGCCGGTGGCGGAGGGCTTGACGGTCTGCTTGCGGGTGCCGCGGCCGTCGTAGATCTCCACCGAGTACTCCGTCACCCGCGCCTCCGGCGGCAGGTCGGGGTTGGCCGTGATCTTGAACGGCACCGTCTCGCCCCACTGCGGATCGGCCACCAGCTGCCGGATCTGCGGCGCGGTCGAGTTGACGTAGAAGCTGTACTCGGAGGTGGCGGCCGAACGGGTCCAGGTGCGGTCGAGGCTGGCCACCGTGAGGCGCATCGGCCCCGAGCCGTGCGGCGGGAGCAGCCGCACCGTGGTCGGCCGGCCGGGCCCGGCCGCGCGGACCAGGTAGCTCGTGGAGGTCTCGTAAGAGTCGTTCGGGGTCGGGATCCCGCGCTCGCCGATCCGGAAGCCCCCCACGACGGGCAGCGACCCGACCCAGCTGAACTGGTACCCGGCCACGTCGTCCACCCCGGCGGGGTCGAGCGTGATCTCGACCGGGAGGCCGCCCCGGGACCAGGTGTCCGCCGGGTAGTTCGAGGAGCTGATCACCGGCGGCGCGGCCGGCCGGGTGTTGTCCACCACGAAGTGGCAGGGCGCCGTCCAGGCGGAGGACTCCCCGCCCGCCACCGTGCGCGACCGCCAGGCGTAGGTCTGACCCTCCGTCAGCGCCTCGGGCTGCACCACGACGGAGCCCTCGCGGCCGTTCGGCACCGTACCGCTGACCAGGGTGGTGGTCCGGGCCGGGTCGGCGACCGGCCAGTACTCGAACTCCTCGCCGAGGTACCGCAGCTCGGCCGTGTCGGGATGGCTCGGGATGCCCATCAGGGAGACCCCGCTCCTGGCGTTGAGC
Organism: Kitasatospora sp. NPDC001664; assembly: GCF_053596675.1. NCBI lineage: Bacteria > Bacillati > Actinomycetota > Actinomycetes > Kitasatosporales > Streptomycetaceae > Kitasatospora > Kitasatospora sp. NPDC001664. The sequence continues at coordinate 96,127 of NZ_JBSFGS010000008.1, forward strand.
CAGGTGGCCGCGGCCGGGTCGGCGGCACAGGCCCGGTTGCCGGAGTACAGGTCGGTGGGCACGGCGGGCGCGCCGGTGGCCGCTCCGGCCGGACCGGCGGTGATCAGCCCGAGGACGAGCGCGCCCAGCGCGGCGAGCGTGGAGCGGACCCGCGGGCCCGGAGTGGATCGCATCTGTTCCCCCATCGTTCGGTGCCGCCCGGCGGTGCACCGGTGTGCCCCCGCATACGAACGGCGAGCGGCAGGCTAGCGGAGATCATCGACGGCGTCGTGCGATTTCGCTCCGTCATATGTCCCGTTATGGTCGGTTTCTGGTGGACCGTGACCGAAAGGGAGAGCAATGGCGCTGCACGAGGTGCGGGAGCACGGGGCGTACGACGGGGCCACGGACGTGTTCGCCTCGGCACTGAGCGAGCACGTGCTGCCCAAGCACCACATGCCCGCCGAGCACTCCCGGCCCGAGGTGGTCTACGCCCTGCTCCACGACGAGCTGCTGCTGGACGGCAACGCCGCGCAGAACCTGGCCACCTTCTGCACCACCTGGACCGACGACGAGGTGCGGCGGCTGATGGCCGAGTGCCTCGACAAGAACATGATCGACAAGGACGAGTACCCGCAGACCGCCGAGATCGAGTCGCGCTGCGTCAACATCCTGGGCGATCTCTGGCACGCCCCGGCCGGCGCCGACGGCACCGCCGTCGGCTGCTCCACCACCGGTTCCAGCGAGGCCGCCATGCTGGGCGGGCTGGCGCTGAAGTGGCGCTGGCGGGAGCGCCGCCGCCGGGAGGGCAAACCCGCCGACCGGCCGAACCTGGTGGCCGGACCGGTGCAGGTCTGCTGGGAGAAGTTCGCCCGGTACTTCGACGTGGAGCTGCGCCAGGTGCCGCTGGAGCCCGGGGCCACCGGTCTGCGGCCGCACCAGCTGCGCGAGTACGTCGACGAGAACACCATCGGCGTGGTGGCGATCATGGGCGTCACGTACACCTGCGACTACGAGCCGGTGGCCGAGATCGCCGCCGAGCTGGACCGGATCCAGGCCGAGACCGGCCTCGACGTGCCGGTCCACGTGGACGCGGCGAGCGGCGGCTTCGTCGCGCCGTTCCTCCACCCGGAGCTGGTCTGGGACTTCCGGCTGCCCCGGGTCGCCTCGATCAACGCCTCGGGGCACAAGTACGGCCTGGCCCCGCTCGGCGTCGGCTGGGCCGTCTGGCGGACCGCCGACCTCCTCCCGGAGGACCTGGTCTTCCGGGTCTCCTACCTGGGCGGCGACATGCCGACCTTCGCGCTCAACTTCTCCCGCCCGGGCGGCGGGGTGGTCGCGCAGTACTACACCTTCCTGCGGCTGGGCCGGGGCGGCTACCGCCGGGTCCAGCGGGCCTGCGCCGAGACCGCCCGCCACCTGGCCGGGGAGATCACCGCCATGGGCCCGTTCACCCTGCTGTACGACGGCACCGGCGCGCTGCCGGCCGTCTCGTACACGCTCACCGACCCCGAGGGCGCCGGCTTCACCCTCTACGACCTCTCCGACCAACTGCGGATGCGCGGCTGGCAGGTGCCCTCCTATCCGCTGCCGGCGGACCGTCAGGAGACGGTGATCCAGCGGGTGCTGGTCCGCCACGGCATCGGACGGGACGAGATCGAACTGCTCGCCCGGGACATCCGTGCCGCCGTGGCCCGGCTCACCAAGGGCGCCCCGGCCGAGACCGACCGCAGCGGCTTCCGCCACTGACACCGCCGCACGGCCGAGCGCGAACGGCCGCCGACGAACGGTCATCGACGAACGGCCGGCGACGCACGGCCACCGGTGAACGCACGCCGACGTACGGTCGCGGTCAGCGCCGCAGCGCCGGCCAGCGGCGCCCGACCGCCTCGGCGAACCGCCGCCGCCTCCCCCAGGGGGCGGTCGGGAGGCCCGCGGCGGTGACCAGGGAGCGCAGGTGGGCCTCCGTCAGGGCCCGGTCGAAGGAGACGTACCCGCCCGGTGCCGGGTCCGGCCGGCAGCTCTCCCGCAGCGCGCGCGGGACCAGCCGCGACCCGGTGACGGCGGCGTGGCCTGCCCGGTAGCGGAGCCGGTCGCCCGCCGCCCCCACCACCGTCAGGTCGCTGCCGACCGGGTCCTGGTACCAGCGGCCGCCGAGCCGGGCGAGGAAGAGCAGCACGTGGTCACCGGGCTCCGGCGCGTGCTGCGCCCAACTGGCCGAACGTCCGACGAACTCGAAGGACTCCCCCGGGCGCAGCCCGAACTCCCGCATGGAGTACGCCTCCTGGACCACCGCCCGGAGCCGCTGCGGCCCCGTCCGCCCGAGCACCCGGACCCGCACCAGGTCGTGCTGCCGCAGCCGCTCCGCCAGGAACGCCGTCTCCGTCATGCCGTCACCGTAGACCCTGGTCCCGGTGCGGACGGAAGACGGTGACCAACACCCGGAGGGCGAGCGCCGAGGCGACCACCAGCAGGCAGTAGCCGAGGAACTGGTGGACGGTGATCCGGCCGTCCAGGGTGGGCCCGCCCTCGACGCCGACCAGCAGGGCGGCCATCACCCCCGAGGTGGCGGCGAGCACGGTGAGCAGGACCTGGTGGAGCAGGTCGGTGACCGTGCGTCGGCCCCACCGACGATCTGAGAGATCATCAGATTTTGCGAGGAGCGTACGACCGGCGGCCGCCGCCGGGCTCAGGCCTCGGCGCCGGCCGCGTCCAGGGCCGCCGTGACCCTGGCCAACTGGGCGTGCAGGGTCGCGAGTTCGGAGACCGGGAGGCCGGTGGCGGCCAGGATCCGGCGCGGCACCCCGGCGGCCTCGGCGCGCAGCTCCGCACCGGCCTCGGTGAGGCTGACGACGACCGAGCGCTCGTCCTCCGGGCTGCGCTCGCGACGGATCAGGCCGGCCGCCTCCAGGCGCTTGAGCAACGGGGAGAGGGTGCCCGAGTCGAGGCGCAGGTGCTCGCCGATCCGCTTGACCGGCAGCGCGCCCTGCTCCCAGAGCACCAGCATCACCAGGTACTGGGGGTAGGTGATCCCGAGGTCCTTGAGGATCACCCGGTAGACGCCGTTGAAGGCGCGCGAGGCGGCGTGCAGCGAGAAGCAGATCTGGCTGTCGAGCCGGAGGAAGTCCTCGTCCGGCAGCTCGGTGGGCGGCGTGGTCATGGGTCCAGGGTAGCGCCACCCCACGCCATTCAGTTGCGCACAATTTAATTGCGTGCTCTACTTGAGCCCGTCAGGAGGACCGCCGGACCCCACCGGCGGCACAGACCGAAGGGAACGTCGACATGAGCGCGCTCTACACCGCCGTGGCCACCGCGAACGGCCGGGAGGGCCGGGCCGTCAGCTCCGACGGTCAGCTGGACCTCGCCCTGGCCATGCCGCCGGCCCTCGGCGGCTCCGGTGAGGGCACCAACCCCGAGCAGCTGTTCGCCGCCGGTTACGCCGCCTGCTTCGCCAGCGCCCTCGGCCTGGTCGGCCGCCAGGCCAAGGTCGACACCGGCGACGTCTCGGTGACCGCCGAGGTCGGCATCGGCAAGGACGACTCCGGCTTCGGCCTCTCCGTCGTCCTGCGCGTCGAGCTGCCCGAGGCCCTCGACAACGAGACCGGCCATCTGCTGGTCAAGCAGGCCCACGAGGTCTGCCCCTACTCCAAGGCCACCCGCGGCAACATCCCGGTCGAGCTCGTCGTCGAGTGACCGACCCGCAGCCGCCGCAGGCCCGGACCGCCCCCGCGGTCCGGGCCTGCGGCGTGCCGCTCACTCCCCCACCCGCAGCTCCTCCACCGCCCGGGAGAGGCTGGCCGCGGCGTGGCCGGCGTCCAGCTGACGGAGGAACAGCTCCTGCAGCGGGGCGAGCAGGCCGGCCGGCACGCCCTGCCGCTCGGTGGCGCGGAGGATGTTGCCGAGGCCGGTGGCGTTGATCGCGATGTTGGAGGTCTCGGTGGTGTAGTCCCGGGAGTCCATCTCGGCCGCGAAGTGCGGCAGGGCCGGCAGCAGCGCCGTCAGCCAGCGCACCAGCTGCGCGGTCACCTCGACCGCCGACAGGCCCGCCGACCAGCCCAGCGCCACCGCCTGGAAGTGCCCGGCGAACATCCCGTACATCCCGCTGAGCAGGGCAACGTCCTGGAGCAGCGCCAGCCCCGGGTCCTCACCCAGGTGCCTCGGCTCGCCGAGCAGCACCAGCAGCTCGTGGTGCTCCCGGTACGCCTCCGGGGAGCCGCTGTAGAACAGGAAGGCCTCGGGGGTGCCGACCGTCTGCGGCACCGCCATCACCGCACCGTCCAGGTAGCGGACCCCGCTCCGCTCGGCCCAGGCCGCGAAGGCACGGGCCTGCTCGGGGGTGCCGCTGGTCAGGTTGGCCACGGTCCGCCCGGCGAGCTCCTCGGCCAGCGGTTCGAGCACGCCGTGCACCGTCGGGTAGTCCAGCAGCGCGACCACCACCAGCTCGGCGGCGGCGACCGCCTCCGCGGCGGACCCGGCCCGGACGGCGCCCTGCTCGACGAGCTTCGCCGCCTTCTCCGGCGAACGGTTCCAGACGGTGACGGAGTGACCCGCCGTCAGCAGGGTGGCGGCCAGGGCCTGGCCGAGGTTGCCGAGGCCGAGCACGGTGACGTTGGTCATGGGAGTTCCTCCGGTACGGGCGAGCGGCCGTTCCGTTCGCTGCCCCCACCGTCGCCGCCCGCACTGCCGGTCCACTGTCGGTCCGAGCGGCAGCGCCGCCGGGGGCGCGAGGAACCGCGCGAGTCCGGAAGGCGGCCCACCGTGAGATCGGGGCAGGCAAGCCAGTTGCACGTCCGGCCGTTCCCCCGCGCGCCGCACGGTTAGGCTGACGATCATGAGATTCGGGGTGCTCGGACCGGTCGCCGCGTGGGCCGACGACGGCGCGCCGGTACGGGTGCCCGAGGCCAAGGTCCGTGCCCTGCTGGCCGTGCTGCTCACCGAGCCCGGCCGCCCGGTGCCGCCGCACCGCCTGGTCGACCACCTCTGGCCCGATCGCCTCCCCGCCCACCCGCTCAACGCCCTCCAGGGCAAGCTCTCCCACCTCCGCCGCGTCCTCGACGCCGCCGAGCCCGGAGCCCGTGCCCTGGTGCACTCCGGCCCCGCCGGCTACCGGATCGACGTCGAGGGCAAGGCCCTCGACGCGGCCCGCTTCACCGCCCTCACCGCCGAGGCCCGGGCCACCGACCGCCCCGCCGAGCGGGCACGACTGCTGACCGAGGCCCTGGAGCTCTGGCGCGGCCCGGCCTTCGCCGACTTCGCCGACCGGCCCTTCGCCCTCGCGGCGGCCGCGGGGCTGGACGAGGCCCGCCTCACCGCCGAGGAGGAGTTGGCCGAGGCGCGGATCGACCTCGGGCAGCACCGCGAACTCCTGCCCTGGCTGGCCGATCTGACCACCCGCCATCCGCTGCGCCAGCGCCTGTGCGCCGCCCGGCTCCGCGCCCTGTACCGCTCCGGCCGCCAGGACGAGGCCCTGGAGGCCTACGCCGAACTGCGCCGCGCCCTCGCCGACCAGCTCGGCCTGGACCCGGAACCGTCCCTGGCCGCGCTCCACCGGCAGATCCTCCGCCGCGACCCCACGCTGCTCCCACCCGCGGACACCGGCAACCTCCCCGTGGCGGTCTCCGAACTCGTGGGCCGGGACGGACCGTTGGCACAGGTACGGGAGCTGCTGGCGGCCGGCCGCCTGGTCACCCTGACCGGCCCCGGCGGCATCGGCAAGACCCGGCTGGCGCTGGCCGCCGCCCGGGAGGCCGCCCGGAGCCACCGGGACGGCGCCCGGCTGGTCGAGCTCGCCGCCCTCGCCCCCGGCAGCGACAGCGCGACGGTCGCCGAGGCCGTCCTCGCCGCCGTCGGGGCCGAGGCCGAACGGACCGACCGCGGCCGCCCCACCCCCTCCCCCACCACCCACCTGCACGACGCCCTGCGCGGACGCGACCTGCTGCTCCTGCTCGACAACTGCGAACACCTGACCCGGGCCGTGGCCGAGCTGCTCGGCCCCCTGCTGGCCGCCACCCCCGGCCTGAGCGCGCTCCTCACCAGTCAGGAGCTCCTCGACCTGGAGGGCGAACTCCCGTACCACGTACCGCCGCTGCCCCTCCCGGTCGATGACGGCCTGGCCCAGGTCGGCGGTGCGGCCGCCGCCCGGCTCTTCCTCCGGCGCTCCGGCGCCGCCCTCGACGAGGAGAACGCCCCGGCCGTCGCCCAGCTCTGCCGCCGCCTGGACGGCAACCCGCTGGCCCTCGAACTGGCCGCCGCCCGGGCCCGCACCCTCGGGGTGCACGGCCTGCTGGCCCGGCTGGACCGCCGTCTCGACCAGCGCCTGGAGCTCCTCACCGGCGGCCACCGCGGCGCTCCGGCCCGGCAGCAGACCCTCCGGGCGGTGATCGACTGGAGCTGGAGCCTGCTCACCCCACCCGAGCAGTCCGTGCTGCGCCGCCTCGCGGTGACCGCCGAGAGCTGCACCCCGCGGACCGCCGCCGCCCTGTGCGCCGGCCCCGACGTACCGGCCGGGGACGTCCCCGGCCTGCTGGCCCGGCTGGTGGACCGTTCGCTGCTCACCCTCGCCGACCGGGCCGACGGCCCCCGGTACGGGTTGCTCGAATCCGTCCGCGCCTACGCCCTGGAACAGCTGACCGAGCACGGCGAGCTCGCCGCCACCCGCGACCGCCACCTCCAGTACTTCACCGAACTCGCCCTGACCACCGGACCGTTGTTGAAGGGCCGCACCCAGGCGCGGGCCCTGGCCTCGCTCGACGCCGAGTCGCCCGAGCTCCGCCGCGCGGTCGAGCACGCCACCACGGGCCGGTCCGCGGCGGCCGCCCACACCCTGGTCGGCGCCCTCGCCTGGTACTGGGTGCTCCGCTGCCGCTACGCCGAGGCCCGCCGGGCCCTCACCGCCGCCCTCGCCCTCGGCGACCACCCGACCACCGCCGTCTGGCTGGCCGGGATCGCCCTGCTGGAGGGCGGCGCCGAGGCGGACGGCCCGCACCTGCGCGAACTGCTCGCCCGCCACCCGGACACGCCCGAACTCCCTTTCCTCACCTGGCTCCTCGGCTGGGCCCAGCTCGGCAGCGGCGACGCCGCCGAGAGCGAGCACCTCGTCGCGGCCGCCCTCGCCTCCACCGGGGCCGACCGCTGGACCACCGCGGCCGCCCTCAGCGTCCGGGCCCGGCACGCCCTCGGCCGCGGCGAGCTGCCGGCGGCCCGCTCCGACGGCGAGCGGAGCTCCCGGATCTTCGGCGAACTCGGCGACGGCTGGGGCGAGTTGCAGAACGTCTTCCCGCTCGCCGCACTGGCCGAGATCGCCGGCGACTACCGCACCGCCACCCACCTGCACCGCACCGGCCTGGCCACCGCCGAACGGCTCGGCCTGCGCACCGAACAGGCCAAGCGGCTCTCCAGCCTCGGCCGGACCGCCCTGCTCGCCGGCGACCTCGACGAGGCCCGTGCGCTGCACGAGCGGGCCCGCCTCCTCGCGGTCGAACAGGGCCACCGCGCCGGCGCGTTGAACGCCGAGCTCGGCCTGGCCCTCGGCGAGCGCCGCGCCGGCGACCCGCAGGCCGCCACCAGCCGCCTGCACCGGCTCCTCGACGCCTACGGCGGCCGGGCCGGCTACGGCCCCGTCACCACCCTGCTGCTCGCCGAACTCGGCTTCGCCGCCGAGCAGTCGGGCGACCAGGCCACCGCCCGGCGCCACCACCTCGACGGCCTCGCGATCGCCCGTGCCCTCGGCGACCCTCGGGCCGTCGCCCTGGCCCTCGAAGGTCTGGCCGGCACCGCCGCGGCCACCGGCGACCACCCCGCCGCCGCCCGCCTGCTCGGCTGCGCCGCCGCCACCCGCGCCGCCGTGGGCGCCCCGCTCCCTTCGGCCGAACGCACCGACGTCGACCGCATCGGCGCCCTGGCCCGGGCCGCCCTCGGCGCGGCGGCATTCACCGCCCACCACACCGAGGGCACCCTCCTCCCCCACTCCACCCTGGTCCCCTGACCCCGGGGCGGTCAGTACCGGGCCGCCTCCCACCGGAGGTCGTCCGTGTCCTCGGTCACCCTGGCCTGGCGGCGGAACTTGGCGGCCAACTCCTCGATCGCGGCGTCCACTTCGGCCTCCTCCATGGCCTGCTTGTCCATGTCGGCCTGGTCCAGCGCGGCCATCCGCTGCCGCTCGTGGTAGCGCAGCTGGGAGAGCCGGATCCTGGCGTCGGACATGCCGAGCTGCTCCTCCAGGTCCTTGCGCGCGTCGTGCAGCACCTCGTCGGCCGCCAACTGCCGCTCCAGCCGCCGGTCGTAGGCGGTGGTGCCGCTCATCAGCTTCACCAGGACCGGCAGGCAGTCGAGCACGATCAGCACCAGCCGGGCCAGCCACTCGGTCATCCGCACCACCCAGTTGCGCTCGCCCAGCCGGTCCAGCGCGGCCACCTCGTCCAGCAGGTCGATCCGGCCCTGGGTGGCCTTCTTCTCCTCGACCGCCTTGGTGATCTCCCGGTTCAGCGCCTCGGTGTACGTCCGGACGGCGGCACCCGTCTCACCGGAGTGGCCCGTCAGCTCCTGCTCCGCCTGGTCGAGCAGCCCCTGCTGCCGGGCGTGCAGCGCGGTGGTCTCCTCCAACTCCTTGCGGTCCTGGAGGCAGTTGAGGCCGATCCCGGCCCGGCCGGTGGTGCCCTGCCGGGAGGTGCCGGTGCACTCGTCGTGGGCCAGGTTCTGCTGGGTCTGCATCAGCTGCTTCAGCCGGTCCACCTCGGTGGCCAGGCGGTTGCGGGCCTCCTGGGCGTCGGCCTGCCGCTGCTTCGCGGCGACCCGGGTGTCCGGCACCGAGACCGGGTTGTCCCGGCAGTCCCCGGAGGTGGAGCGCTCGCGGTCCACCGGGTTGCAGCGGTGGAGCAGCTCCTCGTAGCCGCCGACGGTGGAGATCCGGTACTCCTTCACCTCCTGGTGGATGGCCGGCTCGAAGACCCGCAGGATCAGCGGCTCGGCGATGAAGAGTCCGAGCAGCACCGAGAGCGCCAGCCGGGGCAGCAGCGCCCGCCAGCGGCCGACGCCGGTCTTCCCGTGCGAGCCGGCGATCATCATGCCGTCCAGGCAGACGATCACCCAGGCCCAGAGCAGCGCCGGGGGCAGCAGCACCCACCAGGGGGCTCCGAGGAACCGGTTCATCGCACTCAGCAGCGAAAGCCCGGCGAACAGACCGGTGTTGAGGATGACCAGACCCATCCAGGTGTACTTCCGGCGCTCCTCCGGCACCCAGTCGAGGACGTCCTCGTCCACCCCCGCGACCTTGCGGATCCGGCGGCCGACGGCACCGCTCGGCCCGGCCGGCCGGACCACCAGCACCGGCCCCGCGACGGGCACCGGCTCGAAGGGCTCCGCAGCGGGCACCCCTTCTCCGGGCACCCCCTGCACGGGCGCCCCTTCCGCGGGCACCTCCTCGGACACCTCCCCCGCAGACGTCCCCTCCGCAGGCGTCCCCTCCGCGAGCGGCTCCTCCGGGACGTCCCCCGGCACCTGCTCCGGCCCGTCCCCGGGCACGGTCCGGTCAGTCGTCATCGTCGTCCTCGCCCACCGCGTCGTACTTGGTGCCGCGGCCGCGGCCGCCCGTCTCCAGCTCGGCCGCCTCGGGCCCGTCCAGCGCCGGGGTGCCGGCCCCGAGCTTGGTGAGCATCCGCTCGAAGTCGACGAAGGTCTGGTCGCCGTGGCCCCGCTTGATCAGGTCCCGCACCACCTCCAGCGTGGCGTTGCGCTCCCAGGCCCGGTCGGCCCGCTCGTTGGCCTGCTGCTCGGCCGCCAGGGCGCGCTCCAGCGCCGCCTGCTCCTTCCGGTCGGCCCGGCTGCGGTCCTGCAGCTCCGCCTGGCGCTGCCGCTTCACCTCGATCCGTTCCCGCTGGAGCTCCCAGTGGCGGTCCTGCCGCTGCAACCGGTCCGCGCGCTCGATGGCCCGGCGCTCCCGCTCCGCCTCCTGCCGCCGCTCCTCCCTGGCCAGCAGCTGGTCGCGCACGTCGGTCACCGTGAGCTCGCCGGTGGCCTGGCCCCAGTAGACGGCCGCGTCCGGATCGTCGCCGAAGGTCCGGGCGGCCAGCTCCGCCTCCCGGCGTTCGAACTCCCGCCGCTCCCGGGCGAGCATCTGCTCGTGGTCCTGGTCGACCACCTCGTTGCCGCGCTCGAAGTCGCGGCGGTGGTTCAGCATCAGCTGGTCCTGCTGCTGCCGGGCGAAGTCCAGCCGGTGGTTCTGGGTCAGCTTCTCGCTGGCCAGCACGTTGCTGCGGTCCTGGTCCCGGCGCTGCCGCTGGAAGCCGACCAGCTCGTCCGGGTCCGGCATCTCGATGCTGGCGTAGGCGACGGCCATGCCGGAGATCCGGGGCGGGGAGACCGCGGTGTACGCCATCACCTGGGCGTTGACGTCCCGTCGGAGCCGGGTGATGTCGGCGAGGCGGTGGTCCAGGCCGAGTTCGAAGAACCGCTTGTGCCGCCGCAGGTAGGCCAGCAGGACGCGCTCGGCGTCGTCCTGCCCCTCCTGCACCACCACGGCGGGGTCGGTGACCGTGCAGCTGAAGGTGACGTCCACCTTGAACTCGGCCGCCTCGGCCGAGGGGATCGACATCCGGACCGTCACCAGGACGTTCCGGCGCAGGTCGACCACGGAGACGTGGTTGGCGTTCACCAGCTGCGGGTCGTCCAGCCGCCGCCGGCCGGTGTCCAGGACGTACCGTCCGTCGACCCGGAAGACCAGCACCTCGTGGGCGGCCACCGAGGGCAGTTCGTCGGAGGTCCGTCGCCGGCTCGCCAGGCCGAACGGACCGCGCTTGGGTGGTTCGGCCAGCGGCTGCTGGTGGACCACCGGGTAGGGCTTGCTCATCGTGCTTCCTCTTCCCAGGCCGGGCGGCCGTGGCTCTCCTCCACCGCCGCGAGCAGGACTTCGATCAGTTCGTCGGGGGCCGGCCGCTGCCGCGTTCCGGCCACCAGGTTGGTCAGTTCCCGCCGCAGCGGCACCAGTTCGCGGTGCGGCAGGGCGGGGCCGAGCGCCGCTCCGAGCCGCGCGGCCTCCGCCCGCGCCCTCGCCCGTGCCGGGCCGCCGGACCGGTCCAGGCCCTCCACGGCCCGCACCAGCGCCGTCAACGCCCCCCGTCGCAGCGGTCGGTAGCGGAGCAGGTCGGCCCAGAGCCGGCCCAGCCGGGCGGCGTGGTCCGGCCGGGCCGCCAGGTGGTGCATCACGGCCAGGCCCCCGGCCCGCTCGGCGGGGGCGGAGAGCACCGCGAGCACGGTGGAGAACACGGCCCCGGGATCGCGCCGGCGCTCGGCGGCGTCCATCCGCTCCAGGTTCTTCAGCACCACGGTCGCGGCCCGGCCCTCCGCGGTGAGCATCGCGAACAGCACGCCCAGCGCCTGCTGGGCCATCCCCCGCAGCCGCTCGTCCTGCCGCACCAGGCCGCAGAGCCGGGCGGCCGCCTCGTGCGGGTAGCGCAGGCCGAGCTCGCCGGTGAAGGCCACCGAACCGGCCCACCGCCGCGCCTTGTTCGGGCCGGTGACCCAGCCCTCGGCGATGCTCAGCGCGACGGGGGCGAGCCCCTCGTCCAGCCGGCACATCATCCACAGGGTGTGGACGGCGGTCTGCTGCCCGGCCCACCCCAGCTGTCCGGCGGCCCACGGGTGGAGACAGGAGTTCTCCACCTCGTACACCTCCAGCCTGGCCAGCTCGGCCAGCCCGGAGGCGACCGCGGTGCGCAGCTCGGGGTCGGCGTCCGGGCGGCCGCGGACCCGGCCCGCCAGCCAGCTGCTGACGCCCCGCCAGAACGCCACGTCGTAGTGGTCGTTGAGCTCGGCCAGCACCCGCCGCCGGTAGACCGGCTCGCGGAAGACCATCACCGCCCTGGTCCGGACGCCCTCGGCCAGCCGCTCCCGCCGGATCAGGCCGTCGGGCCTGATCCGGGCGGCCCGGCTGGCCGGGAGCACCGGCACCGCCGTGGCGTCCGGCCCGTCCTCGGCGGAGGGCACCAGCGAGGGCACCGCCACCGCCATCCGCTCCACCAGTTCGGCCAGGCCGTGCTCGTACTCCTGGATGCTGGTGTGCTCGCTGAAGGCCAGCGCCGTCACCTCCAGCACCTCGACCGGCTCGGGCCCGGCGCGGAACCAGTCGGCCACCGCCGCCGAGGCCGCCAGCGAGAACTGCTCGAGGGCGGCCGCCGTCCCCTCCCCGGCGGCCAGCCTCCGGGCGACCGTCCGCAGGTCCTGCGGGCGGAAGTCGGCGGGCACCGAGGCGAGCACCTCGTCCACCGTGCCGGGCGGGAGCTCGGCCGGCCCGAGCCCGGCCAGCAGCAGCGCCCGGGCGTCCGGCCGGCGCCACTCCACCCGCCAGGGCGAGGGCGGCGAGGCCACCGAGGCGGTCACCACCAGGTGGGCCCCGGCCTCCCGGACCGTCGTCCGCACCCGGCGCCAGAGCAGGTCGGTGTCCTCGGCCCGGTCCCCCTCGCCGAGCCGGCCCGGCAGGACGTAGCCGCAGCCGGAGCGGTAGTCGCGCTCGGCCAGCTGCCGCAGCGAGAGCGTGGGACGGAGCAGGAAGACCGGCCCGTCGAGCAGCTCGTCGAGCAGCACGACCGCCCCGGCCCGCTTGCCGGTGCCGGCCTCGCCCCAGAGCTCCACCACCCGGTGCTTCATCAGCAGGGCGAGCGCTCCGTCGTACGGCGCCGGCCTGATGTACCCGGTGGTGGCGTCGGCCAGGTCGTCCTCGGTGAGCCGCCCGGTGTCGGTGGCGCGGCGCGCCGGGCGCCCCGGCTCCCGCCCGGTTCCGCCGCCTTGGCCGAAGACGCTGTTGCGGGCGTCCACCGGACCGGCGAACAGCTGGAACACCTGGACGGCACTGGCGAGTTGGTCGGCCACCAGCTCCTCGGCCGGCAGCCCCTCGTCCTCACTGCCCGCGCCCCCCTCGGGCTCGGCCGCCGCCCCGCCCGGGCCGTCGGCCGGATCGGCCCTCTCCTCCTCGCTCACCGGTCGTTCCCGTGCTGGTTGTGGACCGTCCCGAAGCCGAACACCGAACCGGGGGCGGTGACGTGGTGGAAGACCTGCTGGAGGCCGGGCGCCGACGCGGCCGGAGCCGGATCCGCGCTTCCGCGCTCCGGCCCGGGGTCAGATCCCGACCCCGCACCCGGGCCCGCGCCGCCGTCGAGGTCCAGCCCGTGGACGTCCTCCCCCGGCACCCGGAGCCAGGCCGCCACCGGACGCTCCTTGGTCTCCACCGTCACCCGCCGGAACTCCCCCGGGGCCAGCCGGGTGTGCCGCTGGAGCACGGTGTCGGTGTAGACCCGGTCCGAGACGACCACCACCAGGTCGGCCGCCCTGGCCACGGCCAGCGCCCGCTTGACCGGCGCACCGTCGATCAGCCGGCTGACCAGGACCACGCCCTGACTGGCGAAGCCGTTGTCGGCGTCCGAGACCGGCCCGAAGTGCACCGCGAGCCGCAGCCGGAGCCGGTGCTCCGGGCGCCTGGGCTCGTTGTGGTACGCCAGCGCGGCGCGCAGCTCGGCCACGTAGTCGTCGACCACCTTCGCCTCCGGGACGTCAGCCGGCAGGATCGCCAACTCCCCGTCCCCGGCGCCCTGTCGGATCCAGTCCGACCGTGCGAGGCCGACCGCGTCGGCGGCGTCGCCGAGCACCTGCACCAGCCCGCGCTGCGTGTCGAACTGGGTCCGGTCGTCACCCTTCCCGTACCCCTCGACATCGGTGGAGAGCAGCAGCCGTCGCGGCCCGCCCTGAAACCTGCTCAACTCCGCCCAGCCTTCCTTGCGGTGATGCGCCTCATGGGCAGCAGTGTGGTGCGCCGGGGCAGCAGGAATACCGGATCGATACGGATTCCCCCCGGTCGATCGCACCCCTCGCGGGTGACCATGCTCACACAGCGGAACCCGGATTCCTCCGGCATCTCCGATTCGTTACCGAGCTTCCATCAATGTGCGAACACCCGTACCAAGGGGGGGCTTTGACGAATCATCAAATCGACATGGCGGCTCAGCCGGAGCCGTCCGCGCTGAGCGTCGCACTCAGCGCGCTGACCGCCTTCCAGGGCTACGTGCAGCAGGCCGACAGCAAGGTCAACACCCTCCTGGTGGTGCACACCGGCGGGGTGGTCGCGGTGGTGAGCGCCCTGGCCGGGCGGGACACCCCGGCCCGCTTCCCGGTGCCCACGCTGCTGGTGATGGCGGGCTTCGTGGCGGCCTTCCTGATCTCCGGACTCCATCTGGTCCAGGCGCTCCGCCCCCGGCTGAGCCCGCCGGTGCCGCCCAGCCGGTTCGCCATGACGGGCGTCGGCCACCTCGGCCTCGGCCACGTCGCCGGGGCCGATCCGGACGCCCAGCGGGTGGAGGCCTGGGCGATGGCCCAACTGCTGGGCCAGATCGCCCTGCTGAAGAACCGGCACCTGGCCAGGGCGACGCCCTGGACGGCCGTGATGCTGCTGCTCGGGGTGGTGGCGGCCCTGCTCCGCTCCTGGTGACCGCCGGGAGCGGGGCGGGGGAGCTCACGCGTCGGCGAGGTACCGCGGAGGGGCCGGAGCGGGGCGGCTCACTCGTCGGCGAAGTGCCGCAGCCCCTCCAGGTCGAGCACCACGACGCTGCGGTACTGCGAGCGGACCAGCCCGGCCGCCTTCAGGCGGTGCATCGCCCGGCCGACGGCGTCGGTGCCCGCCCCGATCAGCCGGCCGAGCTCGGGCTGGGAGAGCTCGACCCCGATGCTGTGACCGCCGCCGACCCGGTGCCCGTACTGCTCGACCAGCTCGACCAGGATCCGGGAGAGCCGCTGCGCCACGTCGAAGGCCGCGAAGTCGAGCCGGCGCCGGTTGGCCGAGTTCAGCCGGTCCGCCATCATCACCGTCAACGCCAGCCCCGCCGAGGGGTGTTCGGCCAGGAAGCCCATGAACCGCTCCCGCGTGACGTGGCCGACCAGCACCGGGCTGCAGGCCGTCACGGTGGCCGAGCGCGTCCCGTCGGTGATCACGGCCTGCTCCCCCACCAGGTCTCCCCCGACCCTGATGCCGAGCAGCCCCTCCGCCCCGTTCTCCAGGGTCGCGGTCACCTTGGCGCAGGCCAGCGCCGAGCTGTCCACCGGTTGGAGCAGGCAGACGTGGGTGCCGTCGTCCCCCTGACGCACGATCACTTCGCCCGGCGCGTACCGGACCTGACGGGCCAGGCCCAACAGACGCTCTGCCTGGACCGGCTCCAGCCGGGCCAGGTACGAGTTGCGTGCCCAGGGCGCGTTCTCCCTCATGTCCGGTATTGAACCCCCGTCGGAGCCCCAGGTGAAGCCCTCGGAGCGGCACCCCGCCGGGGCGGGCGGGCACACCTACGCTGGGCCGCAGCGACGACGAGGAGACGGCGATGGCGACCGAGGTGCACCTGGCGCAGCAGGCGGAGGCCGACGAACTGCTCGGGCGCAGCCCGTTGGCGGCGTTGATCGGCATGCTGCTGGACCAGCAGGTGCCGATGGAGAAGGCGTTCAGCGGGCCCCGGGTGGTGCTGGACCGGATGGGCGGGGAGGACCTGGACGCGCACGCCATCGCCACCTACGACCCCGAGGGGTTCGTGGCGCTCTGCGCGCGGACCCCGGCCGTGCACCGGTACCCGGGGTCGATGGCCAAGCGGATGCAGCAGCTCTGCCAGTACCTGGTGGCGGAGTACGACGGCGACGCGGAGGCCGTCTGGCGGGGGGCCTCGACCGGGGCCGAGCTGCTCAAGCGGCTGGAGGCGCTGCCGGGGTACGGGCGGCAGAAGGCGCAGATCTTCCTGGCGCTGCTGGGCAAGCAGTACGGCGTGCGGCCGGAGGGCTGGCGGCAGGCGGCCGGCGCGTACGGGGAGGAGGGGAGCTTCCGCTCGGTGGCGGACATCACCGGGCCGGAGTCCCTCTCCCAGGTGCGGGCGCACAAGCAGGAGGTGAAGGCGGCGGCCAAGGCGGAGAAGGCCGCCAGGACGGGCCGGGTCAGCTGAGGCGGCGGTAGGGGTACCGGTCCCGGATGTGTGCGTGGAAGTACCGGCCGAGGCTGGGCGCGGCGAGCAGTGCGCGGTACTCCGCCTCGGGCACGTCCGCGTACGCGTAGACCGAGCCGCCGTGGAACTCCAGCTCCAGCGTCGTGCCCCGGTGACCGACGGAGGAGAGGCAGCTGGATTCGACGGGTAGGCGTTCCACTGGGTGCTCCGCCCTCCAGTATGAGCGGGGAGCCGCAGGCCCGGCGATACTGACGGCATGTCACCCATGACGGACACCGGACGGCGGCTGCTGGCCGATCTGCTGGCGCTCGGCACCCGCTTCCCGCTGGTGCTCGGCGGCGACTGCGCCGCCCTCGCGCACGGCCTGCCGGACCGGCCGGTGCGCACGGTGGAGCTGGCGACCGCGAGCCCGGTGCCGCTGGAGGAGCTGACCGCGCGGACGGCCGCCGAACTGCTGGCCCGCGGCTGGACCGTCCGGGTGCTGGTGGACGATCCGCTGGCCTCCGCCCTGACGGCGGCCGCTCCGGGAACGGGCGAGGAGTACGGGGTGGAGCTGCGGAAGGAGAACTTCTGGCAGCCCCCGCACCAGGGCCCGGACGGGCCGGTGCTGGCCCTGGCGGACCTGGCCGGGACGAAGGTCCGCGCCCTGGTCGACCGGGGGCTGCCCCGGGACCTCGCGGACCTGTTCGCCCTGGCGGACCGGTGGTCGTACCCGGAGCTGGAGACCCTGGGCCGCCGGCACACCGGCGAACCGGGGCTGGACCCGGCCGAGCTGCAGGCCCGGCTGGCCGAGGCGGGGTGGCGCGAGGAGCGCGACCTGGCCCGGCTGGGGCTCGACGCCGGGGAGTCCGCCGCCCTGCGCGACTGGGCGCAGGGCTGGCTGGACGACCTCACGGAGCGCCTGATGGAACGTCAGGCACCGCTCGCGGAGGAGGACGACGAGGACCCCGACGGGGAGTCCTGAACCGCCGTCACTTGTAGAACGGCGCGTCGTCCGGCCCGACGTACTCCGGCCGGTACCAGCGGGCCGGGCGGAGCGAGCCGGGGATCTCCTCGGCGACGCCGAGCACCGAGGCGAAGAGCGCCATCCGGGTCGGGATGCCGGCGTCGGTCTGCCGGAAGACCGCCAGCCGCGGGTCGCGGTTGAGGTCGGCGCTGAGGTCGTTGGAGCCGGGGCGGGAGTCCCGCGGGAGCGGGTGCATGATCACCGCGTCCTCCCGGCAGACCCGGTTCACCAGGGCGCTGTCGATCCGGAAGTCGTCGCTGTAGGGCAGCGGCCGGTCCTTGAAGCGCTCGGTCTGCAGACGGGTGGTGTAGACGAGGTCGGCGTCCTTGAGGCCCAGGGTCGGCTGGTCGGTCACCTCGACCCGGTGGCCGCGCTCGGCGGCCAGCTCCAGCAGGTGGGCGGGCATGCCCAGCTCCTCCGGGGCCACGCAGACGATGGTCATGTCCTGGTAGCGGGAGAGCAGCTTGACCAGCGAGTGCACGGTGCGGCCGTGCTTGAGGTCACCGACCAGGGCGATCCGGCGGCCGTCCATGGACTTGCCGAGCCGGTCGAACTCGCGGTGCAGGGCGAACATGTCCAGCAGCGCCTGGGTCGGGTGCTCGCCCGCCCCGTTGCCGGCGTTGACCACCGGGACGTTGGTCGCGGCGGCGAACTCGTGGATCGAGCTGACCTCGGGGTGACGCATCACCACCAGGTCGACGTAGCCGGTCACCACGCGGCTGGTGTCGGCCAGCGACTCGCCCTTGGCGATCGAGGTGACCTCGGTGCCGGTGGTGGAGGTGACCCCGCCGCCCAGGCGCAGGAACGCGGTCTCGCAGCTGAGCCGGGTACGGGTGGAGGCCTCGAAGAACAGGCTGGCCATCACGGCGCCCTCGAGCACCCGGGTGGTCTGCTCGCCCCGGGCCACCGGCACCAGCAGGTCGGCCAGCCGGAACAGCTGCTCCAGGTCCTGCCGCTCGAACTGGTCGCTGGAGAGGATGTGCTTCCCGGTCAGTGACATGGCGGCTGGGTTCTCCCTCGGGCGACGCGCTGGACGCCGTCAGTTTACTGGCCGGGCACCGGCCGCCGCCCGGGCCCTCCGCGGGCCCGGACGACGGCCGCCGCAGGTCACGGCCGTGCGTACTCGACGGTGAGCAGCGCCCGGCCGAGCGCGTGGTGGGTGAGGTGGAAGCCCACCACCGCGGCCGGGGTGTCCGGGGTGAGGTCGAGCTCCGCCACGTCCAGCGCGTGCACCGCGAAGACGTACCGGTGGGCCGGGCCGGGCGGCGGGGCGGCCCCGTCGTAGCGGTGGCCGGGGAAGTCGTTGCGGACGTGGAACGCCCCGCCCGGCAGGGTCCCGTCCGAGGCACCGGCCCCGGCCGGGAGCCCGGTGGTGCCGGCCGGGAGGTTGACGGCCAGCCAGTGCCACCACCCGCTGGCGGTCGGCGCGTCCGGGTCGTAGCAGGTGACCGCGTAGCTCAGCGTCCCCTCCGGGGCGCCGGACCAGGCCAGCTGCGGCGAGGTGTTCCCGGCCGCGTGCACCTGGGCGTCCGGCATGGTGCCGCCCTCGGTGAGGTCCTCGCTGGTCAGCTCGAACGACGGGACCGGGGGCAGGAATTCGTACGGCAGCGGCGGGCGCCGGCTCATCGCGGGACCTTCCTCGACTTCGGTGGCGGGGGTCACCGTGCAGCCTATGACCTCTAGAGTGCGGGGCATGGCAGCCGAACAGACTCCCGCTCCCGACTACGGCCGAATGGTCGCCGAGGCCCGGCGGGCCTTCTACGTGATGTTCGGGGTGCTCTGCCTGGTCTGGGCGCTGCACCTCGTCAACTGGCTGACGGACTACCAGCTGAGCGTCGACGGCGGCATCCGGGCCCGTGAGCCCGACTCCCTGCCGGACCTGGTCTCCGCGCCCTTCCTGCACGTCAACTGGGCGCACCTGGAGGGCAACTCCGGCCCGCTCTTCATCTTCGGCTTCCTCGCCGCCTACCGGGGCGTCAAGCGCTTCCTCGGGCTCACCGCGCTGGTCGCCCTGACCAGCGGGACGGCGATCTGGCTGTTCTCCCCGGAGCGCTCGCTCACCATCGGGGCCAGCGGACTGGTCTTCGGCTACTTCGGCTACGTGGTGCTGCGCGGCCTGATCGACCGGAACCTGATCGACAGTCTGGTCGGCGTGGTGATGGGCGCCTCCTTCGCCTACATCCTCACCACCGCGGTGCCCGGCACCCCCGGCGTCAGCTGGCAGGGCCACCTGGGCGGGCTGCTCGGCGGCCTGGCGGGCGCGTGGCTCTTCCGCGAGCGCCGCCCGAAGGCCTCGACCGCCGCCGCGGCCGCCCCCTCCTCGGCCGTCCTCCCCGCCCAGTCCGCCCCCACGGAGGGTGGAGCCGCGCTGACGGAGCGCCAGAAGCTGCTCAAGGAGCTGGACGACCTGGGGCTCTAGACCCGACGCGCCCCCCTTGGAGGTATAGACCATTCGAGGGCCCCCCGGTTAGCGTGGTCGCACCCGCCCGCACCACCCGTCCGGAGCCGCCCCGTGGACTCGTCCGTCCTCGCCTTCGCCACCGACCTGCTCGACGAGGGCCCCGAGACCTTCTTCGGCAACCTCACCGACCGCGCCGGGGTCGGCGGCGTCACCCTCGCCTCGGTCTACCACGAGGCCCGCGACGTCTTCCCGCACAACCCGCACCGGGTGGTCCGCTACCTGGAGCCGGGCGCCGCCTACTTCCGCCCCGACCCGGCCCGCTGGGCCGGGCGCCGGCTCACCCCGCTGCCCTCCACCGCGATCGGCGACCGCGACCCGTTCGCCGAGGCGGCCGAGGAGGCCCGGCGGCGCGGCCTCAAGCTGCACGCCTGGACGGTCTTCTGCCACAACGACCGGCTCGGCTTCCGCCACCCCGAAGTCTCCCCCGAGAACGCCTTCGGCGACCGCCACCTCACCGAGCTCTGCCCGGCCAACCCCGAGGTCCGCGACTACGCCACCACCCTGGTCGGCGAGTTCGCCCGCTACGGCGTCGACGCGATCCGCGCCGAGTCGCTGCACTTCCACGGCCTGCGCCACGGCTACCACCACGAGCGCTACTTCGAGCAGCTCGGACCGGTCACCGAGGCCCTGCTCGGCCTCTGCTTCTGCGAGCACTGCCGGGCCGCCTTCGGCCCGGACGCGGAGGCCGTCCGCACCGCCGTCCGCACCGAGGTCCGGGCCCGCCTGGCCGACGAGGCCCGGGCCGCCGAGCCCGCCCCGCTCGACGGCCTCGCGGACGGCGCGGTGGCCGCGTACGTGGACGCCTCCGCCCGCACCGTCACCTCGCTGGCCACCGAGGTCGCCGAGGCGGCCGCCGCCGACGGCATGCGGCTCAGCTTCATGGACGGCGGCGGCCCCGGCACCGGCTGGCTCTCCGGCATCGACCTGCCCGCCCTGACCAAGGGCGTCCACCAGATCGAGACCCTCGGCTACGCCCGCACCCCCGAGGCGGTCCGCGACAAGGTCGCCGCCTTCGCGGTGCACGGCGTGCGCCCCGAGGAGATGGCCGTCATCCTCCGCCCGATGACCGAGGACTGCGACGGCCCCGCCAACCTCGCCGCCAAGATCGCCGTCCTGCGCGAGCTCGGCGTCCCGGAGGTCGAGTTCTACAACTACGGCCTGATGCGGCTCTCCTCCATGGACCGCATCGGCCAGGCCCTCCGCGGCTGACCCCCCGTCACCACCCCGGCCGGGAGGTCCCGCCCCACCCCGCGAGACCTCCCGCCCCGCCCGCCGCAGGCGCCGCTACCGCTTGCGGCGCGACGTCCCGAAGACGCTCCGCAAGACCTCCCTCCCGACCTGCGCCCCGGCCGACCTCTCCCTCCCCTGCCCTCCCCGCCCGCCGCAGGCGGCCCTACCGCTTGCGACGCGAGGTCCCGAAGATGCTCCGCGAGATCTCCCTCCCGAGCTGCGTCCCCGCCGAGCGCGCGAACGACTTCAGCATCGGGTTGTTCAGCAGCGCGTCCATCAGCCCCGGCTCGGGCTTCGCCGCGGGCGGCGCGGGAGCAGGAGCGGGCTCGGGCAGTGCCTCGGGCTGCGGCGGCGCCTCCGGCTCCGGCTCCGGACGGGCCGTCAGCTTCTCGTACGCCGACTCGCGGTCGACCGCGTCCCGGTAGCGCCCGATCAGCGCCGACCCGTCCACCGCCGCCCGCAGCGCCTCCGCCGGCACCGGCCCCATCAACGACTGCGGCGCCCGCAGCCGGGTGGCCGCGACCGGCGTCGGCGCGCCCTTCTCGGAGAGCACCGTCACCACCGCCTCCCCCGTCCCGAGCCCGGTCAGCACCTCCCCGAGGTCGTAGGCGGCCGACTTCGGGAAGGTGGAGACGGTCGCCTTCAGCGCCTTGGCGTCGTCCGGCGTGAAGGCCCGCAGCGCGTGCTGCACCCGGTTGCCCAGCTGCGCCAGCACGTCCCCCGGCACGTCCTTGGGCGTCTGGGTCACGAAGAAGACCCCGACCCCCTTGCTGCGGATCAGCCGCACCGTCTGGGTGATCGCCTCCAGGAAGGCCTTCGAGGCCCCCTTGAACAGCAGGTGCGCCTCGTCGAAGAAGAACACCAGCTTGGGCTTCTCCGGGTCCCCCACCTCCGGCAGCTCCTGGTAGAGCTCGGCCAGCAGCCACATCAGGAAGGTGGAGAACAGCCGCGGCCGGTCCTGCACCGCCGGCAGCTCCAGCACCGAGACCACCCCGCGCCCGTCCTGCGCGCACCGCAGCAGCTCGGAGGTGTCGAACTCCGGCTCGCCGAAGAAGGACCCGGCCCCCTCGTTCTCCAGCACCGTCACCGACCGCAGGATCACCCCCGCCGTGGCGGCGGACAGCCCGCCGATGCCCTTGAGCTGCTCCTTGCCCTCGGGGGAGGTGAGGAAGGAGATCACCGCCGAAAGGTCCTTGAGGTCGTAGAGCTCCAGGCCGTTGCGGTCGGCGAAGTGGAAGATCAGCGAGAGCGAGGCCTCCTGGGTCTCGTTCAGCTCCAGCACCTTGGACATCAGGAGCGGCCCGAAGCTGGTCACGGTGGCCCGCAGCGGGATGCCGTCGCCGAGCCCGCCGAGGGCGTAGAACTCGGCCGGGCAGCCCTGCGCCGACCAGACCTGCCCGACCTCGGCGGCCCGGCCGGCCACCTTCTCGTTGGCCTGCCCGGGCGCGGAGATGCCGGAGACGTCGCCCTTCACGTCGGCCAGGAACACCGGGACGCCCTGGGCCGAGAGCTGTTCGGCGATCAGCTGGAGGGTCTTGGTCTTGCCGGTGCCGGTCGCCCCGGCCACCAGACCGTGCCGGTTCAGCGCCCCGAGCGGGATGCGGACCGGCGCCCCGGGGAAGGCGGTGCCGTCCAGCAGCACGGCGCCGAGGTCGAGCGCGGGGCCGGTGAAGGCGTATCCGGCCGCGATCTCCCGCACCTCGGCCGGCAGCTCGTCGATGGGCTTCTGGTCGGTGGTCATCTCGGCAGGCTCCCGGTCCTCGCGAACGGATCGTCAGAACAACCACCCCGAAAAGGGGATGTTTCCTATGTAATCCCTACGAATCACCGAACGCAGGCCGGGTCACGCTTGCTGTGCCCCGGGGCGGCGTGACGGTAGGCTTTCCGTGTGATCTTCAAGCGCATCGGCAACGCACGGCCGTACCCGGATCACGGCCGGACCAGCACCCGCCAGTGGGCGGACGTCGCGCCGCGCCCGGTGCGGCTGGACCAACTGGTCACCACCAAGGGCCAGCTGGACCTCGAGACCCTCCTGGCCGAGGACTCCACCTTCTACGGGGACCTCTTCGCCCACGTGGTGAAGTGGCGCGGCGACCTCTACCTGGAGGACGGCCTGCACCGCGCGGTCCGGGCCGCGCTCCAGCAGCGCCAGGTCCTGCACGCCCGCGTCCTCGAGATGGACTGACCCTCCGTCACTCCTTCGCGGGACCGCTGCCGTCGTCCGTTCGGACGCCGGTACATCCTTTCGAGTGCCCGCGTACTCCAGATGATGATCATTTAGTACCTCCGGGCCGGGTGTGGCACTAATCTGCTGATTACGGCCGCAGACTCCGGCACTCCGCCCCGTCGGCCGCATCCGCCCGACCCTTGCCCTGGCACGAGGGGGAGACCGACCCGTGAGCATGTTGACTCCCCAGGGACTGAAGGGGAAGCAGTACCGGATCACCGGTAACTCCTACCCCCGCCTTGGACGCCCGCCGAAGAAGAGCCGCAAGATCCTTGCCGCGATCGGCGCCCTGCTGGCCCTCTCGCTGATCGCCCTCGGCGGCGTGCAGCTGGTGGACATCTTCTCCGGCACGAAGGGCGGCACCGCGCAGGCCTGCGCCTCCCCCTCCGGGAAGCCGCTGGCCGCCCCCGAACCGGCCGGCACCCCGGCCGCCTCCCCCACCGCCGGCGCCACCTCGACGGCCGTCCCGCAGCCGAACGCCGTGACGGTGAACGTCTACAACGCCACCGCCAAGTCGGGCCTGGCCGCGCGGACCGCCGAGGAGTTCAAGAAGCGCGGCTTCACCATCGGCAAGGTCGGCAACGCGCCCGCCAACGTGGAGAAGCTGCCCACCACCACCGTCCAGGTGATCAGCGGCCCCGGCGGCCTCGGCGGCGCCACCCTGCTCGCCTCCCAGGTCGGCGGCGCCACCAAGTCGGCCGACACCCGGGTGGACGGCTCCGTGGACGTGGTGGTCGGCGACGCCTTCACCGCACTGCTCGAACCGAACCAGGCCGCCGCCGCACTGGCCGAGGCCACCAAGCCCTCGCCCACCCCCAGCCCGGTGCCCGGCAGCTGCTGACCGGCCCCGCCGCCGGGCGCCGACGGCCGCCGTGCGGCACCACTGACCGAACGTCAGGAGGGCCCCACCCCCGTGCGGGGGTGGGGCCCTCCTCGCGTGCTCCGTGCCTCAGCCGGCGGTGCCGTACAGGCGGTCGCCCGCGTCGCCCAGGCCCGGCACGATGTAGCCGTTCTCGTTCAGGCGCTCGTCCACGGCGGCGGTCACCACGGTGACCGGCAGGCCGGCCAGCTCGCGCTCCATCACCTCGACGCCCTCCGGCGCCGCCAGCAGCACCACGGCGGTGACGTCGGTGGCGCCCCGCTCGATCAGCATCCGGATCGCCGCGACCAGCGTGCCGCCGGTGGCCAGCATCGGGTCCAGCACGTACACCTGACGGCCCGAGAGGTCGTCCGGCATCCGGGTGGCGTAGGTGGAGGCCTCCAGGGTCTCCTCGTTCCGCACCATGCCGAGGAAGCCGACCTCGGCGGTCGGCAGCAGCCGGGTCATCCCGTCCAGCATGCCGAGGCCGGCCCGCAGGATCGGCACCACCAGCGGGCGCGGGTAGCTGAGCCTGGTCCCGGTGGTGACGGCGACCGGGGTGGTGATCTCCACCTCGTCGGTCCGGACGTCCCGGGTGGCCTCGTAGGCGAGCAGGGTGACCAGCTCGTCGGTGAGCCGACGGAAGGTCGGCGAGTCGGTGCGCTCGTCACGCAGGGTGGAGAGCTTGTGGGCCACCAAGGGGTGGTCGACGACATGGAGACGCATGTTCCGACCATAACGGGCATCGGCACACCCGTACGACCAGCCGGGCCGCACCCCTCCCCACCTGCGGGCTTCACCCGGCCCGCCCGGCGACCCGCCGCACCGGGTCGCCGGAGCCGCGCACCAGCTGTGGTATTTACCGGACACATCTGGGAAAGTCGGACCTTATGAAGAGCAGCACCCCGGCACCCGGGCCTCGCTCGACAGAGGAGCCCGAGGTCCCGCACGAGACCGAAGCCGAACGCCGCCGCCGGCGCGCAGTCTTCCTGCGCGAGCTGGCCGAGGCCCGCGAGCTCCGCGCCAGGGTGCAGCCACGGCGCACCAAGGAGCGCAGGATGCGCGAAGCCCTCCGGATGCGAACCTTCCGAATCTGACGGTACGTCGGTCATTCCGACACGACCTGCGAAGACGCGCTGCCGAACACTCCCCGCAGCGCCGGGCTTTCTGTCACGATGCCGGAGGGACGGTCCGAACAGCGGGCCGCACCCGGCGCGGGGGCGGCCAGGCCGCGCCCGTCCGAGATCGCCGACAGCCGAGACCAATCTTGGGAGAGTCCCTGGTGGCGTACTTCGCTGCAGTGCTTGCTCGCACCTCCGGCGGGTGGGACGTGAGCGAGACAGAACTGGACGACGTCGAGACCCTGACCGACCTGGCCGACCTGGCCAGGGAGGCGGCCCAGGACGACGACAGCGTCCTGATCTTCATCGAGCAGGAGGACGCCTGGTTCGCCGTCCTCCGGGTGGACGGCGAGGAGGATCCGCGGATCTTCGTCTCGGACGGGGCCGCCGCCGCCCGCAGCTCCTACGGTTCGATCCTCACCGACGAACTCCTCGACCGCGGCCCCGACGACTTCGACGAGCTCGACCGGCTGGTCGACCTCGACGAGGACTCCGAGGACTCCGACTCCGACACCTCCGACGGGGACGAGGACGAGGACAACGCCACCGGCCACGACGGCATCCCGATCGGCCCGCTCGGCGACGCCGAACTCCTCGCCGAGTTCGGCCTGGCCGCCGACGGCCTGCGCGAGCTCAGCGGCGAGGGCGCCCTGCCCGGCGACGCGCTCGGCGAGATCGCCGAGGCGATCGGCTGCGGCGAGGTCCTGGAGGCGGTCCGCTGAGGGCCTGAGGGCACCATGCCCGACACTGGTCCCATGCAGATCGCCCCGCTCCCGGCCCCCGTACGCCCCGACCCGGTGCGCGACCGCTGGACGGACGCGATGCGCCTCGCCATCGACGAGGCCGCACTCGCCACCGCCACCGGCGACGTACCGGTCGGGGCACTCGTGCTCGGCCCCGACGGCACCCTCCTCGGCCGCGGCCACAACGAACGCGAAGCCGTCGGCGACCCCACCGCCCACGCCGAGGTCGTCGCCATCCGGCAGGCCGCCGCCGCCCTCGGCGAGTGGCGCCTCAGCGGCTGCACCCTCGTCGTCACCCTCGAACCCTGCACCATGTGCGCCGGCGCCATCGTCCTCTCCCGCCTCGACCGCGTCGTCTACGGAGCCCTCGACGACAAGGCCGGCGCCGCCGGCTCCCTCTTCGACGTCATCCGCGACCGCCGCCTCAACCACCGCCCCGAGGTCATCCCCGGCGTCCTCGCCACCGCCTGCGCCGACCAGCTCCGCACCTGGTTCGACACCCACCGCTGAACGGATTTCGTCCCCACCCACCCCATCCGGTAGAGTCTCATCTCGGTAGCGTGTCCGAGCGGCCAAAGGAGCACGCCTCGAAAGCGTGTGTGGGGGCAACTTCACCGTGGGTTCGAATCCCACCGCTACCGCCATCAGCCCGAAGGGCCCCGATCCACCGGATCGGGGCCCTTCGGCGTTGCGGGAGGAGATCGGCACGGCGACCAGTGCGGGGCGAGGTCCTGGTGGGCGAGCTGCACGCTACGCGGTGTGACATGCCGTGGCTCCTGTACCGGTGCGCGCCGGCCGAGGGCCGGGAGGACGTGCGTACACGGTTCGAGGAACTGGCGACCTCCGTCTCCGTCCCGAACGACGACGGCAGGAGGTGGGTCGCCGCGGGCCTCGCGATCCGGGCCGTCGGCCTCCGGCCGGTGCCGTTCGGCTTCCAGGAACGGGGGCTGACGGGGTGGGCCGGCTCGTTCCTGTACATCGCGGACGGCTCCGCCGGACTGCGGTACCCGCACACCTGACGACTCGTCGTCCGGGCACGGAAAAGGCCCCGCACTCGGGGCTTTGACCACCGTGGCCCGGGGTGAGTGCGAGGCCTGTTGAGGGGGCAGCCGTCCCGGGGGGACGGACGGCTGCCCCGGGCGGAGGTCCCACAACCGGGGTCGTGTCGGGGGGAAGCCACGACGCCCGGTCCCACAGCGGGGAGCTCCGGTCCTCGTACCTGGGGATTCCTGCCAGATCCCTCGGTACGTGTTCCATCCTGCTGGACGGGGTGGGGGCGGGCGAGCGGAGAAGGGCCCGTCTTGGGGGGACCTTCGTCCTGGGGGGTGAACGGGGTGCTGACCTGATGGGCCGTCCGGTCGATAAGCTGCTCGGGGTGGTGGGCCAGGTGGGCTAGCGGGAGGCGGCGAGCAGGGTGGCACAGGCGAAGAAGATCGGGATGTGGCTGCTGCTGATCTTCGTGATCTACACGGTGATCACCTCTCCGACCCGGGCGGCCGAGCTGGTGCAGTCGGGGTTCGTGGGGATCTCGGACGCGGCCAAGGCGGTCGGGACGTTCATGACGGGGCTGGTCAGCTAGCGGACGGGAAGGACGGGGCCGCGGGGGCGGAGGCTACGGTGGGCGGGACAGCACACACCCTCGACCCGCTGGGAGCGGCATCGTGATTCGGCATCTGGTCCTGTTCAGGCTCAACGACGGCGTCACCAAGGACGACGAGCGCGCGGTGGCCGGCGCGAAGGCGTTCGAGGAGCTCGGCGGGCTGATCACCGAGCTGCGCGAGTGGGAGTGCGGCTGGAACACCACGGAGCGGGACATCGCCTACGACTTCGCGATCAACAGCCTGGTGGAGGACCGCGACGCGCTGGCCGCCTACCTGGGCCACCCGGCCCATCAGGCGGCCGCCCGGCAGTGGCGCGAGTTCGCCACCTGGGTGATCGCGGACATCGAGGTCTGAGTAGGCCGTTCGGACAGGTCGTACCCCAAGGACCCTTCGGCCCCCTGGCGCCCAGTGCGCCGGGGGGCCGTTCCACACCCCGACAGCTCTCCCGACTATCCGCCAACACGCCTACTACGGGTGCTTGCTCCCGATGTGCACGACTTGTGATGCTATGACCGTTTTTGCCGGACCTGGTGAGCGACGGGCAGCGGACCACGACCGGTGGTCCCTGGCACAGGGCGTGGGAGGGGTGGCGTGGCCGTGCGGACGCGGGACAGTCAGGACAGCAGTGCGCCGGAGGCCGGCGAGGAGCGGATCACCGAGGCGCGGATCAGCGAGGAGCGGATCGCCGAGGCTCGGGTCAGCGAGGAGCGGATCAGCGAGGAGCGGGTCGCCGAGGACCGGGGCGAGGCCGGGCCGGCGGCGGAGGTGCGCGGCCCCGCCCGGGGCCAGGTGGACGTGCGGACGCTGACCAGGGTGCTGTTCGAGCGGTTGGCGGAACTGCCGCCGGGCGCCCCGGAGCGGGAGCGGGTGCGGGCGGCGCTGATCGAGGCGAACATCCCGCTGGTGCGCTACGCGGCGACCCGCTTCCGCAGCCGGAACGAGCCGATGGAGGACATCGTCCAGGTCGGCACCATCGGCCTGATCAACGCGATCGACCGCTTCGACCCGACCCGGGGCGTGCAGTTCCCGACGTACGCGCTGCCGACCATCCTGGGCGAGATCAAGCGGTACTTCCGGGACAACGTCCGCACCATGCACGTGCCGCGCCGGCTGCAGGAGCTGTGGGTCCAGGTCAGCGGCGCCATGGAGGAGTTGACGGTCACTCACGGGCGCTCGCCCAAGGTGCCGGAGATCGCCGCCAACCTGCGGATCCCGGAGGAGGACGTCCGGGCCTGCCTGGCGGCCGGGCGGGCGTACAACGCGGCCTCGCTGGAGGCCGCGCAGGAGCACGAGGGCGGGCTGGCCCTGCTGGACCGGCTGGGCTACGAGGACTCGGCGCTGGCCGACGTGGAGCACCGGGACATGGTGCGCCACCTGCTGGTGCAACTGCCCGAGCGGGAGCGGCGGATCATCATGCTCCGGTTCTTCGCGAACCTGACGCAGTCCCAGATCAGCACCGAGCTCGGTATGTCGCAGATGCACGTGTCCCGACTACTGTCCAGAATCCTGACCCGTCTGCGGACCGGGAACTCCTGGGAGGAGTGACGCCGCGACGGGTAGCCGTGCGTCACTGCGGCGTGACATCTTGCGACGTTCGGGTTTGCCGGGGCGCCTGGGCCGGTATGGAGCTGGAGGGGTAGTCCGAAGCCGGGAACTGTCGCTGGGTAGTGCCCGTTGTACAGTCGGTCACGAGGGGGTGGAGCATGTCCGCAGAGCTGGGCAGCGCGGAGGGCCACGGTACGGCCGCCACGCTCGCGTCCGTGACGGGGCCGGGGCCGGTGCCCGAGCCGGTGGTGGTCGTGGTGGAGATCCCCTCCCAGGCGACGGCGGAGCGGCCCGCGGCCGGGGAGCCGGCGGGGCCCGAGGGCGCCGCGGACGGGCGTCCCGTCCTCGAGAAGGGTCTGGACACCCGGACGCTCTCGCGCTCGCTGTTCGCCCGGCTGGCCGGGCTGGAGCCGGGCAGCGAGGAGCACACCTACGTCCGCGACACCCTGATCGAGCTCAACCTGCCGCTGGTCCGGTACGCCTCCGCCCGCTTCCGCAGCCGGAACGAGCCGATGGAGGACATCGTCCAGGTCGGCACCATCGGCCTGATCAAGGCGATCGACCGCTTCGACCCGGAGCGCGGGGTGGAGTTCCCCACCTTCGCGATGCCCACCGTGGTCGGCGAGATCAAGCGCTTCTTCCGGGACACCAGCTGGTCGGTCCGGGTGCCGCGGCGGCTCCAGGAGCTGCGGCTGGCCCTCACCAAGGCCGGCGACGAGCTCTCCCAGAAGCTGGACCGCTCCCCCACCGTGGCCGAGCTCGCGGTCTTCCTCGGCGTCACCGAGGAGGACGTGGTCGAGGGCCTCGCGGTGGGGAACGCGTACACCGCCTCCTCGCTGGACTCCACTCCCGGCGAGGAGGACGGCGACGGGCCGCTGGCCGACCGGCTCGGCTACGAGGACCTGGCGCTGGAGGGCGTCGAGTACCGCGAGTCGCTCAAGCCGCTGCTGGCCAAGCTGCCGCCGCGCGAGCGCCGGATCATCATGCTCCGGTTCTTCGGCGGGCTGACGCAGTCCCAGATCGGCGAGGAGATCGGCATCTCGCAGATGCACGTCTCGCGGCTGCTCACCAAGACCCTGAGCCAGCTGCGGAACGGGCTGACCGGCGAGTAGCGCCTACGGCTCCAGCAGGTTGGCGCGCAGGCCGGCCAGGACGGCGTCGTCCAGGCCGAGGCCGTCGCGCCAGAAGTGGTCGAAGGAGTCCCAGCCCGCCTCCACCTCGGCGAAGGCGGCGTCCAGGAACTCGCGCTCGGCGCGGAGGACCGGGAGCAGCAGCGAGGGGTCCTCCATCAGGCCGGAGGTGCCGAAGCTCTCCATCAGGTGGTCGACCACGCGGGCCGAGCGCTCGTTGGTGAGCAGGTAGTCCTGGTAGACGGTCCCGCGGTCCACGCCGAGCGCGGTGAGGGCCAGGGCGGCCACCCAGCCGGTCCGGTCCTTGCCGGCCGAGCAGTGGAAGAGCACCGGCGGGCCGTCCGGCGCGGCCAGCAGCCGCAGCACCTCGGCGAAGCGCTCGCGGGCCTCGGGGACGGTGACGAACCAGCGGTAGAGGCCGGTCATGATGCCGGCCGCCCGACCGTCGCCGAGCAGCTCGCGCTGGCGGGCCGGATCGCGGTCGGCGAGGGCGTCGCGCAGGGCCACGTAGACGTCGAAGTCGGCGGCGAAGACCGGCAGGTGGTGGAGCGTCAGCCCGCCCTCCAGGGTGAGGGCGGCGGAGGTGGCCTCGGCCTGCTCCAGCTCGGCCAGACCGGCCACCGGCAGGCCTGCCATCCGGTCGGCCCCGGCCTCCCGGACCTCGCCGAAGCTGCGCAGGTCGACCACCCGGCGCACGCCGGCGGCGAGCAGCGCCGCGCCGTCCTCATCGGTCAGCCGGTGCAGCGCGTCGGCCCGCAGCGCCACGCCGTGGCGCACCACCGAGCCGTCCGCGGTGCGGTACCCGCCCAGGTCACGGGCGTTGGAGGCACCGGCCAGTCCGAGGCTGCGGGCTTGCTCGACGGACTGGGTCACGGGGGCCTCCGGGGCACGCTGGAACGGGAGTGCGGATCTTCCGCGCCAGTCTAGGCGGGTCGGATCCGCACCCCGGAGGGCGTCCCGGCAGGTGACGGGGTGCGTGGCGGCAGACGGTGCGGCGCACCGCACGGCGTGCCGCTACGCGGGGGTCACTTGACGGCCAGCCAGATGACGGCACCCAGGACCGCCAGGCCGAGCACGGCGAGACCGACGATCAGGCCGGTGCGGCTGTTGCCGCCGGTGCTGCCGTAGGTCGTCACCGAGCCGGGCGCCTGCGGGGCCGGGGCCTCGTCGACGAAGGCCCGGAACATCTGGGTGCTGCCGGCGGGGTCGTAGTCGTTGTCAGCCATGCCACGGACTCTAGCCAACCCCGCAGGTCGAGGAACACCCCGGACCCCCTCGTTAGTGGTGCCCGATGGCAGCACTGCTACGGGCGTACGACGGTCCTGTGAAGGCCCGTGGAGAACCCGCGCGGGCCGGTGAACGGTGCGGTTGGATCGCCCCCATGACCGACATCCTCAGCGACGCCCGGCACCGGGTGACCCTCGGCGCCTCGGACCTCTCCGTCTCCCGGCTGGCCCTCGGCGGCAACGTCTTCGGCTGGACCGCCGACCGCGACGCCTCCTTCGCCGTGCTGGACGCCTACGCCGCGGCCGGCGGCAACTTCGTGGACACCGCCGACGTCTACTCGGCCTGGGTGCCGGGGAACACCGGCGGCGAGTCCGAGGCGATCATCGGCGAGTGGCTGCGCAGCCGGGGGAACCGGGACGCGGTGGTGGTCGCCACCAAGGTCGGCGCGCACCCCGAGGCGGAGGGCCTCTCGGCGGCCACCGTGCGCTCGGCCACCGAGGCCTCGCTGCGGCGCCTGGGCCTGGACCACGTCGACCTGCTGTACACCCACCGGGACGACCTCGGGACGCCGGTGGCCGAGATCGTCGGCGTGCTGGACGAGCTGGTCCGGGAGGGCAAGGTCCGGGCGGTGGCCGCCTCCAACATCGGCGCGGACCGGCTGGCCGAGTCGCTGGCGCACTCCGCCGCCGAGGGCCTGGCGGCGTACGTCGCGGTGCAGCCGAACTACAGCCTGGTCTCCCGCGGCACCTACGAGGGCGGGCTGGCGGAGGTGGTGGCCGAGTACGGGCTGTCCGCCGTGCCGTACTACGCGCTGGCCTCGGGCTTCCTGACGGGCAAGTACCGGCCGGGCGGCCCGGAGGTGGACAGCGCCCGGGCGGTCGGCGCCTCGCGCCACCTGACCGAGGGGCGCGGCCTGGCCGTGCTGGAGGCGCTGGACCGGATCGCGGAGGGGCGCGGGGCGGCCCTGGCCAGTGTGGCGCTGGCCTGGGTGGCGGCGCAGCCGACCGTCGCGGCGCCGATCGCCTCCGCGCGGACGGTGGAGCAGTTGCCGGCGCTGCTGGAGGGCGTGCGGCTGGAGCTGACGCCGGAGGAGCTGGAGCTGCTGGACGCCGCCTCGGCGGGGTGACCCGGGCCGTCGGGCTGCCGGACGGACGGGCGGGCGGTCTGACGGACGGGCGGACTGACGGACCGTCCGCGCGGGCCCGGGGCGGCTGGTGCTCCGGGCCCGCGCGGGCTCTCCGCTACGGGCGGCCGATGTGGGTCGGGAAGTAGCCCTGGCTGAGGGTCGAGATCCGGATCCGGGTGCCGGGGCGGGCAGCCTCGAGGTACTTGTTGTCGCCGAGGTAGACGGCGACGTGGTGGATCCCGGAGGCCCGGCTGCTGTTGGACCAGAACAGCAGGTCCCCGCGCCGGAGTTGGCCCGCATCGATCGGCGTGGTGGCGGCGTACTGGTCGTCGGCCACCCGGGGCAGCGAGATGCCCGCCCGGCGGTAGGCCTGCTGCACCAGGCCCGAACAGTCGTACCCGGAGGGGCCGTTGCCGCCCCAGACGTAGGGCTTTCCCAACTGGGCGGTGGCGTAGGCGATCGCGGCCTCGACCGAGGAGGAGCCCGGCTGCGAGGGCTGCGGCGCCGGGGGCTTGGGCTGCGGCGCCGGGGGCTGGGGCTGTCCGGCGCCCGCGCCGGTGCGGGCGTTGTAGACCGAGAGGTGGCTGGTCCAGCGCCACTCACCCGAGGCGTTCTTGAACCAGTACTTCGAACCGTCCCAACCCTGGCTCCCGGCGGCGGCGTTGGCGTTCGCCGCACCGAGTCCGAGGCCGACCGTACCGGCTCCGGCGAGCACCGTGGTGGCCACGCAGGTGGCGCGCACCGCCCGGTGTATTCGCCCGGGCTCGGCGTCCTCGCGGGCGGCGGCGGACCTGCTCCGCTCCTCCTCGCGGCACGGAGGGCAGGCGCACGGCCCCTCCCCCGGGGAGGTCTCGGAGAAGTCGATCAGGGCGGGGTCGGTGGCTATCCTCACGCGGGCCTTCCTTCCTTGCGCCCGGCCCTGGCGGCCGGGGACGGCACGGCGGCGGCCACCCCGGCGGGGGCCACGAAGGCGACCAGCAGCTGCTCCATCAGCGCGCTGCGGGCGGCCTCGTCCAGCTGGTGCGCGGTGGCCCGCTCAAGGCGGCGGACGGCCAGCGCGGCGGCCTCCACCGCGTCGTCCACCAGGACGGTGCGCAGGCCCGCGTCCAGATCGGCCAGCCGACGGCGGCGCATCGACTCGGCGACCTCCGGCGCGTAGTCCAGGGAGAGCGGCTGCACCGAGTAGGCCTCGATCCCGGCCGGGGCGACCTCGGCGGCCAGCGCCCGGGTCAGCTCGTCGGCGAACCACTGACCGTCCCGCAGGGCAGGCCCCGGCGCGGAGTTGGAGTCACAGGGCAGGGCGCTGGCGATCCGGGTCAGCACCGCGTGCACCTGCTCGCGCAGGTAGGCCTCGTGCTCGGCGATGGCCAGGGCGGCCCGCGCGGTGTCCCGCACCCGCCAGACGATCAGCAGCCGGACCACGATCGGGGTGCCGGTGCGGTCGGTGACGTGCACCGGCTCGCTGCGCCAGTGCCGGAGCCGGACGTCCACCCGGCGGCGGCGCAGCAGCGGGTTGACCCAGAGCAGACCGGTGCGGCGCACCGTGCCCCGGTACCGGCCCCAACGGGTGAGCACCCGGGTCTCGCCGCCCGCGTTGACCAACAGTCCCGACAGCGCGACCAGCACCGCCAGCCCGGCGGCCGCGACGGCCGCTGCCGAACGGAGCGTCACCTCGGAACCGCCGCTCGCCCTCGCAGCCTCGCCACGGAGGTCGGGCAGCACGTCCGGGTGCGGCAGCACCCCGGCCCGGGCCAGCACCAGCAGCACCCCGGCGATCCCGGCCAGCAGCACCAGCAGGGCCAGCCAACCGGGCAGCGAACGGGCCTGGCGCTCCCGGAGGTTGGGGTCGGTCCGGGGCGGGCGACGGCCGGCCCGGACCTCGGTGACGGCCGGGCCTTCGAGGGTCGGCGCGTCGGCGGCCGGCGCGGCCGGCCGATCGTGGGCGGCGACCCTCGGCGCCTCGGACGCGGTCGGCGTGTCCGGCGTGTCCGGCGTGTCCGGCGTGTCCGGCGTGTCGGGCGTGGCGGGCGTGGCGTGTCCCGGCGTGACGGCGTCCGGCACGACGGCGGGCTCGCCCTCGACGGGCAGCGGGTGCACCTTGATCAGCGGACGGGCGACCGCACCGGCCACGGCCAGGCTGAGCGGCGTGGCGCCGCCACCACCGGGCAGCTCCGGCCGTTCCGGCAGGACCGGGGGCCAGGTCTCGGGACGGGGGGAGGGTTCGCGGGTGACGTCCATGCACGGGTTCCTTGGTGGTCGGTGTGTCGCGCAACGGGCGGCCCGGAACTGACGGGCGGGGCCAGGTTCAGGCTAGGTTGATAAGTCATCAAATGCGACATTTGCGGCGCGGCGTGTCGAGCATATCTGACGGCGCGTCGGGCGACGCGCCGTCAGATTCCGCAGCTCAGCGGCGTCGTCGGCCGCCACTGCCCCGGCTGAGCACCCGCCGGGCCAGCAGACCGAGCGCCGTCAGCATGAGCAGCAGCCCGAACGCACCGTTCCGCCAACTCTCGGCCTCGCTCTGGGCCCCGACCGGCGGTGCGGCGAGGTTCCGCTCCTCCGGGCCCGTCTCGGACGTCGAGGGCTCGGGGCTCGGCGGAGGCGCCGGAGCATCGGCGGCCCCCGGCTGCCCCGCCGCGGAGGTGACGGCGGGTCGCCCCGCCGTGGAGGGGGACGGCGACGGCGTACCCGAGGGGGCGCCCGAAGGCGAGGCCGACGACGACGGAGAGGTTGTGGCGGCCGTTGGCGAAGCCGACACGACCGGGGGGGCTGATTCCACCGCGGGTGCGGCGGCCGGACCCGACGGCGGCGGGGAGACCGGGCTGCCCTGTTCCGTTTGGGTGGACGGCGAGGCCGAGACCGAGGGAACGGCCGCGGCGGACACCGAAGGTGACGCAGCCACAGTCGCCGACCCGGACGGCGACGCCGACGGCGAAGCGGGGGCCGACGGCGCGGGCGAGGCGGACGGTACGGACCCCGAAGGCGGGGCCGACACGGCTGCGGACGCCGGAGCCGACGACGGCGAACCCGAAGCAGCTGCGGATGCGGACGAGGAAGGCGCTGCGGACGGCGAGGCCGACGCGGATGCGGGGGCGGAGGCCGACGGCGAGGCCGAAGGGGACGCCGAGGCCGACGGGGACGGCTCGGGTACGGCCGGGTCCGTACCGCCGCCGGGCACCACGATCGGGACGATCGCGGCCAGCTCGTCCGGCGTCAACACCGGTCCGGTGGACGGCGGTTCGGACGGCTCACCGGACGGCGTGGGCCGTACGGAGGCCGGCACGGTCGGCAGCAGCGACGGCGAACCGGACGGCAGCGGAAGGGCGCTGGCCGGGACGGACGGCGACGGCGTGTCGGCCGGACCCGACGCCGACGGCCCCACGGCGGGCCGGGAGGGAGAAGCCGAGGACGGGACCGACGGAAGGGCGGCCACCGAGGGAGAGGCCGAGGCGGAGGCGGACGGCGACGGCACCACCGAGACCGACGGCGTGGGCGTGGGCGTGGGCGTGGGCACAACCGAAGGCGAAGCGGAGGGCGAAGGCGAAGGAGACGGCGACGGCGACGGCGACGGCGACGGCTCCGCCGGCGGACGGACCGTCAGGTCGGCCGCGTTGGCCGAAGCCGTGTTCCCCGCCCGGTCCGTGGCCGTGACCACCACCGCGTAGTCGCCCGCCGCCAGGTCACGTGCGGCGGTGCAGCTCCAGGCCCCGTCCGCCCCGGTGACGGCGGTGCAGAGCACGAACCGCTCCCCCGCCGCCCGCGGCCGGGCGGTGACGGTCACGGTGGAGCCGGGCTCGGCGCGGCCGGTGAGGCGGGGTCGGGTGGTGTCGAGGACCGCACCCGCCGCCGGGGAGCCGAGGGAGGGCCGGGGCGGGGCGACGGTGTCGACCACCAGGGCGGCGGGCTTGCCGGCCGTGCGGTTGCCGGCGGCGTCGGAGGCGGAGGGGGTGAGCTGGTGACGGCCGTCGGCGAGGTTCTCCACCGGGAGGCAGGACCAGGTGCCGTCGGCGGCCACGGCGGTGCTGCACAGCTCGCCGGCGATCCGCCCGGCGCCGGGCGCGGCCGGGGAGTCGACCACGGAGACGGTGGTGCCGGGGTCGGCGGTGCCGGTGAGCAGCAGACCGGGGTCGTTGGTGTACTCGGGGAGGGTCAACTGCGGGGCCGAGGGCGGATCGGTCTTGACGGTGAGTCGGATCTCCTCGCCGCGCAGCACCAGCCCGCCCCGGGTGGTCTCCACCGGGACCAGGACGTGCTCCCCGGCGGGGAGCGGCTGGTCCGGGCGGCAGACCCAGCCGCCGTCCCGTCCGACGGCCGCGCGGCAGAGCTCGCGCTCGCCCTCCAGCACCGCGACGGTGGCGCCGGCGACGCCCGCCTCGCCGCGGATCTCCGGGCGGGCCTCGGCCAGCACGCTGCCGCTGACCGGGCTGGTGAGCTCGGGGCGGGCGGCACCGACGGTGAGCCGGACCTTCTGGTCGAGCACCTCGCCGGAGTCGGCGAAGCCGCCCGGGTTGACCACCTGGGCGGCGGCGTGGGCCAGCCGGAGCCGGGCCCACGCCTCCCCCGCGGCCGCGTTGCCGGGCACGATCCACTCCAGCCGGGCGCTCTTCGCGCCGGGGACCACCTCGGCCTGCACCCGCTCGGGGGCGTCGAACTTCCCGTTGTGGTCGAAGTCGATCCAGCCGGCCAGGGTGGCCGGCCCGGAGGCGGCGGCGACCGGGACGGTGGCCTCGTAGTAGCGCCCGATCGCGGCCTCGGCGGGGAAGACCACGGTCGGGTCGGGGCCCTGGTAGTCGCCCCGGCCGGGCTGGGGGGTGCCGGGCGCGGTGGGCCGCTCGAAGGCGCTGCGGCGGGACTCGCCGCCGTCCAACTCGACCATCGGCTGCGAGCGTTCGAGCAGGGCCTCGGGCTCCTGCGGGCCGGCCGGGCCCTCCGGCACCAGCGGCCGGGCCACGGTGGCGGTGCCGGGGCGGGCCGCGCCGGTGGCGGTGCGTCCGAGGAAGAGGTCGGAGACCAGGTGCGAGGCGTTGGTGTAGCCCTGGGGCGCGCTGCCCACGCCCTCGTCCAGGGTCACCGTGTACGCCTGCCGGAGCGGCCCCGGGGCGGGGGCGGAGCCGGACGCCGTGCTGCGCTGCTCCAGACGGAAGGTCACGGTGGAGACGGTGCCGGAGAGTTCGAGGCTGCCCTGCCCGGGCCCGGCCTCGGGGCCGGTCTCCCCGGAGCCCGCGGGGGTGAGGGCGTTGTCGGTGACGGTCCAGCCGGGCCAGTCGGTGCGGGCGACCAGGCTGGGGGCGCTCGGGCTGCCGCCGGTGACGGTCAGCCGGCTCACCGTGGAGGTCGACCCGTTCCTTCCGCCGGCCAGCGCGGAGAGGCCGCTGAGGTGCAGCCGGGGATTGCGGACCGGGCCGGAGAAGGAGAGCTGGAGGGTGCCGAGGGTGCGCCAGGAACCGTCCGTGGTGGGCCGTTCCGCGCCGAGTTCGAACGCGGTGGCCGGATCTCCGCCGCGCAGCCCGTCGGAGTATCCGCCGCCACCGGTGGCGAGCTTTCCGGCACCGCCTTTGGCGGTGATTCCGGGGAGGGGGGAGAAATCCAGCTGGACCCGGAGTCCGGAGGGCAGCGCGGCGCGGCGTTCGGCCGACCAGGAGTCCGGGGTCTGCTGCGCGACCGCGGCCGGGGCCAGCAGCGGTGAATTCCAGCCGAGCAGCAGCCCGGTGGCCAGCACCGCCGCCATTCTCCGCCCGATTCCCGACCTCCGGCCGGCGCTCCCCCCTGCCCTCCCGGAGGCGACCTCCGCCGCAGGTGCGGCGCACCGGCCCGAGCGGGCGGCTGACGGCGTGTCGGCAGAACGGAACTGTCGGCTCATCCGGCTCTCCTTCGGTGTCGGCCGCGAACGGGCACGGCGGGCATAAGTTCCGACAAAACGGAATCACGACATGGAGTCCGTCATACCGTGACACTGCGGGGAACGTCCCACTGCAACCCGATTGGCGGTCACTCGTCCGGCAGTCTCCGACTTACCCCACGCGCACCGGTTCCAGCCGTCGGAGTTGTCCGCCAACCGGACGTCAGGGAGCCTTGCCTGACCATTCGTCACCGATTTCCGTTCGAATAAATCTCCGGTTGAGTAGAGTCAGCGCAGTGTCCTTCGACCCCGCGCTGCTGCGCGCCAGCTTCGCCGTCGTCGAGCGCCGGGCCGACCAGCTGGTCCGGTTCTTCTACGTCCACCTGTTCGCACACAACCCCGGTCTGCGCGGACACTTCCCCGCCGACCTGACCGCGCAGCGCGACCGCCTCTTCCGCGCCCTCGCGCAGGTGGTGCTCCACCTCGACCAGCCCGCCCGGCTCACCGAGTACCTGCGGGGGCTCGGCCGGGACCACCGCAAGTACCGCGCCGCCGCCGAGCACTACCCCGCCGTCGGGGCCAGCCTGATCGCCGCGCTGCGGCACTTCTCCGGCCGGTCCTGGACCCAGGAGGTGGAGAAGGCCTGGACCGAGGCGTACACGGTGGTCTCGCAGACGATGATCGAGGCCGCCGAGTCCGACGCCGGAGCACCCGCCTGGTGGGAGGCCGAGGTGACGCACCGTCGGCGGGCCGCCGCCGACGTGGTGGTGCTCACCCTCCGCCCCGACCAGCCCTACCCGTACGCGGCCGGCCAGTACCTGACCCTCAGTTCGCCCCGGCTGCCGCGGCTGTGGCGCCCGTACTCGATCGCCAACGCCCCGCGCCCGGACGGCACCCTGGAGCTGCACGTGCGCCGCGTGCCCGGCGGGACGCTCAGCCCGGTGCTGGTGAACGACGTGCTGCCCGGCGAGCGGCTGCTGCTCGGCGCGCCGCTCGGCTCCACCGTTCTCGACCCCGGCTCGGACCGGCCGGTCCTGGCGGTGGCCGGCGGCACCGGCTGGGCCACCGTCAAAGCGCTGCTGGAGCAGCTCTCCCGGGGCCCGGCCCGCCCGGCCACCGTCTTCCTGGCCGCCCGGGACGACGACGACCAGTACGACCTGGCGGGCGTCACCGCGCTGGTCACCCGGCACGCCTGGCTGGAGGTGGTCCTGGCGGCACCCGAGCGGGGGGCCGGCCCCGAGGAGGCGGCCGCACTGCTGCGCACCGGGCTGCGCCGGGCCCGCGACTGGTCCGGCCACGACGTCTACCTGAGCGGGCCTCCGGCCATGGCCCCCGAACTCACCCGTCTGCTCACCGGGCTGCACGCCGAACCGGAGCTGATCCGCCACGATCCGGCCCCACCGGCCACCCGGCCCGACGGGCACCTCAGCTCGGCCGAGTGGTTCCTCGGACCCTGAAGGACCCCGGAGGCGGGTGGGCCGGGAACGGCGAGAGGGCCCCGGGATCTCCCGGGGCCCTCTCGTCTGGTGCGCTCAGCAGGATTCGAACCTGCAACCTCTTGATCCGTAGTCAAGTGCTCTATCCGTTGAGCTATGAGCGCTTGCGCGGCCCAACTGGCGGGCTGCGAAGCGGTGGTGCGTGGTGCGCTCAGCAGGATTCGAACCTGCAACCTCTTGATCCGTAGTCAAGTGCTCTATCCGTTGAGCTATGAGCGCTTGCCCCTGGCGGGGCGTTGCGGGGACAACATTACATGACCCGCGACCTGGGGCGAAATCGATTGCCCCGGGGGTACGACACAGGAGCCCCGACGGTCAGTGACCGCCGGGGCTCCCGGTTGAGCGGAGGCTGAGGGATTTGAACCCTCGATCAGGAATAACCCCGAAACCGCATTAGCAGTGCGGCGCCATAGACCGGACTAGGCGAAGCCTCCTCCACAGGGACCGCACCGGCGAAGCCGGTGCACTCCGTGCGAGTGTGATGATGCCACAGCCTGGGGCCCCGACACCAACCGCCGCCAACGATACTGGGCGGGTCGTCCGCGGTGCAAAGAAGAATGAGATACTCCAGTCTCCCGAGAGAGCGCGAGCCGCCGGTCGCACGCCGTGACGCAAGCCGTGAGGAGACCTGTCGACATGAGCAGCAGGCCGATCCGAGGCGCTGCTCGCCTCGCCGCGATACTCGACGCGCTGCCCGACGCACTGCTGCTGGTGAACAGCAACGGCACCGTGGTCGACGCCAACGCCGCTGCCGTGCAGGCGATGCAGACCCCCGGCACCTCCCTGGTCGGACGCGGGGTGCTCGACCTGCTGCCGGAGTTCGACCCGAGCCGGATCCCCGGTTCGATGCGCCCGGCCCCGCGCGAGCCGGAGGGCCTGGACCGCCCGGTGCGGATGACCGCCCGGCGGACCGACGGGACCACCTTCCCGGTCGAGGTCTCGGGCAACGACTTCACCGACGAGGGCGAGGGCCGGGGCGGCTCCGGCTACACCTTCTATCCGGACGGCGGTTCCTCGGCCGGGGAGCTGCTGCTCCTGCTGGTGCGCGACCTGAGCGGCCGGCTCGGGGTCGAGGCGGAGCTGCGCCGCCAGCACAAGCAGACCGAGATGATCCTGCGGGCCGCCGCCGAGGGCGTGCTCGGGGTGGACCTGGACGGCCGGGTGGTGCTGGTCAACCCGGCCGCCGCGCACATCCTGGACTACCGGGCCAGTGAGCTGGGCGGCCGCGAGCTGCACCCGCTGGTCCAGCACTCGCAGGCCGACGGCACTCCGCTGGCGCTCGAGGGCTCGGCGCTGCTGGACACCCTGCTCTCCGGCCGCAAGCACCGGGTGCGCGGCGCGGTGCTCTGGCGCAAGGACGGCACCCCGGTGACGGTGGACCTCACCACCGCCCCGGTCCGGGACGGCGACCAGCTGGTCGGCGCGGTGATGACCTTCACCGACCGGACCAGGGAGCTGGCCCTGATCGCCCGCAACGAGCACCTGACGGCCGTTCTGGAGAGCGAGCTGGGCGGGGCGTTGGAGGACCTGCGGAGCCGGATCGACGGGCTGGCCGAGGACCCGGCCGGCTCGCTCTGGCCCGAGGCCAACTGGACCCTGCGGCGGCTGGCCGACGAGTGCCGCCGCTTCGGCACGCTGATCGAGGGGGTGCTGGACCACCAGCGCTTCGAGGTGGCGGCCGAGTCCGGGCGGGAGCAGCTGGACCGCGAGCCGGTGCCGCTGGACGAGGTGGTCAAGCGCGCGGTCGAGCAGGCCGGCGAGCTGGTCGGTGCGGGCCGGGTGCGGTACTCGGTGCACGCCGCCTCGGTCGAGGTGGTGGCGGACCGGGAGCGGCTGGCCCGGGCGCTGGCCCACCTGGTGGCGGACGTCAGCGGTGTGGCGCTCTCCTTGGACGGCGACACCGGCGAGGCCCCGATGGTGGTGCTGGCCGCCGCCCAGCGCGGCGAGGTGGCCCGGATCGAGGTGCGCGGCCCGGCCCGGGCGGCCAACCCCGTGCACCTGCCGATCGCCCGGGGCACCGTCGAGCGGCACGGCGGGGTGCTCCAGCGGCACGACCTGCCGGCCCGCGGCGGTACGACGTACGTGGTGGAGCTGCCGCTCGACCCGGCCACCGCCGCCCTGCACCGGACCAGGCCGAGCGTCCCCAAGGAGACCGACACGGCGATGCTGCCGGACCTCCCCGAGGTGCCGCCCGCCGAGGAGGCCCGGGGCGGGGAGCCCGCCGGGAGGCCCGCCGACCGCGCGGAGGCGGACGGGGAGGAGCCCGCGAAGGACGGGGAGCCGCAGGCCCGCACCCCGATCGCGCTGGGCCCCGGCTCCGACGCGCCGTCGGCCCCCGAGGCCGCACCCGCCGAGGAAGGCGGCCGGGTCGGGCGGCGCCGGCGCGGTGCCCCCGCCCCCACCCCCGGGGAGGCGCTCGCACTGCCGGGCGTGCCGGACCCGGGCACGCCCGTCTACCCCGGTCTGGAACGCTCCCTGACGGAGGCCCAGCCCACCGCCGAACCCACCGCCACCCCGCCGACCGGGCGCCGCCGCCGGCTCGCCCTGCCCGCCCAGGCCGGCCAGGGGAGCCAGGGGCAGCGGACGGACGAGGGGAACCGGTCCGGCTCCGAGCCGGAGGCGGCCCGGGGCGCGCTGGAGCTGCCCGCCGCTCCCAACGGCTCGTCACCCGCCCTCCCCCCGGCCCTCCCTGAGCCCCCGTCGGTCCCGCCGACCGCGCACCTGGTGCCCGCGGGCGAGTCCGGGCCGCCCCAGCCGGTCGGCACCGGGCTGGGCGAGCTGGCCCCGCCGCGCCCGATGGGCGGCGGCTTCGCGGGGGCCTTCCCGAACGCCTTCCCGCAGCAGCCCGCGGGCCCGGGCGGAGCGGAGCGCGCCGCGCTCCCCGCGCTCACCGCCGGCGGTGCCCCGGCGGACGGGCTCGCGCCCGGCGCCGGCGCACCGAACACCGGTACGCCGAACACCGGGGCACCGAGCACCGGTGCGCCGGGGGCCGGTGGGCCGGAGGCCGGTGCGTCCGAGGGCGTGCGGCAGGACGGCGCGCTGGTGCCGGCCGCCCCCGCGCCCCGCACCCCGCCCCGGCCGACCTCCGAACTCGCGCTGGCGGCGGGCCCGTCCGGCCAGGTCCCGGACGAGTCCCCGACCGTGGTGGTGCCCGCCGTGGACGGCGGTCCGCGCCGCCTGCTGGTCTGGCCGGAGCCCGAGCCGGCCACCGAGCGGGCGCTCCAGGACCGGGGCTTCCTGCCCGTCACGGTCCGCTCCCGCGAGGAGGTCGACTCCGAGGCCCCCGGCTACCCCGCCGCGCTCTTCGTCGACCCGCTGACCGGCCCGATCACCCGCACCGCACTCCAGTCGCTGCGCACCGCCGCGCTCAACAACCGGGTGCCGGTGCTGGTCACCGCCGGGCTCGGCCAGGCCACCCGGGACGCCGCGTACGGAGCCGAACCGGCCGTGCTGCTACGGGCGTTGGCCCCCAAGGACAGCGAGAACCACGCCCCCCGGGTGCTGCTGGTGGAGTCCGACCCGGACGTGGCCGCCGCGCTGATCGGCGGTCTGGAGCGGCGCGGCATGCACGTGGAGCACGCCACCGACGAGAACGACGCGGTCTCCCGGGCCAGCAGCGTGCAGCCCAACCTGGTGGTGATGGACCTGCTCCAGATCCGCCGCCGCCGGCTCGGCCTGCTGGACTGGCTGCGCGCCAACGACCGCCTGCACCGGACCCCGCTGGTCGTCTACACCTCGGTGGACCTCGACCCGGCGGCGCTGCCCCGGCTGCGCACCGGCGAGACGGTGCTCTTCCTGGCCGAGCGCTCCACCTCCGACGAGGTGCAGGCCCGGATCGTCGACCTGCTGGCCCGGATCGGCTCGCTGGCCGAGCCCGCCGCCGCCGAGCGCTGACCGGCACCGGCACCCGCACGGACGCCGACGCGGGACGGGGCCCGGACCGCCGCACGCGGTCCGGGCCCCGTCATCGCCGACCCGGCGTCACTTCCCGAGGGTGGTGACGTCCAGCTCGTCGGCCGCGTACTGGGCGCGGATCACCTTCTTGTCGAACTTGCCGACCGAGGTCTTCGGCACCGCCTCGACCAGCGACCAGCGCTCGGGCAGCTGCCAGGACGCCACCCGCCCGGCCAGGAAGGCGCGCAGCTCGGCCAGGCCGGCGGTGGCGCCGGGGCGCAGCACCACGGTGGCCAGCGGGCGCTCGCCCCACTTCTCGTCCGGCACCGCCACCACGGCGGCCTCGGCCACCTCCGGGTGGGCCATCAGGTGGTTCTCCAGCTCCACCGAGGAGATCCACTCGCCGCCGGACTTGATCACGTCCTTGGCCCGGTCGGTCAGGGTGAGGTAGCCGTCCGGGGTGATGGTGCCGACGTCACCGGTGCGCAGCCAGCCGTCCGGGCTGAACTTGTCCTCGGGGCGCTCCGGCTCCTGCCCCGCGCCGCCGAAGTACGCCCCCGCGATCCACGGGCCGCGCACCTCCAA
Source organism: Kitasatospora sp. NPDC001664 (assembly GCF_053596675.1). Lineage (NCBI taxonomy): Bacteria > Bacillati > Actinomycetota > Actinomycetes > Kitasatosporales > Streptomycetaceae > Kitasatospora > Kitasatospora sp. NPDC001664. The sequence goes on from NZ_JBSFGS010000008.1 coordinate 140,152, forward strand.
CTCGCCGGCGGAGACGCCGTCGTGCGGCATCCGCTCGCCGGCCGGGCCGATCAGCCGGGCCTCCACCGAGGCCGGGAAGCGGCCCTGGGTGTAGCGGTACGGCCACTCCTCCTCCTCGGTCAGCCCGCCCGGCGGGAGGCCGAAGGAGCCGAGCGGGGAGGTCTCGGTCATGCCCCAGGCGTGCACCACCCGGATGCCGTGGCGCTCCTGGAAGGCCCGCATCAGCGCGGGCGGGCAGGCCGAGCCGCCGATCACCACCATTGCCAGGCTGGAGGTGTCGTAGGAGCCGGCGTCCAGCTCGTCCAGCAGCCCGTTCCAGATGGTCGGCACGGCGGCGGCCACGGTCGGCCGGCAGCGCTCGATCATCTCGGCCAGCGGCTTGGGCTGGAGGAAGCGGTCCGGCATCAGCAGCTTGGCGCCGGACATGAAGGCGGCGTACGGCTTGCCCCAGGCGTTCACGTGGAACATCGGGACCACCGGCAGCACGGTGTCCCGCTGGCTCATGCCGAAGCTGTCGGCGGAGAGCACCTGGAGGCAGTGCAGGTAGACCGAGCGGTGGCTGTAGGCCACGCCCTTCGGGTCCCCCGTGGTGCCGGAGGTGTAGCAGAGCGCGGCGGCCCGGCGCTCGTCGATGTCGGTCAGCCAGGGGTAGTCGGCCGGGCGGTCGGCGATCAGCGCCTCGTAGTCGTGCACCCGGCCGGCGAAGCCGTCCAGCAGCGAGCGGTCGCCGGGGCCGTTCACCACGATGTGACGGAGCGTCGGGTTGAGCTGCGGCAGCACGCCGGCCAGCAGCGGCAGCACGCTGCCGTCGACCAGGATGGCGTGGTCGGCGGCGTGGTTGATGATGTACGCCAGCTGCTGCGGGGGCAGCCGGAGGTTGAGGGTGTGCAGCACCGCGCCCATCGAGGGGACGGCGAGGTAGGCCTCCAGGTGCTCGGCGTTGTTCCACATCAGGGTGGCGATGACGGACTCCTCGCCCGCCCCGAGCTCGTCCCGCAGCGCGTGGGCCAGCTGCCCGGCGCGGGCGCCCACCTCGCCGAAGGTGCGGACCACCGGCCCGGTGCCGTCCCAGGTGGAGACGGTGGAGGCGGCGTGCAGGGTCGATCCGTGCGTCAGGATCCTGGCGACGGTGAGCGGTACGTCCTGCATGGTGCTGAACACGCGGGTCCTCCTTGACCGGGCGGGGGGACGAGCAATCGCGCCAGTGACTACTGGCGGGTAGTGAGATGCTGCTTGTCCCGGATTCCGTCGTCAAGGGAATGGACCGTCAGCGACGAAGGTCACGCCCCGGCCCCGACGGGTCGTCAGGCCGCGACCGGGGCGTCCACGCTGTTGTGGTCGATCGAGAGGGTGGCGCCGCCGTGGGTCTCGGTGGTGTTGCCGCGGTACTGGTGGACGCGGGCGTGCGGGGACCACTGGCCGGAGGTCAGGGCGGTGGTGGAGGTGGTGTCGGCCTTGTCGTCCCAGCGGGCGTACCAGACCGCGTCCGGCAGCGGGGAGGCCCCGGCCTTCGCGGCGGCCGCCAGGTCGGCGATGCCGGAGTCGGTGCTGGAGTAGAAGCCGGAGCGGTATCCGGCGGCGTGCAGGGCCCTGGTCCAGGAGAGGGTGAAGTCCACCACGCCCTGGGCGCAGCGCTGGTCGCCGCGCGGGTAGGACTCGATGTCCAGGTAGACCGGGCTGCCCGGGCCGAGCCCCAGGGCACGCAGCGCGGCGGCCGCCTCGGCGGCCTCCTCCTTGCCCTGGCGGACGGCGGCGGCCGGGTCGATCCGGCGGGGCTTGCCGCCGAGGGCGGCGCAGGGGGCCTGCAGGCCGACGTGGGTGGGGATCAGCCGCCAGCCCATCGCCCGGACCTCGCGGACCCAGTCGGCGGTGAGCCGGGGTTGGGAGCAGCCGCGCTGGCTCCCGCTGACGTAGATGCCCACCGCGCCGTACGGGGAGTCCCGCTTCCAGGCCCGCATGGTCTCCAGCGGGGGCGCGGTGCAGGCGTCGAAGCCGCCGCCGGTGAAGACCTCCGCCGGGGCGAGGGAGCGCCGGGTGCGGCTCTCCGTCAGCCGGGTGCCGCGGATCACCACGGGCCGCGGCGAGGGGGCGGCCGAGCGGGAGGGGGAGGCGGCGGGGGCCTTGGCCGGGACCACGCTGGCGACGGGCACGGCGGCCGGCGCCGCGACGGGCACGGCCTCGGCGACGGGGGCGGCGGCGGGCATCCCCTCGGCAGCGACCAGCAGCACGAGCGAGGAGACGGTGAGGGCGGCCGGGGCCAGGTAGCGCATCACAACCGGGATACCTGACCAACCGTCAGGCGGAACAGCCGCCCGGCCGCGAAGTTCACCCGTTCGCACCCGGCCTGTCATGGGTTTGCCCGGGCTGCGGTCCTTACGTCACACTCCTTGGATGTCCACCGCCGACCTCGCCGCCCCCGCGGCCACCACCCCTGCCACCAGCACCGCTCCCCCGTACGGGGGCCGCACCGCCCGCGTTCCCGCGCCCCTGCTCTGCGTGGTGGCGATGTTCACCGTCCAGCTGGGCATCGCGCTCTCCAAGCCGCTCTTCGGCCAGCTCGGCGTGGGCGGCGCCACCTTCCTGCGGATCACCTTCGCGGCGGTGCTGCTGCTCGCGCTGACCCGCCCCCGGCTGCGCGGCCGCAGCGCCCGCGACCTGGGGGCCACCGCCCTGCTGGGCGCGGCCTCGGCCGGGATGACGCTGCTCTTCGCCGGCGCGGTGGACCGCCTGCCGATGGGCACCGCGGCCACCATCGAGTTCCTCGGCCCGCTCGCGGTGGCACTGGCCTTCTCCCGGCGGCTGCCGCACCTGCTCTGGGCCCTGCTGGCCGGCGGCGGAGTGGCGCTGCTCACCCTGCTCGGCGAGGGCGGCGGGCACGGCGGCGGGCTGGACCCGGTCGGCCTGCTCTGCGCCTTCGGCGCGGCCGCCTGCTACGCCGGGTACATCCTGCTGACCGACAAGGTCGGCGCCGCCTTCCAGGGCTTCCAGGGGCTGGCGGTCTCGATGGCGGTCGGCGCCGTGCTGCTGGCCCCGGTCGGGCTCGGCGGGGCCTGGTCGGGGCTCTCCTCGGCCGAGTCGCCCTGGCTGCTGCTGGCCGCCTCGGCGGGGGTGGCGCTGCTGCTGCCGGTGATCCCGTACGCGCTGGAGATGACGGCGCTGCGGCGGATGCCGCAGCGGGTGTTCAGCGTGCTGGTGAGCCTGGAGCCGGCGGTCAGCGCGCTGATGGGCCTGCTGGTGCTCGGCCAGCTGCTCGGAGCGGTCCAACTGGCCGGGATCGCCTGCGTGGTGGCCGCGAGCCTGGGCGCCACCCTGACGAGCCGTCACTGAACGGCGCGCGCCGGACGCGCCCGTGGGCGGTGCCGCGCGATGCGGCACCGCCCACGGTGCGTTCTCTCGGGAGCGAGTGACCCTTCCCACTCCTGGGAGGCCGGGCGTCGGGGTGCTCAGCTCACCCCGGCCCGGTGACCGGTCAGTGGAAGACCGGCGCGAAGACGAAGTTGAAGTCCCGGTTGCCCTGGTCGCTGAAGATGAAGCCGGTGTTGTCCTTGGCCTGCAGGTTGTTGTTCTGGTTCGACGCGCCGGAGCCGGTGGCCACCTGCTGGGTCGAGTTGTAGTTGCCGTTCACGGTTCCGAAGATGTTCCCGCTGCCGACGTTGGACACCACGCTGCTGTTGGAACCCTGCCCGGCCAGCGCGCCGTTGTCGGCCGACGCGGTGCCGGCGCAGGCGAGCAGCAGGCCGGCGGCGAGCGGGGCGCCGGCCAGCAGGCCGACCAGTCGGGTGGTGCGAGAGCGAACCATGGTGAAGCCTCCAGATAACCGCACAGATAACTGCACTTCGGGTACTGCGTGCGGGAGTTCGCGGCCAGACGAGCTCCTGCGGGCTGCGACGCCGAGGAACAGGTTTCCTTAACAAATCGACAAAGTGCCAGTATCTGGAGGGGTTTTCGCCCGTTAGCGTGATCTCGCCGACCCGCCGCATAGTCCGTGGACGCCCGGTTCGTGGGCAGGCGCACCGGCCTTCACCAGCGGCTTCCCCCGATCGGCGGCGGCTCCGAAGAGCCACCGCCCGGCGCGCACCGACACGCCGCGCGCCGCGCCCGTCAGCCCCGGCCGTGCGGGGTGAGCCAGAGCTCCGGGTCCGGGCCGACCGCCACCACCCGGGTCGGGTTGATGTTGTCGTGGGTCGCGTAGTAGTGCCGGCGGATGTGCTCGAAGTCCACCGTCTCGCCGAAGCCGGGGGTCTGGAACAGGTCCCGGGCGTAGGCCCAGAGCGCGGGGTACTCGCTCAACTTCCGGATGTTGCACTTGAAGTGGCCGTGGTAGACCGCGTCGAAGCGCACCAGCGTGGTCCAGAGCCGGATGTCCGCCTCGGTGAAGGCGTCGCCGACCAGGTAGCGCTGCTCGCGCAGCCGCTCCTCCAGCGCGTCCAGCCGGCGGAAGAGCACCCGCACGGCCTGGTCGTAGAAGGCCTGGTTGGGCGAGAAACCCGCCCGGTACACCTGGGTGTTGACCTCCTCGTAGACGATCTCGTTGATCGCGTCGATCTCCGCCCGCAGGTGCTCGGGGTAGAGGTCGGGAGCGCCCTCGCGCTGCCACTGCTTCCACTCCGTGCCCAGGTCGAGGGTGAGGTTGGCGAAGTCGTTGTTCACCAGGAAGCCGGTCCTGGTGTCCACCAGGCCCGGCACGCTCACGCCGCCCGTGTAGTCCGGCTCGGCGGCCAGGTAGGCCTCCCGCAGCGCGTGGATGCCCAGCACCTCGTCGACGCCGCCGGCGTCGCCGTTCTCCTCGGTGAAGACCCAGTGGTACTCGCCCTCGATCATCTCCTGGACCGGGTCGGTGACGGCCAGCGAGATGACGTCCTGAAGACCCATCAACTCCCGGGTGATGACCACCCGGTGGGCCCACGGGCAGGCCCGGCTGACCACCAGTCGGTACCGGTCGGCCTCGGCCTTGACGTCGCCGTCGCCGCTGCCGTCCGCGGTGAGCCGGGTGGTGAAGTGCTGCGGAGCCCGGACGTGCTCCTTGGCCTCGCTCTGCTCGGTGGTCATGCCAGTCCCCTCCAGGTGTGCGGTCACCGCGTGGTCGGTGCGCGGTCGGTGCGCGGTCGCCGCGCTGTCACTCCAGGCCGAGTGCGGCCAACTGCTCTGCGAACGGCACGAGTTCGTCCTCGGAGGACGACCCGTGCGATGACGGCGCGGTGGGCGCGCCCAGCGCGGCGGCCAGCTCGGCCCCGCCCCGGTCGATCCGGCCGGCCAGCTCCTCGGTGCCGCTCTCCACCCCCGCGCCCCAGTCCGAGGAGGCGGCGTACACCGCCGTCGGCAGCACCACGGCGCGCAGGTAGACGAACATCGGACGCAGCGCGTGCTCCAGCGCCAGCGAGTGCCGGGTGGAGCCGCCGGTGGCGCCGAGCAGCACCGGCTTGCCGGTCAGCGCGGTGTTCTCCAGGACGTCGAAGAAGGACTTGAACAGGCCGCTGTACGAGGCGGTGAACACCGGGGTGACGGCGATCAGGGCGTCCGCCGCCGCGACCGCCTCCTGCACCTCCCGCAGCGCGGGCGTCGGGAATCCGCTGACCAGGTTCTTGGCCACGTCCACGGCCAGCTCGCGCAGCTCCACCACCCGCACCCCGACGGGCGTCAGGCGGGCGGTGGCCTCGGCCAGCCGGTCGGCCAGCAGCCGGGTGGAGGAGGGCTCGCTCAGCCCGGCCGAGACGACCACCAGGCGCTTCACCGCCCGGCCCGCCCGGCCGCCGCCACCCGGGCCTCGTGGGTCGGACCGGCCGGCACGTCCACCGGGCGGCCGACCGCGAACTCCTTGCGCAGCTCGGGGAGCACGTGCTCGCCGAGCAGGTCCAGCTGCTCCAGCACCACCTTCAGCGGGGCACCGCCGCCGTCCATCAGGAACAGCTGGCGCTGGTAGTCGCCGAAGTGCTCGCGGAAGGTCAGGGTCTTCTCGATCACCTGCTGCGGGCTGCCCACGGTGAGCGGGGTGGCCTCCAGGTAGTCCTCCAGCACCCCGCCGCGGTAGACGCCGCTGTTGTTGAAGTACGGGCGGTACGCCTTGATCGCGTCCTGGGAGCTCTTCCCGATGAAGACCTGCCCGCCGAGGCCGACGTAGGCCTGCTCGGGGCGGCCGTGGCCGTAGTGCGCGTACCTGGTCCGGTAGAGCTCGATCAGCTTCCGGAAGTGGTCGGTGGGCCAGAAGATGTGGTTGGCGAAGAAGCCGTCGCCGTAGTACGCGGCCTGCTCGGCGATCTCGGGGCTGCGGATCGAGCCGTGCCAGACGAACGGCGGCACGCCGTCCAGCGGCCGGGGCACCGAGGTGAAGCCCTGCAGCGGGGTGCGGAAGCGGCCCTTCCAGTCCACCGCCTCCTCGCGCCAGAGCTTGTGCAGCAGCGCGTAGTTCTCGATCGCCAGCGGGATGCCCTGGCGGATGTCCTTGCCGAACCAGGGGTAGACCGGGCCGGTGTTGCCGCGGCCCATCATCAGGTCCACCCGGCCCTCGGCCAGGTGCTGGAGGACCGCGAAGTCCTCGGCGATCTTCACCGGGTCGTTGGTGGTGATCAGCGTGGTGGAGGTGGAGAGGATGATCCGCTCGGTCTGCGCGGCGATGTACGCCAGCAGCGTGGTCGGGGAGGAGGTGACGAACGGCGGATTGTGGTGCTCGCCGGTGGCGAAGACGTCCAGGCCGACCTCTTCGACCTTGCGGGCGATGGCGACCGTCGCCCTGGTCCGCTCCTGCTCGGTCGGCGGGCGCCCGGTGGACGGATCGGCGGTCAGGTCGCCGACGGTGAACAGACCGAACTGCATGTCTCTCTCCATACCGACAATCGTGGGTGCTCGCGGGAACGGGCGGGAAAGCCCGGCCCGATACTTCGTCAACTGCCGCGCGGGCCCGGCCCGGAGGACGAGCCTCCGGGCCGGGCCCGCGGCTCAGCGGATGGCCATCGCGTCCAGGTAGCCCCGCACGTTGCGGCTCGTCTCGGCGACGCTGTCGCCGCCGAACTTCTCCAGCACCGCTTCGGCCAGCACCAGGGCGGTCATCGCCTCGGCGACGATGCCCGCCGCCGGGACGGCGCAGACGTCCGAGCGCTGGTGGTGGGCCGGGGTGAACTCGCCGGTGCGGACGTCCACCGTGCGCAGCGCGTGCGGCACGGTGGCGATCGGCTTCATCGCCGCCCGCACCCGCAGCGCCTCGCCGGTGGAGATGCCGCCCTCCACCCCGCCCGCCCGGGCCGAGGCCCGGCGGATGCCGGCCGGGGTGGGCACGATCTCGTCGTGCGCCTGCGAGCCGGGCAGCCGGGCCAGGTCGAAGCCGTCGCCGACCTCCACGCCCTTGATCGCCTGAATGCCCATCAGGGCGGCGGCCAGGCGCGCGTCCAGCCGGCGGTCCCAGTGCACGTGCGAGCCCAGGCCCACCGGCAGGCCGTACGCCAGCACCTCGACCACGCCGCCCAGGGTGTCGCCGTCCTTGTGCGCCCGGTCGATCTCGTCCACCATCCGGGCCGAGCTCTCCGGGTCCAGGCAGCGGACCGGATCGGCGTCCAGGTACGGCTGGTCCTCCGGCTTGGGGGACAGCCAGGACGGGGCGGTCGCCCGGCCGAGACCGACCACGTGCGAGACCACCTCGATCCCGGCGGCGGCCCGCAGGAAGGACTTGGCCACGGCGCCGAGCGCGACCCGGGCCGCGGTCTCCCGTGCCGAGGCCCGCTCCAGCACCGGCCGCGCCTCGTCGAAGCCGTACTTCTGCATGCCCGCCAGGTCGGCGTGGCCCGGCCGGGGCCGGGTCAGCGGCTCGTTCCGGGCCAGGCCCGCGAGGACCTCCGGGTCGACCGGGTCGGCCGACATGACCTGCTCCCACTTGGGCCACTCGGTGTTGCCGACCAGGACGGCCACCGGGCTCCCGATGGACTCGCCGTGCCGGACGCCGCCGAGCAGGGTGACCTCGTCCCGCTCGAACGCCATCCGGGCGCCCCGGCCGTGGCCGAGGCGGCGGCGGGCCAGCTCGTCCGCCACCGCCGAGGTGGTCACCGGCACGCCGGCCGGCAGGCCCTCCAGGGTGGCCAGCAGGGCCGGACCGTGCGACTCGCCCGCGGTCAGCCAGCGCAGCCCGCCCACGGTCACCGGCCTTCGCCGGCGGCCCGACGGCCGATCACCGGCGGCTCGATGACGGTGCCGTCACCGACCCGGGTGCCGTGCAGCCACTGCACCTTGTCGTGCAGCTGCTCCGGGGTGAGCGAGGCGAGCAGCGCGTTGCGGGCCTTGGCGGCCTCGCCGATCGGGTGGTACAGCTGCTTGCCCATCTCCCGGGCGACCAGCTGGGTGGCGGCGGTGCGCTCGCGGCGCTCGCCGTTGAACTTCTCGAAGCGCTGCGGGAACTCGCAGGCCTCGGTGCCGATCACCTGGCCGAGCACCACCGCGTCCTCGACCGCCTGGCAGGCGCCCTGGGCGGCGTACTGGAGCATCGGGTGCGCGGCGTCGCCGATCAGCACCACCCGGCCGTCGGTCCACTTCTCGACCGGGTCGCGGTCGCAGAGCACCCAGGCCTTCCAGTCCTCGCCGAGCTCCAGCAGCCGGCGCGGGATCTCGCCCAGGTCGGGGAACTCGTTCAGCACGAAGTCCTTCTCGGCCGGGGCGCCGATCACCGCCTCCTGGGCGTCGTCGTCCCGGGTGGCGGCCAGGTTGAAGTACTTGCCGCCGCCGATCGGGTAGTGGACGAAGTGCCACTTGGGGCCGGCCCAGAGGGTCACGGTGTTCCAGCGCAGCTCCTCGGGCACCTTCTCCATCGGGATGACGGAGCGGTAGATGGTGTGCCCGGAGACCTTCGGGAAGCCGTCGCCGACCAGCTGCTTGCGGACGAAGGAGTTGATGCCGTCGGCGCCGATCAGCGCCTCGCCCCGCACCTCCTCCCCGGAGGCCAGCACCGCGGTGACGCCCTCGGCGTCCTGACGGTAGCTCAGCAGCTGGGAGTCGGTGCGCAGCTCGATCGCGTCCGAGGCGCGGGCCGCGTCCAGCAGCGGGGCGTAGATGTCGATCCGGTGCACCACCGCGTACGGGTTGCCGAAGCGCTCCCGGTACCCGCCGGTCAGCGGCATGGTGGCCACCAGCTCGGAGGTGGTGCCGTCCATGAAGCGCAGCTCGTCGATGTGCACGGCGCGGGAGCGGACCTCGTCGCCGACGCCCAGCACGTCCAGGGCGTGGAAGGCGTTCGGGCCCAGCTGGATGCCGGCGCCGAGCTCGGTGAAGGTGTCACGGGCCTCCAGCACCACCACCTGGTGCCCCTGGCGGGAGACGCTCAGCGCGGTCGCCAGACCGCCGATGCCACCGCCGGCTATCAGGATCTTCGCCATCTGGCTGTTCTGCCTTTCGGGTTGGTCGGGTTGACGGTCCGTCGGATCCCGCTCAGGGACCGAACAGCCGGTGGAGCTCCCGGTGGGATCCGGGGAAGGTGCGGTCGGTGCGGGACGGGTGGTCCGAGGCGTTGGCGGTCGGGGCGGTCTGGGTCATCGGCGCGCCCTCGCCGGCTCGTGGCCCAGCGGGCCGTCCGGGGCCGGGCCGGGAGCCGCCCCGGCAGGAGCGGCTCCGTCCGCGGCGGCCCGGGCGGCCCTGGCCTCGGTGAGCCGTGCCAGTACCGACTCCAGGAGTTCGGTCCGGGTCCGGCGCAGCCCGGCCAGGGCCTCCCGCTCCAGTTCGGTGAGCAGCCCGGCCAGGTCGAGGCCGAACCACTCCAGGTAGCCCAGCACCCGCTCGGCGTCGGCGTACCCGGCGGCGAACCGCTGGGCCGGGGCCGGCCGGCCGTGGTCGCGGACCTCGGCCAGGGTCGCCTCGGTGACCGCGGTCACCGAGTTGGGCGCGACCAGCTCGTCCACGTAGCGGGTGCCGCGCCGCCCGGAGGGCTCCCGCACCTCGGTGCGGGACCAGAGCAGGCGCTGCGGCCGGGCGCCGAGCGCGGCCAGCACCGTCCAGCGCTCCGAGCCGAACTCCCGCTCGTAGCGCCGGTAGGCGATCCGGGCCAGCGCCGGACCGGCCTGGCCCCGGAAGGCCTTGGCCTCCTCGGTGCCGACCGCCTCCAGCGCGTGGTCCACCACCGCGTCCAGCAGACCGACCGGCACCTCGGCCACCGAGTTGATCCGGGAGACGTCCCGGCCCTGCTCGGCGGCCAGCTCCAGGCCGGTCACGAAGGCCTCCAGCACCTGGCCGTACCGCTCGGGCGAGAGCACCAGCGAGACGTGCACGCCGATCCCCTCGGCCAGGCAGCGGGTGACGGCGGGCAGCGCCTCGGTCGTGGCCGGCAGTTCGACCAGCAGGTTGGGGCGGTCCACCGCCTGGTGCAGGGTCCGCGCCTCGGCCAGCGCGGCCAGCGTGCCGCGGGCGAAGGCCGGGTCGACGGCGGCCGAGACCAGACCGTCCAGGCCCGCGGTGCACCGGTGGACCGGGTCCAGCAGTTCACAGGCCCGCCGCAGGTCACGGACCGTCAGTTCGCGCAGCGCGACGGTCGCGGAGGCACCCCGGGCGGCCAGCTCGGCCAGCTGCTGGTGGTACGCCGGGCCCGTCCCGGGCGCGGCGAGCGCCCCGGCCACGGACCGGTCGCCGACCAGGGCGGCCAGGCCCCCGTCGGCCAGCCGGTCGCGGCCGAGGCCGTCCAACCAGAGCGAGACGCCCTCCTCGGAGAGCCGCCGCAGGATGCCCGTCATCAGGCGGTGGCCCCGCCGTCGAGCACCAGGTCGTGGCCGACCACGAAGCTGGACTCGTCGCCGGAGAGCCAGAGCACGGTGTCCGCGATCTCCTCGGTCCGGGCGACCCGGCCGATCGGGACGCCGTTGCGGACCCGCTCGTCCCGCTGCTCCTCGGTCTCGTTGTAGCGGCGGCCCTGGTCGGTGTCGACCGTGCCGGGGCTGATCGCGTTGATCCGGATGCCCTCCTTGATGTACTCGCGGGCGGCGGTCCGGGTCAGGGTGGAGAGCGCGGCCTTCGAGGCGGCGAAGGCGCCGAAGCCGGGGATCCGGCCGTGGATGCCGATGTTGGCCGCGGTGTTCACGATGACGCCGCCGCCGTGCTCGCGCATGTGGGCGATCTCGTGCTTCATCAGCAGCCACGCACCGGTGAGGTTGGTGGACAGGATGTCGCCCCAGACCGCCTCGCAGACCTCGGCGAGCGGGCTCGGACGGCCCATCACACCGGCGTTGTTGAAGGCGATGTGCAGGCCGCCGTGCCGATCCACGGTGGACTGCACCAGCTTGATGACGTCCATGCCGTGCGTGACGTCGGCGCGGATGCAGTCGGCCTTGCCGCCCGCCTCCTCGATCAGGGCCACGGTCTCCCGCAGCTCGCTCGGCTCGCGGCCGGCCACCATCACGGTGGCGCCCTCCCGGGCGAAGGCCAGCGCGGTGGCACGGCCGATGCCGGACCCGCCACCGGTGACCAGGGCGACCTTGCCGTCGAATCGTGCGGTCATCAGGTTCCTCCTGTGGATGTGCAAGTACCGGTCGTTCAGGCGGCGTTGATCAGCTCGACGGTCCCGACGGTGGCCCGGATCTCGTCGATCGCGGCGCGCAGCGCATCGGTGAAGTAGGCGTCCGCGGCCTCCAGGAACCTGCTCTCCCGGACGGCTCGCTCGACCCCCTCGGGAGCCAGGTCCACCGAGATGGTCAGCGCCAGCGAGCCGTCCTCGGTGCGGTCGATCCGGTTGCTGATCGCCTGGATCTCCGGGTCGCCGGGCTGGCGGTAGACGATCTCGTCACCGGGCTCTATCTCGATGCGCTGGAACACGGTGCGGCCGTCCCGGACGATGCTCCGGTGGAATCCGCCGGGAAAGCGGTCGAGTACGGTGCACTCGGTGATCGCGGGAACGTAGGGGACGGGATTCTCGGCCTTGGCCATCAACTGGCTCCACAGCCCGTGCGCGTCCATCCGTGCTGGCCCGGACGTCGTCCCGGAATTGACCGGTACCGTCCAGGAGATCGTCACCGTCGACATCCGCTGCCCCTTCGCCGGGTAATTCGAACCGTTCTCCTTTCGAGAACTCTGGGCCAGCCCTCTGGACTGCGGCAATGAGGGTCCCCTGACTTCGTCAGCTGCCCGAAAAGCGGGCAGCGCAGCGATTACGGGAATTCCGCATCCGCTGCGCTGCCGGGTGGTGACGGTCCGTCAGGACGCCGCGAGGCCGACCTTCAGGGCTGCGGCGATCCGGACCGTGCGACGGGCCTGGTGGCCGATCGCGGCCAGGTTCTCGTCGTTCGGGGTGCCCACGCCGTTGTTCGACACGTGGCTGGTGCCGTACGGGTTGCCGTTGGTCGGCGCGAACTGCACCTCGTGGGTGTAGCCGGGCGGGACGATGACGGCGCCCCAGTGGTAGAAGGTGTTGTTCAGCGCCAGCAGGGTGCTCTCCTGGCCGCCGTGCAGGGTGGAGGTGGAGGTGAAGGAGGAGACCACCTTGTTCACCAGCTTGCCCTGGAACCACAGGCCGCCCGTGGTGTCGATGAACTGCTTGAGCTGGGCGGCCGGCAGGCCGAAGCGGGTCGGGGTGCCGAACAGGATCGCGTCGGCCCACTCCAGGTCGGCCAGGGTGGCCACGGGCACGTCCTTGGTCGCCTCGTGGTGGTCCGCCCACTCCTGCTTCGCGGCGACCACGGCGGCCGGGGCGAGCTCGGCGACCTTGCGCAGCCGGACCTCGGCCCCCGCCTTCGCCGCGGCCGAGGCGGCCTCCTCGGCCAGCTTGTGGACGTGGCCGGTGGACGAGTAGTAGATGATGGCGACGTTGGTCACGGTCGCTACTCCATTCCCGGTGGGTCCGTCCTGCGGGGCGGCCGGGGCCTCCCCCGACGCGCACGACTCTCCCGCGCGGGCGCACCGACCGGCAACCGTGAGCGGCCCACTCCATCACCTTGTGGCGACTTGGCACTGACGGCGGCCCGGTCCGTCAGTCCGTCCGGTTCCGCGGAAGTCCTCCGGCGGATTCCCGGAGGTGTCAGTAGATCTCCATCTGCCCCATCATCCCCATCGCTCCGTGGTCGAACATGTGGCAGTGGTAGGGGAAGACGCCGCGGTAGCTGTTGAAGGTGACCAGCAGCTTGACCGTCTCCCCCGCCAGCACCTGGACGGTGTCCTTGAGCCCGGCCTCGGCCGCGGCCGGCGGCGTGCCGTTGCGCTCCAGGACGCGGAACTGCACCAGGTGCAGGTGGAAGTTGTGCGGGGCACGGGTGTTGGTGTTACTGACGGTCCAGACCTCGGTCGAGCCCCAGGGGATCCGCACGTCGATCCGGGCCGGGTCGTAGGTCTGCCCGTTGATGGTGGCCCGCGGGTCGGGCCGGCCGTCCTCGTCCATCCGCAGCTCGAAGCTGCGGTTCGCGGTGGCGGGCGGCGGGGTCGGCAGGGTGGTCAGCCGGTCCGGCACGGTGGAGCCGTCGGCGGCGGTCCTGACCACGTCGAAGCGCATGACCTTCCCGACCTGGTCGGCCGGGCCGGGCCCGAGGGCGTTCTGCAGCACCAGCTGGGTACCGACCGGGTAGCGGGAGAAGTCGATCACGACGTCGGCCCGCTCCCCGGGCGAGACCGCCAGCACCGGGGTCACGTTCGGCCGCTCCAGCAGGCCGCCGTCCGAGCCGATCTGGGTGAAGGCGCTGCCGTCGGAGAGGTTGAGCAGGAGGAAGCGGACGTTGGCCGAGTTGACGATCCGGAAGCGGTACTTGCGGGCCGCCACCCGGAAGTACGGCCACGGCGAACCGTTCACCGTGATGGTGGTGCGGTTCATGAAGTCGTCCATGACGTAGACGAGTTGGCCGTTCTCGTCGTAGCGGCCGTCCCGGATCACCAGCGGCACGTCGTAGGCGCCGGAGGGCAGGCCGAGCGCCTGCTCGGCGTCGTCGTTGATCACGTAGACCGAGGAGAGTCCGCGGTAGACGTTCTCCGACTCGACGTGGTGCGCGTGGTCGTGCGTCCAGAGCGTCGTGGCCCGCTGGTTGTTCGGGTAGGTGTACACCTTGCTGGCCCCGGGCGCGATGGTGTCCATCGGCGAGCCGTCGCTGTCCATCGGGACGTCGGCGCCGTGCAGGTGCACCGAGACCGGCACGTCCAGCTGGTTGGTCTGACGGACCACCACCCGGGTGCCGCGCCTGGCCCTGATGGTCGGCCCGGGCACCAGGCCGTTGTAGCCGTAGAACTCGGTCTGCTTTCCGGGCACGACCTCCTTGAGCACCTTCTTCATGGTGACCAGGTAGTAGTCGGTGGTGCCGCTGGAGAGCAGCGGCGAGAGCACCGGCGGCACCGTGAGCGGGACCGCGAACTGCGGGATCACCGCCGGCGCCCCGATCGCACCGGGCACCGCGCCCGCCCCCGGCTCGGCGGCCTCGGCGGCCCGCGAGCCGAACACCGGGCTGGCCAGTCCGGCCGCCCCGACCACCCCCGTGGTGATCGCTCCGGCCTTGAGCGCGTTCCTACGTGACAGCATCGGTTCCCCGTTCCCGTTGCGTCGACGGCGCGTCGACTAGGCTCGGACGACCAGTTCGATCATCCACTGGGAAGCGTGCGGATTCTCCGTACGACCTATCAAACGCAGGTTCGAGACCATGTCAGCTGCTTGATTGACAGGCAAAATGGCATGGTGAGCATGACAATCAACGATGCGTGACGGAGTGGGGGTCAAAAGCCGTCAGGTCGTCCCCGAACGTGACTCTGTGTCAGGCGGCCCACCCGCTTCCGGCCCACCGCTACCTAAGCTGGGCGGTAACCGGGACAGTGAGTGGAACCTGCCCGTCCGGTAGGCCGTTCCCCCTGGCGAAAGGAGCACGACGATGCGCATCGAACAGCCCCCCGTGCTGGAGAGCAGCACGCCGCCCCGCCAGGCCGCCCGACGCACCGCGGTGCTCGGCTCACCCGTCGGCCAGTCGATCACCGCGGCGCTGCACCGAGCCGGGCTGACCGCCATGGGCCTGGACTGGTCGTACCAGAACATCGAGTGCGACGAGACCGAACTCCCCGGCGTGCTGGCCGGTCTGGAGAGCGGCTGGGCCGGCTTCGCGCTCGGCATGCCGCTCAAGCGCTCGGTGCTGCCGCTGATCGACGAGGTCTCCGACCTCGGGCTGGACGTCGGCGGGGTGAACACCGTGGTGTTCCGCCGCGGCCGCAGCCACGGGGAGACCACCGACGTCTACGGCATGCTGACCGCGCTGCGCGAGGCCGGGGTCACCTCACCCGGCTCGGCGGTGGTGCTCGGCGGCGGAGCCACGGCCTGCTCGGCACTGGCCGCGCTGCGCGAACTCGGCGTGCTGGAGCCCTCGGTGGTGGTCCGCGACCGAAGCCGCGCGACCGAGGCCACCGCCGCGGCCGGCCGCCTGGGCATCGCCGTGGACGTGCACACCTTCGGCGGCCTGGAGGCCCTGCTGCCCGGGGCCGGCCTGGTGATCTCCACCCTGCCCGCCGGGGCCGCCGACACCTTCGCCGCCGCCGTGATGCACTCCCGGGCCGCCGTCTTCGACGTCGTCACCTCGGCCTGGCCGACCAGGCTGGTCAAGGCGGCCGGCTTCGCGGGCTCCACCGTCGTGGACGGCGTCTCCTTCGCGGTCCACCAGGCCGCCCGTCAGCTGGAGCTGCTCACCGGCCGGAGCGACGTGCCGATCGCGGCGCTGCGCCGCGCGGCCCAGGAGGAGCTGCTCCGCCGCGCGGACTGACCCGCCCCGCCCGTCCGGGCCGACCCGCTCCCGGGAGGCCCGGACGGTCCGTCGGGCGGGGTGGCCGTCGCACGACCGTGCGCAGGCCACCCCGCCCGTCGCCGTCTCCCGCCCCCGGGCCGCCATCAGGCCGACAGCTCCTGCGACTTGTCGAAGCCCTGGCGCCGCGCGGTGGAGAGCACCGAGATCGCGTGGGCCACCGAGCACAGGGTGGCGTGCCGGTGCCAGCCGGCGTAGGAGCGTCCCTCGAAGTCCCGCATCCCGACCCGGCCGGAGACCTCGGCGAAGTCCTTGGCGACCCGCCGGGTGAGCCGGCCCAGCCGCAGCAGTGCGACCGGCGGCACGTCCACCAGGTTGGAGAGCCAGAGCTCGGCGGGCTTGCCCTTGGAGCCCGACCAGCCGCCGACCAGGGCCAGCGCGCGCTCCGGCGGCACCATCATGCCGGGGCGCCGGACCGTCGGCATGGTCACCCTGGTCCCGCTGACCAGGATCGAGCGGGTGATCGAGTAGTCCGGGTCCACCCAGCCCACCGGCCGGGAGAAGCGCTTCGCCCACTCGATCAACTGCTGGGCCTGGAAGACCCGTTCGCCGCGCCCCGGCAGGCTGCCGTCGAAGCCGACCAGCCTGGTCGACCCGCTCACCCGCATCACGAACGGGACCCCGCGCCGGCAGAACTCCTCGACCAGGGTGGCGGCGTCCAGCTCGCGGGCGTCCAGCACCGCCGGGCGGCGGCGCAACCCCCAGTCGGGAGCGGCCAGTTCGACCACGCTGTTGACGGCACAGAGCTCCGGGGTGGTGGCCGAGACCTCGTCCGGGATCTTGGCGCGCTTGCGCCGCTCCTCGTTGGCCAGCCAGTCGGCCGGCAGTACCAGACCCCAGTTGACCGGTGCGCTCATGTCCTCGCTGGCGAGCCACACCCCGTACGCCTGCTGGCTGTTGACGACCCGTCCGAGCTCGGTCCGGAAGGACTCCTCGACCCCGACCGAGTGCTCGCCGGCCTTGGGGATGGCCATCGAGTTGAGCACCCAGGCCTGCGGCAGCAGCACCCGGTCCAGGTGCTTGGCCAGCGCCTGGCGGACCGGCCCCCACCGCCAGGACGAGTCGCTGATGAAGTGGTGCAGGCTCTGCTCTGCAGCTCCGTACCCGGCCACCGCCGCCAAGGCCCGCATGGACTTGCGGCCCTGCACCGACAGTAAGCCCGAGATGTACCACTCCCCGCGGGCACGCTGGTCGCGACGCTTCAGCGAAGCCAGCATCCGGCGGGAGAACTCCGTGACGAAGTCGTCCGCCACGTCACCCCAGATGTGCTCAGGAACGTTCTTCTCGCTAACACCTTCCACAGCCCCCGTCCCCTCCTCCGTGGTCACCGTCCGGTGGGGCGCCGGGCGGCGCCGCGCAGCCAGACAGCAGATGCTGGTGATGGATACAGTACAGAACCGACTGGTTGGTTTTGCTGACTCCGTCATCTTACGCACCGCCAGCGCAAGGTCACCAGAGGAAACATGACAGACCTTAGAAATACCGGGTAAGCGGTTTGTTACGCTACTCCGGAAGATGAACACTCAGCAAACCGGGGCTTCGCGCGGGGCCACCGGCGCCACCAGGGAGGAGCCTTGATGGCCCGTCAGGAACGCGCCGAACGCACCCGCATGGTCCTGATCAGGGCAGCAGCCGCCTCGTTCGACCAGGTGGGCTTCGCGATGACCGGCCTGAACGACGTGACCCGGCCGACCGGGATCTCCAAGGGAGCGCTCTACTTCCACTTCGGCTCCAAGGAGTTGCTCGCCGAGGCGGTCATGGCCGAGTCGCGGCACGGACTCCGTGAGGTCGTCCGCCGGGCCCGGCGTGCGGGCGGCTGTCCGCTGCAGTACCTGATCGACCTCAGCCACGGCCTGGCGCACCTGCTGGCCACCGACATCGTCTTCCGGGCCGGCCTGCGGCTCACCGACGACAACGGACTGACCGAGCAGCAGCGACCGAACCCCCATCCGGCCTGGATCCGCCTGATCACCCGTCAGCTCTCCCGCAGCGCCTCGGCGGGCCGCATGCACCCCGAGGCCGGGGTCGAGGAGGCGGCCGGGCTGCTCGCCGCCGCCACCGCGGGGGTGGAGATCATCGCCCGGCGCGACCGGGACTGGCTGGAGCCCAAGGTGATCACCCGGCTCTGGCAGGCCGTGCTCCCGCTGCTGGTCCCCGCGGAGCAGCTGGACGACATCCGCACCTCGCCCCGTCCCTCCGTGGACGTTCCGGCCGGGGATCCGATCGGCGATCCGATCGCGGCCTCCGTCGCGGGGCGGGCAGGCCACTCGGCCCGCTGACGTGCCGTTCCGACGGAGTGTCTGCCCCTCCGCCTTCCCGACGCCGCCCCGTGCTCAGTCCTGGCCGGCCATCGCCAGCACCCTGGCCCCCCGGCCGGATGCCGCGTCGAGCCGCACCAGGGTGGCCGGCAGTGCGATGGTCGGCAACAGGTGCCGCCAGAGCACCGAGACCCGCTCCTCCATGTCGGCCAGGTTGGTGGCCGCCTGGGAGAAGGTCTGCACCCCGGCGAAGCTGGCGACCAGCATTTCGGCCGTCTCCTTGGCGTCCACCTGCGCCAGCACCTCCCCCAGCCCCTTCGCCTTCTCCAGCAGACCACCGCACACCCCGGCCCAGGCCAGTAGCGGATTGCTGTCGGAGAAGTCGACCGAACCCCGCTCCATGGCCAGCCGCAGGCCGGCCCGCAGCAGCGGCGAGACGGGAAGCATGTGAGCCACCGCCATCGTCAGGTCGATCAATTCCTGGAGCTTCGAGACGTTCTCCGGAATGTCCAGATAGACGGTCTGTTCCTGGAGCACGCCCCGGGCCAACTCCTCCTTCGACGGAAAGTGGAAGTAGAGGGCGCCCTTCGTCACCTGGGCCCTGACCAGGATCTCCTTGATCGAGGCGGCGTCATATCCGTACTCGTCGAACACCTGGGCCGCGCCGAGCAGGATGCTCCTCCTGGTCTGGACTGCCCGTTCCTGCTGTGCCATGGGCTGGCTCTCTCCCGTCTTACTTTGATCCGTTCATGACAGGCATTGGACTGCTGTCGGAGTTCGAGGTATCAGGGTCTACAAATAAACCGGCTGCCCTGTATTGTAAGTGCCTGCTGCGCGTCGTCGCCCGTCTGCTGACAGTGATCCTTTGGGGGGGACCATGTCTGACCTGCTCTCGGCCACCGCACTCGGAGTCGAGGCGGTGCACCGCCCGACAAGCACCACTTCCTTGCACTCCCTACTGGCCCCACCTGCGTCTTTCACCACCACTGTGCCCAAGGAGCTGGTGCACCGCGCCGCCGTGGCCGAGGTCCTGCTGACCCGCTGGCGCCGGATCGACGACCGGTTCTTCTCGGTCTCGGCCCAGTGGCCCCGCGGTCACAGCTTCTTCGGCTCGCCCGACGGCCTTCACCACGACTCCACTCTCATAGCAGAAACCATCCGGCAGGTTGGTACTCTACTCGCCCACGCTGAGTTCGCCGTACCTCTCACGAGCCGTTTTCTGCTGCACGACCTGGAGTTCACCGCGGTACTCCACCAGCTCACCGTCCGTGACACTCCGGCCGAGCTGGAGGTGCTGGTCAGCACGACGGTGACCAGGCAGCACGGGCGCCGGGTGGCCGGTCTGCGGTACCAGATGACGCTGCTGAGGGACGGTCAGATCGCCGCCGTCGCCAACGTGAGCGCCACCTTCATGAGCCCCGAGGTCTACCGCCGGGTCCGGGAGAACCGGGTGGTGTCACCGCTCGTCCACGTGCAGCCGACCCCGCCGGTGGATCCCGCCCTGGTCGGCCGGCTCTCCCCGGCGGACGTGGTGCTCTCGGCCACCGGTGAGCGGGACCGTTGGCAGCTGCGGCTGGACACCCGGCACCCGGTGCTCTTCGACCACCCCGGCGACCACGTCCCGGGCATGGTGATGCTGGAGGCGGCCCGGCAGGCGGCCCGGATCATGGTGCCGGAGGCGGCCCTGGTCTCCTCGGCCAGCTCGGAGTTCAGCCACTACGTGGAGTTCGACGCGCCCTGTTTCGTCGAGGCGGTCGAGCTGCCCGTCGAGCACCCGAACCGGCGCACCGTCTCGGTCCGCGCCGAGCAGGGGGGCCGGACGGTCTTCGCCAGCACGCTGACCGTGCCCACCTGTCTGCTCCGCGGCAGCCGCACCGGTGCCGTCTCCTCGTCCGGCCGCGGCCGGGTCACCGCCGAGCTCAGCCACCCGTGGGTGTGCAGCCCGGCCTGACGCCGCGTCACGCCCGCCTCTTCGGCCTCAGCTCCACAGCCTCCCGGTGGCGGCCTCCTCGTCCACCGCTCGCACCAGTGCCTCGTCCACCTCGGCAGGCTCCGCCGCCAGGTGCCGCACCCCGGCCTCCCGCATCAGCCGCGGTTGGAAGCCGTGCTCGAACCCGCTCGGGTGACCGATGAACGCCGTCCCCAGCCCACGGGCGGCCTCGGCCACCCGGGCCACGTCGTCGACGAAGAGCACCTCGTCGTGGCGCAGCCCCAGCACGTCCACGACGATCTCCCGGACACCGGGGCGGAATCCGTCGGTGCACACATAGCCCGGATCGTCGAACAGTGCGGTGTGCTCGCCGAGTTCGCGCTCGAAGTGGGCCCTCGACAGGCCGCCGTAGCAGACCGTCCGCAGGCCCAGGGCGCGCAGCCGGGCCACCATCTCGGGTGCGCCGTCGAGGACTTGGAGCGGGCGCCGGGCCAGGTACTCCTCGCGCTCCCGGAAGTAGACCTCCAGGACGCGCTCCACCGGCCAGTCCAGGCCGGCCGCCTCGGCGGCGGCGGCAGCAGCGCTGCGCTGGTCCTGCGAGAAGATCCGGCGCTCCACCTCCGCGGTGTACGCGCCGCCCCGGCTGGTGACGAAGTGGTGGATCACCGGACTGAAGGTGTCGTCGAGCATCACACCGTCGATGTTGACGGCGGCCGCACGCAGCCGCCGGAGCGGCTCAGCCGCCATCGGCCCCTCCCCGATCGGATCGGCCGCCAGTCTACGACCCGGGGCGGGGCCTCCTGCCAGAGCACCGTCAACTCAGCCGCGCTCTACGTCACTTCGACCGACGCTCTCCGGCCGGTCGGGCCCGGGCGGGGCCCTGAGCGGGCAGCCGAACGGCCGTCAGCCGAACGCCAGGCCGAGTCCGGCCAGACCGGCCAGGCGGTGCTCGGCCCCCAGCACGCCGGCCTCGACGTCGAAGGCCCAGCGGTGGGTGGGCGGGTACCCGATGAGTTCGGCGGCCCGGGGCGGGAGCGGACGCCCCGCCGCCTCGGCGGACTCCCAGAGGAAGACCGCGCCCCAGCGGTTGGCCTCCAGGTCGGAGATCCAGCTCTTGTGGACCAGCCCGGGGTGACCGGTGAAGCGCTCGACCGCCTCGTCCCGCAGGAAGGCCCGCAGCTCCTCGATGCCCGCCTTCGACTCGGCGAGGTCCCACCAGACCACGACAACGCGCATGTGACTGCTCCAACTCGGCCGGATCGGTTCGTGGAAGGCCTTCGTGCGGGGCGGCCGGGGAGGGGGGCCGCCCCGCACGGGTCGGGGGTGGTCCGGGCTCAGGAGGCGAGCAGCGAGACCAGGGTGTCGGTGATGATGTGCAGGCCGTCCTGGCTCAGCACCGACTCGGGGTGGAACTGCATGGAGCGGAAGCCGGGCCCGCGCAGCGCGTGCACCTGGCCGTTGGCCGGGTCGCGGCTGACCTCCACCTCGGCCTCGGCCCCGCCGTCGCCGAGCGGGAGCCGCAGCAGGTCCCGCTCGGAGTGCCCGGCGAAGGTGTTGTAGAAGCCGACCAGCTCGGTCCGGCCGAACAGGTCGATCTTCTTGGCCACGCCCTGGTTGGGCATGTCCCGGCGGACCAGGTCCAGGCCGAGCACCGCGCAGAGCACCTGGTGGCTCAGGCAGACCGAGAGGAAGGGCGTGCCCGAGGCCAGCAGCCGGCGGGTGGCGCCGTGCAGGTGGGCGATCTTCGGGTGGTCCACCTCCTGCGGGTCGCCCGGGCCGGGACCGAGCAGCACCAAGTCCCAGTCCTCGTCCAGCGAGTACTCCTCGTCGAACCGACGCAGCGTCACCTCCAGCCCCAGCGACCGGAGTTGGTGGTCCCACATGGCGGTGAAGGTGTCCTCGGCGTCCACCACCAGGACCCGGCGGCCGGCCAGCCCGGGGACGGGGCGCTTGCGCTCCGCGGTGTCCTCCAGCCAGAACGGCGCCAGCGCGAGGTTGCGCTGGGCCAGGGCGGCCAGCACGTCCGGGTGCCGCGCGAAGCGCACCGGCTCGGCCGGGGCGGCGGCGCCCGCCGGGCGGGTGGCGAACGCGGCCAGCAGGCCGGCCGCCTTGGCCGCCGTCTCGGCGACCTCGGACTCCGGCCGGGAGTCGCGGACCAGGGTGGCGCCGACGCCGATGCTCAGGCGGCCGGCGGCGGATATCTCGGCGGTGCGGATCAGGATCGAGGAGTCCAGGGTGCGACCGCCCTCCGCGTCGCGGCCGATCAGCGCGACCAGGCCGCTGTAGTAGCCGCGGCCCTTGGGCTCGTAACGCTTGATCACCTTGGCCGCGCTCTCCAGCGGGCTGCCGGTGACGGTGGGGGCGAACAGCGTCTCGCGCAGGATCTCCCGCGGGTCGCGCGAGGTCTCGCCCTCGATGAAGTACTCGGTGTGCGCCAGACGGGCCATCTCCATCAGGTGCGGGCCGGTCACCCGGCCGCCCGACTCGGTGATCCGGGCCATCATCTTGAGCTCTTCGTCGACCACCATGTAGAGCTCGTTCGCCTCCTTGGGGTCGGCCAGGAAGGAGAGCACGCCGGTGAGTTCGGGCCCGCCGGCCGGGTAGCGGTAGGTACCGCTGATCGGGTTCATCACCGCGACGCCGCCCGAGAGGCTGATGTGCCGCTCGGGGGTGGCGCCGACGAAGGTGCGCTCACCGGTGTCGATGACGAAGGTCCAGTAGGCGCCGCGCTCGCGCTCCAGCAGACGGCGGAAGAAGGTGAGGCCGGCCGCCGGGGTGTAGTCGGTGATGTCGGCGACGAAGGCCCGCCGGATCACGAAGTTGGCGCCCTCGCCGTTGCCGATCTCCTCGGCCAGGATCTGCCGGACCACACCGGCGTACTCCTGGTCGTCCACGTCGAACGCGCCGTTCGCCAACTCGATCGCCTGGTCCGGGAGTTGTGCGATCACCTGGTCGAGCGGCAGCGAGGCCTGCTCCCGCACGGCGAGCGCCAGCAGCGGCGCCCCGTCGTCGGCGGCGGCGAAGCCGCGCTCGGCGATCTGGCGGTAGGGCACCAGGGCGAGCACCTCGTGCTCGGCCCGGCCGGTGGCGGTCGGCTCCCCTTCGGCCAGCGGGATGTCGGCCAGCCGGGCGACCTCGGCCACCTCTCCGCCGAGCAGGTCCACCCGGCCCGGCCCGCCGGCCTCCGGCCGGTACAGCAGGGCGTAGCCGGACTGCCGCCCGGAGAGGATCCGCTCCAGCAGCTCTTGCCCGGCCTGACTGTCCGTCATGTTGCTCTCCTCCATTGTCCGTTGGCGCCGCTTCTGGTGCTTGCTCCGTCGCGTTCCGGCCCCGTCCGCTCAGTCCAGGTCGGCGAGCACGGCCTTGGTGGTGACCGCCATCGCGCAGCGCTCGGCGGCGTACTTGAGCGCCATCCGGTGGTAGTCGAGCGTGAAGTCGGCGATCGCGTCGCCGACCAGGAACGGCTGGATGTCGTGGGTGTAGGCGTCGAGGGTGGTGGCCAGCACGCCGATGTGGGCGTAGACCCCGCAGACGACCAGCTGGTCCCGGCCCTGCTCGCGCAGGAACTCCAGCAGCTGGGTGCGGTGGAACGCGCTGTAGCGCCACTTGGTCAGCACCAGGTCGCCCTCGGCCGGGGCGATCGGCTCGACCACCTGCTTGTGCTCGGCGTCGATGGTCATCCCCGGGCCCCAGAAGTCCTTGAGCAGGCCGCGCTGTTCGGGCGTCATGCCGCCGGGCTGGGCGGTGTACGCGACCGGGATGCCGAGCTCGGCGGCGCGGTCCCGGAGCAGGGTGGCGTTGGCCACCAGCTGGGTGACCGGGGACTCGCCGGCCTCGAAGGGCTTGAGGAAGTACTTCTGCATGTCGTGGATCAGCAGCACCGCGCGGGCCGGGTCCACGGTCCACTGGACGGTGTTCTCCGGCAGGTCGCCCTGCTGGGGCATCGGGTACGGGCTGATGGTCGGGATCCCCATGACGCTTGTCCTCTCAACTCTGCTGTTCCGTACGGTTGCCGACGCGGCGTCGGGGCGGCTGCGGGCCGGTGGGACGACCCGCAGCCCCGGCGGCCGGCGGTGGGGCGCCGGCCCTGGTCAGTGCCCGAGCGCGGCGCCTCCGTCGACGGTGAGGTCGTGCATGGTGATGTGCGCGGCCTGGTCCGAGAGCAGGAAGAGCACCGCGTCCGCGATGTGCGAGGGCTGCGCGATCCGCCCGAGCGGGATGCCCACCCGGAAGACCTCGGCCACGCCCTCGATCGAGGCCCGCGAGGCGCTGTCGTCACCGTCGGACCAGAGCGCGGTGAGCATGGGGGTGTCGGTCGAGCCGGGCGCCACCACGTTGCAGCGGATGCCGTACTTGGAGACCTCCAGACCCAGGCACTTGGTGAACATGGTGGCCGCCGCCTTGGAGGCCGCGTACGCCGACATGTCCACCCGCGCGGTGCCGGCGGCGTTGGACGCCACCGTGACGATCGCGCCGCGGTGCCCGCGCTCCACCATCCGGTTGACCACCGCGCGGGAGATGAAGAACACCCCGGTGGTGTTGACCGCGAAGGTGGTCGCCCAGTCCTGGTCGGTCAGCTCCTTGGCGGGACCGAGCCGGAGCACGCCGGCCCCGTTCACCAGGTAGTCGATCCCGCCGAGCTGACGCTCGATCGAGTCCACCACCTCCTCGACATCGGTGCTGCTGGTCACGTCGGCCGGAAACGCCTCCGCCCGCCCGCCCGCGTTCCGCAGCTCCTTGGCGATGTCCTCCAGCCGGTCGCCGTTCCGGTCGACCAGGGCGACCGTCACACCTCGCTCGACCAGCCCTCGGACGACCGCCTCACCGATGCCGCCGGCCGCGCCGGTGACCATCGCGACCTTGTTTTCCATTCCGTGAATGCTCATTTCGACCCCAAAGATCGAGGAGGATCGACCGTTGTCGGCCGGTAGGAGGGGTGGCGCCGGGCCGGGTCAGCCCCGCCAGGCAGCCGCGACTTCAAGTGCCTGCTCCGGGTTGAGCCGGGGGTCGCAGAAGCTGGTGTACTTCTCGCCGATCCGGTCGAGCTGGCGCTCGTCCCGGGCGCACTCGGTCACGTCGTCCGGCGTGGTCTCCAGGTGCAGACCACCCGGGACCGCGCCGACGCTCAGCAGCGCGTCCTGGAAGGCGCGCACCTCGCGGACCACGGTCTCCACCAGACGGGTCTTCAGCCCGCCCGGCCCGTTGACCGTGTTGCCGTGCATCGGGTCGGTCAGCCAGACCACCGGGTGCCCCTCGGCCTTGACCGCGGCCGCCATCGCGGGCAGCTTCCCGGCCACGTTGTAGGCGCCCATCCGGGCGATCAGCACCAGCCGGCCCGCCTCGCGCTCGGGGTCGAGCGTGCGGCAGAGCGTCAGCAGGTCCTCGATGCTCATGCTCGGACCGACCTTGGAGGCCACCGGGTTGGCCACCGAGGCCAGCAGCGCCACGTGCGCGCCGTCCAGCTGGCGGGTCCGGTCGCCGATCCACGGCAGGTGGGTGGAGGCCAGGTAGGGCCGGCCGTCGTCGGTGCGGCGCAGCATCGGCACCTCGTAGTCCAGCAGCAGCGCCTCGTGGCTGGTCCACACCGGAGCACCGGCGGCGGCCAGGCCGGCGTCGGCGCGCTCGCGCAGCGCGTCGAAGGCCCGCGCGGCGGCGTCGTAACCGGCCAGCAGCCGGGTCGGGTCCGGCCGGCGCAGCTCCGGGTCGGGCTCGGGGCTGTTCACCATGTGCCCCCGGTAGACCGGGAGTTCGACGCCGGCGACCGTCTCGGTCGGCTTGGAGCGCGGCTTGCCGAACTGACCGGCCATCCGGCCGATCCGCAGCACCGGGCGCCGGGTGTTCATCGAGACCACCCCGGCCATCGCGTCCAGCAGACCCACCTTGCGGGTCACGTAGCCCGGCTCGCACTCCGCCGGGTCCTCCGCGCAGTCGCCGGACTGGACCACCTGGAGGCGGCCGGTGGCCACCTCGGCCAGCAGGCCGCGGAGCTCGGCGAGCTCCGCCGGGGTGACCAGACCCGGGCGGTCGGACAGCTCGGCGGTCACCCGGGACAGCTGCTCGGCGTCCTCCCAGGCAGGCTGCTGCTGGGCGGGGAGAGATTTCCAGTACTGGAGTTCGCTCTCCGACAGCGGCGGGCCGGCCGGAGCCGACTGTGCCGCCATGACGTCGCTACTCACTCAGAACCTCCGTGGTCATGAATTCTTTTCCATTTGCCCGGAAAGCGCGGCTGCCGAATATCCGGACAATGTTGTGGATTCAGTGCGGAAGGCAACCTTTACTTGAGTTTGAGTAGCGCAAACTGGCTGGTCAACGGCGACTTTGACACTCCGTCAGGTGGACGCAACCCTGTCACTAGGAACCGTCCGGTTGGATTGTTTTGGCAATTGACCGGTCGCCGACGAAATTCCTGGCATCGGAATTCCCGAATTCCCGGTGGTCCGTCGGCCACTTCGCCAGATCAGCCCTTCCTGAGGCACCGGGCCCGGTACTGCGTCAGATCGCCGGCCGGGGGCGGGAACGACGGAGCGCCGCCCGGCGAAGCCGGACGGCGCCCTGGGGCCCTGCGCGTCGTGGTGGATCAGGCGACGCGGTCGCGCACCTCGGCCAGCCTCAGCCGGGCCCGCGCGGCCACCCGCTCGGCGGCGAAGGCCACCTGCTCGTACAGCGTCTGGTACGGCGCCGACAGGCCCGCGCCCGCCAGGCCCACCGGCGCACCGGCCTGGCCGGCCAGCGCGTACCAGCCCAGCGAGGCGCCGGCCCCGACCGAGACCCGCACCCCGGCACCGCGGGGCAGCACCCGCTCCCGGTACTCGCGCGGCTGGCGGTCGAAGCGCGCCGGACAGGACATCGCCACCACCCGGGTGGCCACCCCCGCCGCCTCCAGGATCTCCCGGGCCCGCAGCGCCACCCGCTCCTCACCGCCGTCCGCGATCAGGATCACCTGCGGCAGACCTGCGGACGCCTCCGCCAGCACGTGCCCGCCGCGGACCGCCGGCGTGTCCTCTCCAGGGATGCCCATCGCGCCCGCCCGCCTCTCCGTCGAAGCCGCTCCCCCACCGTACGAACGACTCTCCGCCCGCACCCCGACACGGACAATCCCGCTTCTGTCACTCCGTCACATGTCCATCACCGCACTGTGGTTGGATCGCCGCGAAGGATTTCCGACCGGAGAGGGGGCTCCGATGGGAGCGCTGGAGGGCAAGACCGCACTGGTCACCGGTGCCAGCCGGGGGATCGGCCGGGGCATCGCCCGCAGACTGGCCGCCGACGGCGCACTGGTGGTGGTCCACTACGGGGTGAACGAGGCCGCCGCCGAGGAGACGGTGCGGCTGATCGAGAAGGACGGCGGCCGGGCCGTCGCGGCCGGCGCCGACCTGGCCGAGCTGGACGGGCCCGACCTGCTCTGTGCACGGCTCTGGGAGGCGCTCGCCGCGGTCGGCGCCGACCGCGGCCTGGACGTCCTGGTCAACAACGCCGCCCTCTCCGGCGGCGGCCACCTGGCCGAACTCTCGGCCGAGCACTACGACCGGCTGCACCTGGTCAACACCCGCTCACCGCTGCTGCTGATCCAGCGGCTGCTGCCCGACCTGCGCGAGGGCGGACGGATCGTCAACATCTCCTCCGCCGCCACCCGGGTCTCCTTCCCCGAGTCGATCGGCTACGCCATGACCAAGGGCGCCCTGGAGGCCCTCACCCTGGCCCTGGCCAAGGACCTCGGCCCGCGCAACATCACCGTCAACACCGTGGCCCCCGGCTACGTCGCCACCGACATGAACGCCCGCCGCCGCACCACTCCCGAGGCGGCCGCGTCACTCGCCGCCCTCTCCGCCCTCGACCGCATCGGCTCCCCCGAGGACATCGCCGAGATGGTCGCCTTCCTCGCCTCCCCCGCCGCCGGCTGGACCACCGGCCAGCGCCTGGAGGTCAGCGGCGGCCTGCTGATCTGACGCCCGCTCGGAAACGACCGAGGCCCCCGACCACCTGGTGGTCGGGGGCCTCGCCGCAGCGGAGAGTGTGGGATTTGAACCCACGGTGACGGGTCACGCCACGACAGTTTTCAAGACTGGTCCCTTAGGCCGCTCGGGCAACTCTCCAGGCGGAGGTCAGCCTAACGGTTCCCACGGGGATCCGTGCACACCCTTTAGTTGTCGCCCTTGCGCTCGCCGAGGGTGACGGTGGTCTTGGCGGTCTTGCCGTCGCGGGTGTACTCGACCTCGACCTTGTCGCCGGGCTTGTAGGTCCAGATCTCGCTGACCAGGGTGGGGCCGCTGTCGATGACGTGGCCGCCGAGCTTGGTGATGACGTCGCCGGGCTTGAGGCCGGCCTGGTCGGCGGGGCCGCCGGGGGTGACGGCGGGCTTGCCCTGGACGGAGGAGGTCTGGATCTGGGCGCCGTCGCCCTTGTAGTCGTCGTTGCGCAGCACGCCGAGGATCGCGTAGACGGGGGTGCCGTTGGCGATCAGGTCGCCGGCGACGCGCTTGGCCTGGTTGATCGGGATGGCGAAGCCGAGGCCGATCGAGCCGGCCCGGCCGGAGCCGCTGCTGTTCGACTGGATGGCCGAGTTGATGCCGATCACCGCGCCGGAGGCGTCGAGCAGCGGGCCGCCGGAGTTGCCCGGGTTGATCGAGGCGTCGGTCTGCAGCGCGTTCATGTAGGAGGCCTGCGCGCTGGTCTCGTCGCCGGAGGCGACCGGGCGGTCCTTGGCGCTGACGATGCCGGTGGTGACGGTGCCCTCCAGGCCGTACGGGGCGCCGATCGCGATGGTGGCGTCGCCGACCGCGACCTTGTCCGAGTCGCCGAGGGCCAGCGGGACGAGCTTGTCCTTCGGCGGGTTGTCGAGCTTGATGACCGCGACGTCGTAGCCCTGGGCCCGGCCGACCACCGAGGCGGCGTAGGAGGAGCCGTCGGAGAAGCGGACCGTCAGCTTGCCACCGCTGGCGGCCGGGGCCACCACGTGGTTGTTGGTGAGGATGTGGCCCTCGGTGTCGAAGACGAAGCCGGTGCCGGTGCCGGACTCGCCGGAGCCCTGCGCCTTGATGGTGACGACGCTCGGCAGCGCCTTGTTGGCGATCCCGGCGACCGACTCGGGCGCCCGGTTGACCGCCTGCTGGTTCTGACTGGCCTGCACCGTGGTGCTGGAGCCCCGGCCGGAGGAGGACGAGGTGCGTCCGTCCCGGTCGGCGACGGAGACGCCGATCGCGCCGCCGGCCAGACCGGCCAGCAGGGCGACGGCCGCGACCAGGGCGATCAGACCGCCGCGCTTGCGGCCGGGCACCGGGGTGGCCGCGCCCGGGAACTCCGGGTACCCGGGCAGACCGGGGCCGCCGCCACCGGGCGGGGCGGCCCAGCCGCCGAGCGGGGTGCCCGCGCCGAAGGGGTGCGGGTGCGCCTGCGGCTGCGGGTGCGGGTGGCCGTGCGGGTCGGCGACCGGCGGCAGCGGGGCGGCGGCCGGGACCGCGTACGGGTTCTCGGACGGGACCACCGGCGGCGGCGCGTCGAGGTAGGACGGGGCGGCGGCAGCGGGCGCGGGCGGCGCGGCGGGCGGGGCGACGGGCGCGGGGGCCGGCGGGGCGGCGGGCGCGGGCGGCAGCACCGGCGGCGGCGCGTCCAGGTAGGAGGGCGCCGGGGGCGCGACCTTGCCGAGGGCCACCGTGTCGGCGGGCGCGGCGGGGGCGGCGGTTGACGCGGTGTCAGCCGCCTCCCGGGCCGTGGAGGTGCGCTCCTCCTCGGGACGCGAGTCCCCACTCACGTGCTCGGTGCTCACGGACGACCTCCATAGCTGACAGGACCTTGGGCCACAGTTTTCCGCATGTCCGATTCAGTTGTCGTAAGGAGCGTTCTGAAGGATTGGTGAGAATCCTTAGCCGTTCCCGACATCCCACGCCTTGGGCCCCGCCTTGGTGTTCGACGGTCCTGCGGCTAGCCTGGCGCTCCAAACTGACACGCGGGAGCTTGGACCGTCCAGGCTGAGAGTGCGCGGAACGACCGTACGCCATGCAGCAGCTGGCCGTGCGGCGAGGGAGCGCAGACCGCTCGAACCTGTCCGGGTAATGCCGGCGTAGGGAGCTTCGGCCATGACGGCTGCTTCGCCTTCCCCTGTCCAAGACGTCTCCGCGAGAGCCGAGGCGCCGCTGGTCCTCGACACGGCGCCGCCGCGCACGCTGGACTTCCGGGCGCTCTTCTCGCTCTGGGCCAACCTCGGCGTCAGCCTGATCGGCTTCACCAGCGCCGCCACCGTGATCGGCGTCAAGGGCGCCGAGCTCTCGCTGGCCGCCGCGATCACCGCGACGGTGGCCGGCACCGCGATCGGCACCTCGATGCTGGGCGTCGCCGCGCTGATCGGCGCCCGCACCGGCGCCCCCGCGATGGCCCTGCTGCGCGGCCTGTTCGGCACCAGGCTGTCCTACGTGCCGACGGTGCTGAACATCGCCCAGTGCATCGGCTGGGGCGTGTACGAGCTGCTGGTGATCGCGATGGGCGCCCAGGAGGTGACGGGCACCCAGGGCTGGCGGTGGCTGTTCGTGCTGCTGGCCGGGGTGCTGACCACGGCGCTGACCATCTGGCCGCTGGGCTCGATCGCGGTGCTGCGCAAGTACGTGACCATCGCGGTGGGCATCGCGATGGTGTACTTCACCGTCCAGCTGGTCCGCCAGGGCGTGCCGAACCCCGGTGCGGGCAACTGGACCGGCTTCCTGACCGCGACCGACGCGATCATCGCGGTCTCCATCTCCTTCGTGCCGCTGGCCGCCGACTACACCCGGCACGCCCGCACCGCCTCCTCCGCCTACTGGGCCACCTTCTCCGGCTACTCGCTGGCGCAGGTCTGGTGCTACCTGCTCGGCGTGGTGGCACTGCTGCAGTCGGACGGCGACGCGACCCGGATCTTCTCCTCCTTCACCGGCGTCGCGGCCGGCTGGGCCTTCCTGCTGGTGCTGGTGATCCGGGAGACCGACCAGTCCTTCGCCAACGTCTACTCCACCGCGATGTCGGTGCAGAACCTGCTGCCGAAGGTGGACCGCCGCCTGCTGACCGGCGGGATCGGCGCCCTGGTGACGGTGCTGGCGCTGAACATCGAGGAGTTCACCGCCTCCTACTACGCCTTCCTCGGCCTGATCGGCGCGGTCTTCGTGCCGATGTTCGCGGTGCTGGCGGCGGACTACTTCCTGGGCACGGGCCGCACCGCCCCGAGCCGAAGGGGCGCGCCGGTGTCGAAAAGGAGGAGCGAGGAAGGGAGCGAAGCGACCGCGGGAGGGACGACTGTCGACACCGGGTCGAAGCGCCCCGGAGGCGAGCGGGCGAGTACCAGCTGGAACCTGGACGAGGACGCGCCCGCCCGGCCGCTGATGCTGCTGCCGTGGGCGCTGGGCTTCGCGACCTACCAGTTCATCGCGCCGACCGCGATCGACGGGTGGCAGGGCTTCTGGCAGGACCTGCAGTCCTCGGTGGGCTTCACGCCGCAGGCCTGGACCTCGGCCTCGCTGTTCGCCTTCCTGGTGGCCGGTCTGGCCACCCTGGCCGTCCAGCCGCGCAAGTAGCGCGGCGGTACCGCCGCCACGGGGACTTCACCCGGAGTTTCCCGTGGCGGCGGCCGACGGCCACCGGCCGCCTCGTAGGGTGGTCCGCGTGGACACCCGGGACCAGGCCTTGACCTCGACGAACACCCCCGACCGCGCGGCGGTGAAGGTGATCGCCCACCGCGGCTCCTCCGCGGCCCGCGCCGAGCACACCCTCGCCGCGTACCGGCTGGCGATCGAGGAGGGCGCGGACGGCCTGGAGTGCGACGTCCGGCTGACCGCCGACGGCAAGCTGGTCTGTGTCCACGACCGCACCGTGCACCGCACCTCCGACGGCCGGGGCGCGGTCTCCGCCCTGACGCTGGCTCAGCTGGAGGCGATGGACTTCGGCTCCTGGAAGCACCCGGACGCCCCCGAGCCCAGCCCGGTGCTCACCCTGGAGCAGCTGCTGGAGCTGGCGGTGGACGCCGGCCGCCGGATCGAGCTGGCCATCGAGACCAAGCACCCCACCCGGTACGCCGGGCGGACCGAGGCCGAGCTGCTCCGCCAGCTGGCCCGCTTCGGCCTGCTGCCGGACAGCGCGGAGGAGTCCGCCGTCCGGATCATGAGCTTCTCCGAGCTCTCGCTGCACCGGGTCCGCCGGGCCGCCCCGACGGTGCCGACCGTCTACCTGCTGGAGCGCCGGCTGCCGCTGATCGGCCGCACCCGGGTGCTGCCCGGCGGGGCCCGGATCGCCGGCCCCGGGATCGAGCTGGTGCGGGCCAACCCCGGGCTGGTGCCGGCCCTGCGCCGGGCCGGGCACCGGGTGCACGTGTGGACGGTGGACGAGCCGGCCGACGTCGAGCTCTGCCTGGAACTGGGCGTCGAGGCCATCATCACCAACCGGCCGCGAGCGGTTCTGAGTCAACTCGGCCGATAGTTGCGTCAAGTCGGCCGGTATTCGCCCGCGCAGGGTTGTGAACGGGCGTGAACTGCGGCGCAGAACACCTGGAGTGGCCAATTCCGGTCGTTTTCACGACGTTCCGTGAGCAGCCAATCACCATGTGCCCACCGCGAGTTACGAAGGCCGTTAATGTCGTGCCGCGATCGATGAACGCCCGTTTCCGACGCATTACCAAGGGGCATCCATCCCTCGGCGAATGCTGAAGGAGGTCCGGGGGTGGCGTTGATGATGGCACACGAGGTGCCGACTTCATCGACCATGGCGGTGCCGCACGGGCCCGCCGGAGTCGGAGCGGCACGACGCCGGTTGCGCAGCGATCTCGGTGACCGCTCGGTGGACGAGACGGTGATCGACGACGCTGTCCTGATCCTGTCCGAACTGCTCAGCAACTCCTGCCGCTACGCCCGCCCGCTGGGCAGGCTGGCCGACCTCAAGGACGACGCGCCGGGCGGCTACCCGGCCCCGGTCCTGGTCGGGGCGGGGTGCGGCGAGGACGGCGAACCCGAAGGGGTGACGGTCCGTTGGCGGCTCCCCGGGGACGGCTCGCTCACCCTGGAGGTCACCGACGGCGGCGCGGCCACCCGGCCGCTCCCCGCCCGCCCCTCGCTCACCGCGCGCGGCGGCCGCGGCCTGGCCATCGTCGGACGGCTGGCCAGCGAGTGGGGCGTGCGGGACGCCCCGGGCCGGGTGACGGTCTGGGCCGCACTGCCGCTCCACCCCGACCACGGGGCGCGCACCGCCTGACGCCCCGTCCGGCGCCCGGTCCGGCGCCGCGGCTGACGGCCCGTCCGGGCCCGACGCGCGACACGGACGCGGTGGCGGCCGAAAGCTCAGTAGGCTTCCGGGGCAAGCCAGTCGCCGTACCGGGAGCCGCACCATGGCCAAGAAGGCCGCCAAGAAGTCGCCGCAGCGCCGTCCGTCCACCGCCGTCACCTCGGGCGAGATCCCCGTGGTGGGAGCCCGTGAGGACTGCCCCTGCGGCTCGGGCCGCCGGTACAAGGCCTGCCACGGCCGGGAGGCCGCGCACGCCGTCCAGGAGCTGGTGCACCGCCCGTTCGAGGGTCTGCCCGGTGAGGCCGACTGGGTCGCGCTGCGCGAGCTGGTGCCCGCCGCCACCGTGCCGCTGACCCTGGCCAAGGGCGTGGCCGACACCGCCAACGGCCCGGTCCCGTCCGTCACCCTGGCC
The DNA here is from genome assembly GCF_053596675.1 of Kitasatospora sp. NPDC001664. Taxonomy (NCBI): domain Bacteria; kingdom Bacillati; phylum Actinomycetota; class Actinomycetes; order Kitasatosporales; family Streptomycetaceae; genus Kitasatospora; species Kitasatospora sp. NPDC001664. The sequence continues at coordinate 173,686 of NZ_JBSFGS010000008.1, forward strand.
ACCGTGCTGCCGCTGGCCTGGCCCGCGCTGCGCCGCCAGGACGGCTCGATCCTGCTCGGCCTGCAGACCCAGTCCTCCTCCGGTGACCTGAGCCGCGACCTGGCGGACGCCCTGGAGCTGGCCCTGGCCACCGAGCCGGGCACCCCGGTGCCGGCCCGCCGGACGGTGCCCGGCGGGCGTCGTCTGCAGGAACTGCTGGACCTGGAGGCCGAGTTCACCCCCGAGGTGTTCACCGGCTTCGAGTTCTGGCTGGAGGACGCCGAGGCCGCCGAGGGCGAGGTGGCCGCCTCCCTGGAGCGGGCCAACGCCTCCGCCATCCCGACCGAGAAGATCTCCAGCGTGCCGTCCTCGTACTGGTGCGCCGCGGCGGACAAGAACCACCTGCGCTGGGTCATGACGGTTCCGGAGGAGCAGCTGCTGGACGCGCTGGCCCGGCTGGACGCGGCCGGCGACTCCTCGCTGGGCGAGGACACCCGCCTGGTCGGCTCGTTCCGTGCGCACGGCCTGACCGTCCCGGTCTGGGACCTGCCGCAGTCGATGACCGCCGCCGACTGCGAGGCGCCCGCCGCCGCGTTCGCCGAGCGACTGGCCGGCGCGCTGGCGGAGGAGGCCCCGCTGACCGTCGAGGAGCGCAAGGCCCGGGCCAATCTGGTGAACCGTCAGGTGACCCTCAACTGAGGATCCGCACGGGCGGAGTGACTCCGGTCACATTCGCCGCCCGAACGGAGAAACCCCAGGTGACAGAGTCCTTGGACAAATTGGCGCGGACGAGGATCTTTGTTACCATTTAAACAGTCCGGTCGCTGGTGCATCCCCCGTCGCCAGCGGCCGGATTCACTGTTTCCCGAGGGAAGTTGAGGCGGCGTCAGCCGAACTCGCCGCGATCAGCGCGCCGAGCAGGCCTCCCACCTCGGGCAGCCAGGGCCGGTCCCCGACCGGCGGCCGGACCCACCGCGCCGGCGCCGAGCCGGACCCGGCCCGCGAGGGCGGCAGCACCAGGTACCCGTCCGGTCCGTGGTAGCGCATCACCCCGGGCACGCACGGCTGTTCGGCCAGCAGCTCGCCCAACTCGGCCAGCGAGTACGGCGCCACCAGCAGAAGGTACCGCCCCTGCCCGGCCAGCACCGGGCCGACCGGCAGGCCCATCAGGTCGAACCAGGCCAGCGCGCGGGCCCCGGCCCTGGCCGGAACGCTCACCGCGCTGACCGTCCGCCCCGTCGCCAGCAGCACCGGGGCGTCCGGGCTCCGCCTCTCCCACCACCAACCCACCATCCGGGCATCGGTGGTGGCCGCCACCAGCGGCGGCTCGTGCGGATGCGCGCCGGGCGTGGGGCAGCCCTGGTCCGCACAGGAGCAGCCGCCGGGCCGGCCCGGCGCCGCGTGCGCTCCCGGCAGCACCGGCCAGCCGCGGCCGGCGGCCTCCAGCGCGGCTCCGCGCAGCGCGGCCCTGACCCGGCGCCGACTGCCCGGCCAGCGCAGCCAGACCCTGCCGGCGGCGGGGCCGGGTGCTCCGGCGGTGCCCCGTCGGGGACGTGACCATGGCATCGGCGCTCGTTCCTTTCCGCTTCCGCGGCCGCTTCCTGGACCGCTGGGCCAGAGGGGCTCTGGGGTCAGGCCGGGGCGGGGCCTGGGCCGGACGGCCCGGAACGAGAATCCCGCATACGACCGGACGGACGCTCCTCGGGAGCCTTCGGTTCCACCGTACGGGTGAGTGGCGCGCGGCCCGGGCGGCCGGTCGGCGGGCGAACCCTACGATCGCCGACGGCACCTGACGGACCGTCGGCCCCACCGGCCCGGACGCGGTCCGGCCGCACGCGGCGTCCGGGCAGGTCGACGGGCGGGCGGGAGCGGGCGAGAACCAGCCATCCGGCCTTGTCCCGATTCTGGACATGCCCCTTTCGGCCTGTGTACAAGTGGTGGATTGATGCCGAGTAGTGACATAGCAATCCTTTTGGGCGGTCCTGAGGGTCCTGCGTGACACGTACCAATGTGTGGGGAGTTGGGACATGACCGACGCCAAGCCACCGGCAGCGGCGACCACCGCCGTGCTGCCGGACCTCGGCTTCCTGGCCACCAGCGGAACGGCCGACCTGCAGGACCGTTTGGCCGGACAGCTGTCCGATCTCACGGTGCTCCAGGAGCACACCGAGCTGCTCACCCGGGCCCGCGGCCTGGCCGGCACGCTGGCCACCGTGCTGGCGTCCGGAGCCGCTCTGCTCGGCGCCCGGCGCGGTCTGATCACCACCACCGCCCGGGGCGCCGGCCGACCGGTCGGCCTCGGCCTGGACCGGGCCGAGCTGGGCGCCCTGGAGACCGTCCCCGCCGAACACGGGCCGTTCGCGGGCCTGTTGAGCCACCCCGACGGGGCCGGTCAGCTGCTGATCACCGATCTGGCGGAGGACCCGGCGGCCGGTCCCCGGTTCCGCGAGGTGGCCGAGCAGCTCGGTCTGGGCGCCTGCTTCGCCCTCCCGCTGGCCACCCCCGAGGACGGCCCGCTGGGCGCGGCCGCCTGGTTCTACGACGAACCGGCCGAGCCGGACCCGGGCCGCCGCCTGCTGGCCCACCGGTACTGCGAGTTCGCCGCCCAGCTGCTGGCCCGCCAGCTCGACCAGGAGCGGGCCGAGCGGCAGGCCGAGGCGCTGCGCCGCGGCCTGCTGCCGGACCGCCTGCCCGTCGGCGCCGGGCTGCGGATGGCCGCCCGCTGCCTGCCCGCCGCGCTGGACCGCTCGGCCGGCAGCGACTGGTACGACGCCATCCCGCTGCCCGACGGCACCTTCGGCCTGACCGTCGGCAGCGTGGCCGGTGACGGCCTGGGTGCCGGCCCCGGCTCCGCGCCCGGCGCGGCCGCCGCGATGGGCCGGGTGCGCGCCGCGCTGCGGGCGTACGCGGTGCTGGAGGGCGAGGACCCGGTCTCCGTCCTCGGCGACCTGGAGCTGCTGCTCAAGACCACCGAGCCGGCCCGGACCGCCACCGCGCTCTACGCCTGGGTGCAGCCCGAGGAGCGTCGGATCACCCTGGCCGGGGCCGGGCACTGCCCTCCCGTGCTGGTGACCCGTCAGGGCGCCGAGTTCGTGGAGACCTCGCTCTCCGCCCCGCTCGGCATGCTCAGCTGCTGGGAGGCGCCCGGCGTCGAGGTCGAGGCCGGGCCGGGCGACGTGCTGGTGCTCTACACCGAGGGCCTGGCCCGCCGCTGCGGCCCCACCCTGCACGCCGGGCAGAACGCGCTGCGCCGGGCCGCCGCCGACGCCCCCCGGGAGGTGCGGGCCGACCCGGACCGGCTCTGCGCCCACCTGCTGGCCGCCGCCGGCGCCGACGGCGGCACCGACGACCTGGTGCTGCTGGCCGCCCGCTTCGACTGAGTTCCTCCCCCCGGGCGGCTGACGGAGTCCGGACCCGCTGGCGGTGCCCGCTCAGCCGTTCGGTGGCGATCCGTACCATGGGGGCCGACGGCCGCCCACGTGCGTCGCGATCCGACGCGCCGAGGCGGGACCACATCGCAAGGAGGCGACGTAGTGACCGAGGACCGCAGCCCGGCGGCAGCCGAGAACCCCGAGGGTGCCGCAGGCGAGGACGCCGAGGAGCAGCCGGTCAAGGGCCGCAAGAACGGCCTGTACGGCGAGGTCTCCGACGAGCTGGCCGCCTCGATGAAGTCCGGCTGGGCCGACACCGAGCTGCGCGGTCTGGAACCGGTGGCCCAGGCGCCGTACGCGGCCGCCCGCCGCGCCGCGCTCTCCGCCGCGTACCCCGGCGAGCGGCTGGTGGTCCCGGCCGGGAACCTGCGCACCCGCGCCAACGACACCGAGTACTCCTTCCGCGCCGCGAGCGAGTACGTCCACCTGACGGGCGACCAGACCGAGGACGCGATCCTGGTCGGCGAGCCCCGCGAGGGCGGCGGCCACGACTTCCACCTCTACCTGCTGCCGCGGTCCAACCGCGAGAACGGCGAGTTCTGGCTGGACGGCAACGGCGAGCTCTGGGTCGGCCGGCGCCACAGCCTGACCGAGGCCGAGCAGCTGCTCGGCCTGCCCTGCCGCGACGTCCGCAAGGCCGTCGAGGAGCTCCAGGCCGCCCCGGCCGCCCCGACCCGGCTGGTCCGCAGGTACGACGCCGGCCTGGAGGCCGGGCTCGCGGACGTGCTGGACGAGGAGAAGGACGAGGAGCTCAAGACCTTCCTCAGCGGCCTGCGCCTGGTCAAGGACGAGTGGGAGATCACCCAGCTCCGGGCCGCCTGCGACTCCACCGTCAACGGCTTCACCGACGTGGTCCGCGAGCTCGGCCAGGCCGTCGCCACCTCCGAGCGCTGGATCGAGGGCACCTTCTGGCGCCGCGCCCGGGTCGAGGGCAACGACATCGGCTACGGCTCCATCTGCGCCGCCGGCCCGCACGCCACCACCCTGCACTGGGTCCGCAACGACGGCGACGTCCGCCCGGGCGAGCTGCTGCTGCTGGACGCCGGCGTGGAGACCCACACCCTCTACACCGCCGACGTCACCCGCACCCTGCCGATCAACGGCACCTTCACCCCGCTCCAGCGGAAGATCTACGACGCGGTCTACGACGCCCAGGAGGCGGGCATCGCCGCGGTGAAGCCGGGCGGCCGGTTCCGCGACTTCCACGACGCCTCCCAGCGGGTGCTGGCCGAGCGGCTGCTGGCGTGGGGCCTGATCGACGCCTCGGTGTACGACGTCGAGAAGGTCCTGGAGCTGGGCCTGCAGCGCCGCTGGACCCTGCACGGCACCGGCCACATGCTCGGCCTCGACGTGCACGACTGCGCCCAGGCCCGCCGCGAGGACTACGTCGACGCCGACCTCGTCCCGGGCATGTGCCTGACCGTCGAGCCCGGCCTCTACTTCCAGCAGGACGACCTCACCGTCCCCGAGGAGTACCGCGGCATCGGCGTCCGCATCGAGGACGACATCCTGGTCACCGCCGAGGGCAACGAGAACCTCTCGGCCGGCCTCCCCCGCCAGGCCGACGAGGTCGAGGCCTGGATGGCCCGCCTCACCGGCTGACGCAGGGTCACGCACGGCGGCGGCCGCAACCCCTCGGGCAGGGGTGCGGCCGCCGTCTCGGTCAGGGATCAGCCCAGACCGACCATCGGCCACTCGCCCGCGTTGCCGACCGACTTGAACTCCCCACCCGCCGTGGGCAGATAGGCTGCTCCGGCCATCCGCATCGCCATCCCCGGCTCGGTGTTGGTGAGCTTCATCCGGTACGTCACGGTCCGGCTCTTACCCGGTGCCAGCGGGAAGGCCGCGTCCTGCCCGGTCGTGGCGTAGTCCATCCCTCCGCCGATCCGGAGCATCGGCAACTGCTTCCACCGCGTGCCGTCCTGGCGCTCCAGCGTGCCGGTCGGCTGCTTGGCGACCGCCGCAGCGTCCGTGGGGTCCGCGCCCTCCCGGCCGGCCACCACGGGCTCGACGGAGGCGTAGGTGGTGGAGCTGACGTTGGTCCAGGTGACCGGGAAGGTGACCACCGTCTTGTCCCCCTCACGGGCCGTGGACGAGACGCCGAAGGTCACCTTCACGTCCGTACCGTGCCCGGGGTCCTTGCGTCCGGTCAGGTCGAGGCCGGCCACGATCGCCTCCAGGTCGGCCTGGTACTCCTCCGGCAGGCCGTTGGCGTTCACGAGCACCTGTTCCCGGTGGAAGCTCCAGCCTTGTGCGGTGAACCGCTTGCCGTCGTCGCAGAGCGCCTGCCAGCGGACCGCGTTCGCGTAACGCCCGCCGAGCTTCACCAGCGAACGCTCCACGGTCCCCACGGTATGGGCCTGGACGGCCCTAGAACTGCCCTGCGCGAAGCACACCGGCTGGTTGTTCCAGCCGCTGTCGGAGTCGAGGTCCGCCTCGCTGGGCCAGGCGCGTTCCTCCCCCGGTTCCCAGGCCGTGACCATCACTCCCTCCGGCAGGCAGCCGACCTTCGGCCCGCGCGGCGGCACGCCCGGTGGCAGCAGGCAGAGCCTGGCCTTGTCGTGGTCGTCGACGCTCCAGCCGGCCGGGACCTCGACCTTGACCTTGTGGAATTCCACGGTGGTCGTGGCCGGCGGCTCCTCGGTCTCGGTCGCCGATGCCGACGCCGATCCGCTCGGGGTGAGTTCGGCGCTCGGGGACGCGGTGGGCGTCGGGGACGGGGAGGGGGACGCGGAGGCGGTGACGGCGGGGGCCACGTCCTGGGCGACGGGGTGGCCGCCGGTGTTGAGGAGGCCGATGGCGAGGCCGGCCGCCAGGCCGAACATGGCGATGGTGGTGACCACGTGGAAGGGGCGGACCTTGCGCGTGCGTCGGGTGGGCGGGGCGGCGGGGCGCAGGTTCTGGGCCGTCACCTGCTCGGCGCGGGCGGCCAGGGCGGCCCGCAGCAGCTGCTCGGTCGGCGACTCGAGCCGGTCGGGATCGTTCGGCTTCTCGGTCATCGGGCCTTCTCCAGGTGCTTCTCGAGGGCATCCAGAGCCCGGCTGGCGGTGGACTTCACAGCGCCCCGGGAGAGCCCCAGGGTCTCGGCGATCTGGGCCTCGGAGAAGTCGGACCAGTACCGCAGCACCAGCACCTCGCGCTGACGCGGGGTCAGTTCCTGCAGGGCCACCAGCACCCGACGGTGCTCGTCGTTGAGGACGGCCTGCTCCTCGGCCGAGGCGGCGTCGGCCTCGTGCGGCGGCACGTAGTCGCGGGCGGTCCTGCGGCGGCGCAGCACGGAGCGGGCGCCGTTCACCACGGAGGTCCGCAGGTAGCCGAGCGCGTTCTCCAGGCTGTCGAGGTCCTCGCCGTGGCGCTGGTACAGCGCGGTGAACGCGTCCTGCACCACGTCCTCGGCCAGGTCCTGACGGTCCACCAGCAGGACGGCCATCCGCACCAGCCCGAGCCGGTGGGCGTGGTAGAGCTCGGTGAGCGTCGGGCGCTCCGCGCCGGGGCCGCCGACCCGGACGACCTTGAGGTTGGTGCTGGTCTCCGAGGCGGAGTAGGGCTCGGCGGCCTCGGCCCCGAACAGCAGCTTCCGGAACCCCTTGAGCACACCCGCGCCGGAGAACCCCCGCGCGGGTGCGATCGCTATGGACATGCTCGCTCTTCCGTTCCCCCCGCGGCACGGCCCGCTCGGCGGGCGGCACAACGGTAAATGTCTGTTCGGACGGCTGTTGACCTGCGCGATTGTGCCCGGTTCAGAACGCGGCGGGCACACCGGCCGGGGCGGAGGGCTGCGCGGTGGAGCAGCCGGCCGGGCCGAGCGGGGCCAGGACGGCGAGCGAGACGGTGATGTTCTTCGCGAAACGGCCGAAAACGGGCTCGTTCATGGTGCAGGTCCCCCTGGGCGGTGTGGTGCTCCGTCAATTGGCGAGAGCCGCCGGGCTCGGCCGTTCTCCCGGCCCCCCTTGCTCTCACCCTGATAGACGTGCATCCCCCCGGGGGGTTGCAGGTGACCTCAGAACTTTTTTCCGCGAGACATCGCCGCAGGTCAGCACACCAGGCCGAGGTCGTTCGGGGTGGCGTTCGCCGGGTCGATCGCCCGGCGGCCCTCGGTCGGCCAGCCCTCGCGGACCCAGTACTCCAGGCCGCCGATCATCTCCTTGGTCTCGCGGCCGAGCGCCGCCAGCTTCATCGCGCCCTTGGTGGAGCCGTTGCAGGCGGGGCCCCAGCAGTAGACCACCAGCAGGCCGGCCGGGAGTTCGGCCACCCGCTCGGCGGTGATCTCGGCGAGCGGCAGGCTGATCGCGCCGGGCAGGTGGGCCTTGCGGTGCGAGCCCTCGGCCCGGACGTCCACGATCGTGAAGTCCTGCCGGCCGTCCCGCATCGCGTACCAGACGTCGGCCGGGTCGGCCTGGCAGCCGAGGCGCTCGGCGTGGAAGGCGAAGGCCCGCTCGGGGGAGACGGTGGCGCCGAGCGAACCGTTGTAGGTCGCGGTGGTGGTGACAGTGGTCATCTGCGGGCTCCTGGTGGGCGGTTGTGCGCTCTTTCCGACGTGACGATCTTCCGATCCGGACACCCCGCCCCGACAGTGGCGCCCACGACTACACTCGCCAAGATCCCGCCAACCCCGTACCGCCGCGCCAGGAGCACCGATGGCCGACCACCCCGCCACCACCCGCCCCGTCCAGGTCAGCATCGGCCCCCGCCCCGAGCCGGTGCACACCATCGCGGTGTACGCCTTCGACGGCATGGCCCCGTTCGAACTCGGCGTGGTGGTCGAGGTGTTCGGCCTGGCCAGGCCCGAGCTGGCCGGGCTGCTGGCCGCGCCCTGGTACGGGCTGAAGATCTGCGCGGACCGCCCCGGGCAGCTGCTCGACGCGGTGGGCGGCTTCTCCCTGATGGCCCATCACGGACTGGACGAGCTGGCCGCCGCCGACACCGTGATGGTGGTCGGGGTGCCCAACGCGTTCAGCGGCGAGGTCTCCCCCGGGCTGGTGGCCGCGCTGCGCACCGCGCACGAGCGCGGGGCCCGGATCGTGTCGATCTGCTCCGGTGCGTTCGCACTGGCGGCCGCCGGACTGCTGGACGGCCGGGAGGCCACCACCCACTGGCGGTACGCGGAGCTGCTCCAGCAGCGCCACCCCGCGGTGAAGGTCAACCCCGACGTGCTCTACGTGGACAACGGCTCGGTGCTGACCAGTGCCGGCAGCGCGGCCGGCATCGACCTCTGCCTGCACCTGGTGCGCAGCGACCACGGCGCCAAGGTGGCCAACACGGTGGCCCGCCGCTTCGTCGTGCCGCCCCACCGGGACGGCGGGCAGGCCCAGTTCATCGAGGCCACCGTGCTCCCGGTGGAGGAGGAGGACGACGGCATCGCCCGCTCCATGCAGTGGGCCCTCGACCACCTGGCCACCCCGCTGACCATCACCCGGCTGGCCCGGGCCGCCCGGATGTCCGACCGGTCCTACCTGCGGCACTTCACCGCCCGCAACGGCACCAGCCCGATGCGCTGGGTCATCACCCAGCGCATCGCCGCCAGCCTGTCGCTGCTGGAGTCCCCGGAGGGGACGGTGGAGGAGATCGCCGCGGCCGTCGGCTTCGAGTCCGCCGCGACCTTCCGGCACCACTTCGGCCGCACCATGCGGACCTCCCCCACCGCCTACCGCCGGGCCTTCGGCCGGGGCGTGGCCTGAGCTCAACCGGCCAGGTGGGCATCCGCGTTGGCGACGATCGCGTCCCGCAGCCAGTGCGCCAGGCCGGGGGCCACCTTGTCGTACGTCGCGGTGAAGCGCGGGTCCGCGACGTACATCTCGCCGAGGCAGCGGTGCATCTCGTGGCCGCAGTCGTAGAACGCCCCGGTGATCTGCAGGCGGTGCTCCTCCGCCAGCGCCGTGCCGTCCGCGCTGCCCGGGGCCACCCCCGCCGTCATCGCGGCGGCCAGCCGCTCGTTGAGCGCGGCCTGCTCCTGCTGGAGCTTCGCCCAGTCCTCCTTGGTGTAGCGGGCGGTCCGGCGCCGGGACTCCTTCCAGGCGTCGGTGCCGCCCCAGCGCTGCTCGGCCTCGGTCTCCCAACTCTCCTGGTAGTCCTGGCCGAAGACCTCGAACTTCTCCTCCGGGGTCAGCTGAATTCCCATCGTGCTCGCCTCCATGGCGTGTTCGACCGCCGCGGCCAACTCCTGGAGCCTGGTGATCCGGTCCTGCAGCAGCGCGTGCTGCCGGCGCAGGTGCTCGGTCGGTCCGGCCGAGGAATCGTCCAGGACGGCCGCGATCTCCTCGAGGGAGAAGCCGAGTTCGCGGTAGAACAGGATCTGCTGCAGCCGGTCCAGGTCCTCGTCCCGGTACCGCCGGTAGCCGGCCGGGGTCCGCCCGGACGGCGACAGCAGGCCGATCCCGTCGTAGTGGTGCAGGGTCCGCACCGTCACCTTGGCGACGGCCGCGACCTGTCCCACCGAGTACTCACCGCTCATCCGGCCCTTCCTCCTTCACTGGCCCCAGCCTCCGCCCTCACGTCGCGTGAGGGTCAAGCCGGTGCGCGGGCGTGCGCCGTACGAGTCTCCGAGCACGGAGCCCGAACGGCCGCCGACCTTGGGCACACCGGCCAATTGTCCAGCTCAGCGGGGTGCCCCGACCATGGCCGCATGACCACCCCCTCGCTCCCCCGGCGGTTGGCCGCCGAGGCCTTCGGCACCGCCGTGCTGGCCGCCGTGCTGATCGGCTCCGGCATCCGGGCCACCGCGCTGAGCGCCGACGGCGGGGTGCAGTTCCTGGCCAACGTGCTGGCCTCGGTGCTGGCCCTGGCCGTACTGATCACCCTGCTGGGGCCGGTCTCCGGCGCCCACCTCAACCCGCTGGTCTCGGCCGCCGCCTGGTGGACCGACCGGCGCGGCTGCACCGGCCTGACCCTGCCCGAGCTGGGCGGCTACGTCCTCGCCCAGCTGCTCGGCGGTGTGGCCGGGGCGGCCCTGGCCAACCTGATGCACCGGCAGCCCGTGCTGGCCGCCTCCTCGCAGCCGCTCGGCGGCCCGCACCTCTGGCTGGCCGAGGCGGTGGCCACCGGAGGCCTGGTGCTGCTGGTCTTCGGCCTGCTCCGGACCGGCCGGGGCCAGTACGCCCCGGTCGCGGTGGCCGCCTGGATCGGTGCCGCCTGCTGGGCCGTCTCCTCCGGCAGCTTCGCCAACCCGGCCCTCACCCTGGCCCGCTCGCTGAGCGACACCTACACCGGCATCGCCCCGGCCTCCGTGCCGGCCTTCGTGCTCGCGCAGGGCGCGGGCGCCGTCCTCGGCCTGGCCCTGGTCCCGGTCCTGTTCGGCCGGCCCCGCCACCGCGCCCCGGACGACGCCCGCGAGCTCGTCCCCGAACTGCGGGGCTGAGGCCGCCGAGGCTCCGTCAGACGCCCGCGAAGAAGGTCCTCGCCTCGGCCAGGGCCAGCTCGTCGTTGCGGACGTCACCCGGGCGGGTTCCGTTGCCGAGCAGGGCGCCGCCCCAGGGCATGCCCATGTAGTCGGCGGTGAGCTTCAGGGTGCCGATCAGCGGGTCCACGTCGGAGCGCTCGCCGGAGTGCGAGGTGACGCTCCACAGGGTGGTGCCCCGCATCCGGGCGCGGAAGTCCGAGCCGGGGACGCGGAACCAGCCGGACCAGTGGTCGAGGTAGTGCTTGACGCTGGTGGAGACGGTGTACCAGTACAGCGGGGAGACGATCACCAGGTCGGTGGCCCGCGCGGTGGCCTCGAAGAGGGTCAGGGCGTTGCCGGCGAGGGGTGGGTAGCTGCCGTCGCCGGTGTGCCGGATGTCGCCGAACGGCTCCAGCCGGAGCGACTCCAGCCGGAGCCAGGTCTGCTCGACGCCGGCCGGGAGGTGCTCGGCGGCCAGCCGGGCGAGCTGCTCGGAGTTGCCGTCCTCCCGGACGCTGCCGAGCAGGAAGAGGAAGCGACGGTCCGTCAGCCCGGGGTCCGAGGGGACGGATTCGGCGGAAGATGCGGTCATCCGGCGATCGTACTGACCGCCCGGGCGGGTCCGGCGGGCGGCTCAGTCGGCCACCCGGGTCACCGCGACCACCTTCTCGATCGCGATCCGGACCAGCAGCTCGCCGGGCACCCCGTTGCGCGCCCCGTACTCCTCGGCCCGCTCCTCCCCCATGTAGCGGGCGGCGATCCGGCCGGCCCAGTACCGCACCTCGTCGAGGTCCTCGCTGAGCTGCGCCCGGCCCCGGACGGTGACGAAGTCGAACGGCGGCCGGTCGTCGTCCACGCACACCACCACCCGGCCGTCCCTCGCCAGGTTCCGGCCCTTCACCGTCTCCGCCCCGGTGTTGAGGATCAGCTCCCCGCCCTCCAGCAGGAACCAGACCGGCGCCACGTGCGGGCTGCCGTCCGCCCGGACGGTGGCGAGTTTGCCGGTCCTGGTCCCGGCCGAGAGGAACGCGCGCCACTCGGGCTCGGTCATCTGAGGCATGGGGTCATCGTGACCGACCCGGCGGCCGGGGCGGGCCCGGCGCGCCGGGGCCGCCCCGAGGTGCTCCGGGGGTCAGGACTCCAGGGCGTAGTAGTGCAGGGTCTCGTCGGAGGAGGTGCGGCGCAGACCGGCCTTCTCCAGCACCCGCTGCGAGCCGAGGTTGTCGTGGGTGGTGTCGGCCACCGCGCGGCGGGCCCGGCCTCCGGCGAAGGCCCGGTCGAGCAGGGCGCGGACGGCCTCGGTGGTGTAGCCCTTCCCCTCCGCCTCGGGGGCGACGCCGTAGCCGAACGCCACCGTGCCGGTCTCCTCGTCCGGCGGGCCGAAGAGGCCGATGCCGCCGATCACCTGACCGGTGCTCAGCAGCACGATCTGCAGCGGCCCGTACAGCGGCTCGCCCGCCGGCAGCCCCAGGAACATCCGCGCCACGTCCCGGTCGTCCTCCCGCGGGTACCCCGCGCTCCACTCCGGCGAGCGTCCGCCGCCCCCGGCCACCAGCTCGGCCTCCTCGGCCGTGTACGGGCGCAGCCGCAGCCGCGCGGTCTCGATGCTGAAGTCCGTCATCCCCAACTCCGTGATCACTCCCCGGGCCCCACCCCACCGGCGGGCCACCCGGCGCGGATTCCCCCGCACGGGTACGACAGTACGACCACCCCCCACGGGCCACCCCACCGCTCCCAAGCCCGCCGGAGGCGACCCGAGCCCATGTCAGCCGATCGGTTGACCCCCTTCGGTGCCGTCCCGGGCCAGGATGGAACCGTGAGCGAGACGAGTGGTGCGGAGCGCAGCGGCCTGCGGCTGACGGTCGTGATGTACGGCGCGTTCCTGCTGCTGCTCGGAGCCTCCCTCACCCGCTACCTGCTGCGGCACGGCGACAGCGGCCGGGCCGGCTGGGTGATCGCCCTCAGTGCCGCCCTCGCCCTCGCCCAGCTCCCGGAACTGCGCCGCCGCGGACGGGCCCTCCGGATCGCCCGCCTCGCCCTGGTGGCCGGCCTCTGGACCGTCCTGGTGCTGCTCGCCCCGAGCTTCGCCTGGTGCGCCGTCCCGCTGATCTACACCGCGCTCCGCACCCTCCCGGCCACCGCCGCCGTCCCCCTGGTGGCCCTGCTGACCGGCCTGGTGATGTACGCCGAACAGCAGCTCGCGGACGGCATCGACCCGGTGACCCTGCTCGCCCCGCCCGCCGTGGCCGGCCTGGCCACCGTGGTCTTCCTCCAGATGGAGCGTCAGGCCGAGCGCCAGCGCGCCCTGATCGCCGACCTGGTCTCGACCCGCCGCGCCCTGGCCGACACCAACCGCCGCGAGGGCGTCCTGGCGGAGCGTCAGCGGCTGGCCATCGAGATCCACGACACCCTGGCCCAGGGCCTGTCCAGCCAGCAGATGCTGCTCCAGGCGGCCGACCGCGTCTGGGACACCGACCCGGCCACCGCCCGCACCCACGTGCACACCGCCGCGTCGATCGCCGCCCGCAGCCTCGCCGAGGCCCGCCGCTTCGTCCGTGACCTGACCCCGGCCGACCTGGCCGACGGCGTGGGGCTGGACCAGGCGCTGCGCACCCTCGCCGACCGCGAGGCGGCGGAGAGCGGTCTGACGGTCCGCTGCCACCTGGAGGGCACCCCGGCCCCGCTGCCGGACGCCGTCCGCAGCGCACTGCTGCGGATCGCCCAGGGCGCGCTGGCCAACGTCCGCGAACACTCCGGAGCCCGCACCGCCGCGCTCACCCTCTCCTACCTCGGCGACCAGGTGGTCCTCGACATCGGCGACGACGGCCGCGGCCTGCCACCGATCCCGGCGGGCGCGGAGGCCGACCCGTCCCGGGGGCACGGCCTGCCCGCGATGCGGGCCCGGGTCCGCCAACTGGGCGGCACCCTGACCGTCGAGTCCGCCCCGGGCGAGGGCACCGTGGTCACGGCGGCCATCCCGCTCGAACTCCCCGCAGACGCCCAGTGACGACGACCGGAGGACCCATGACCGCGACCACCCCCGTCCGCCTGCTGGTCTGCGACGACCACGCGGTGGTCCGGGCCGGGCTCCTGGCCCTGCTGGGCAGCGCCCCCGACATCGAGGTGGTGGGTGCGGCCGGCAGTGGCGAGGAGGCCATCGCGCTGGCGGCCAAGCTGCGGCCCCAGGTGGTGCTGATGGACCTCCAACTGGGCGACGGCATCGACGGGGTGGAGGCCACCAGCCGGATCGCCGGGCGGCCGGGGGCGCCGTACGTGCTGGTGCTCACCACCTACGACACCGACGCCGACATCAACCGGGCGATCGCCGCGGGGGCCACCGGCTACCTGCTCAAGGCGGAGCGGCCGGAGGAGCTGTTCGCCGCGATCCACGCCGCCGCCGAGGGGCGCACCACCCTGTCGCCCCCGGTGGCCTCCCGGGTGATGGCCCAGCTGCGCACGCCGGTGCCCCAACTCACCGACCGGGAACAGGAGATCCTCGCCCAGCTGGCCCAGGGCCTGGGCAACCGGGAGATCGCCCGCGCGCTGTTCATCAGCGAGGCCACCGTGAAGACCCACCTGGGGCGGATCTACGACAAGCTCGGCGTCGACACCCGCTCGGGCGCGGTCGCCGTCGCCAAGGAACGCCGGCTGCTCCGCTGAACCTTCGCCGGATTCGCCCGGAAGGGCAGTGCCCAGGGGCGCGGGGAACTGCGCGCTGCGGCAGGCAACGACCCGTGTGCCGGGTACGGACGCTCACGTGCAAGTGGCTCTCCGTACCCGGCACACGGGTCTCGTTCTTCCGTCTCGCGCAGTTCCTCGCGCCCCTGGGCGCTGCCCTTCCGGGCCAGCCGGTGTCAGAGGCGGTCGAAGAGGTCTCCCACGCAGCGGTGGGCGTCGGCCAGGGCCCGGTTGGGGCCACCCGGCGAGGGGACGTAGTGGTTGTAGAAGGTGGCGCCCTCGCAGAGCGGGCCGAGCACCCAGAGCCGCTCGTCCACCGTGCCGTCGGCGCCGATCGGCTGGTTGCCCCGGGTGACGTCCACGCCGCGGCTGCTCGGCGCGGACGGGCGGTGCCGCCGGATCCGGCCGCTGTCGCGGAGCTGCCGCAGCAGCGGGCTGGCGGTGCGCTCCACGTCGGGCTGGCCGGAGGTGGCCAGGCAGAGCCAGTCGACCCACTCCTGGTGCGGGGTGGCCAGTTCGGTGGAGGAGACCACCCAGCCCAGGCCGTCCCACTCCACGGTCGGCGCCGGGCCGAACGGGATCTTCACGATCCCGGCCTCCACCAGTGCCAACAGCTCGGCGTGCCGGTCGAGTTGGGGCCCGGTGACATTGCGGTTGAGCACCCCGGTGTAGGAACCGTAGAACTCCTCGTGGGACTTCTCCTCCAGCCCGCCGAAGTCCACCGCGTAGCGGATCACGTCGCGCAGGTCTCGGAGCACCTCCAGGGCGGACTTCACCGGGCTGCCGGCCAGGCCCAGCCGGGCCTGCGCCAGGTCCTGGGCGATCCGGTCCAGGTACCAGGCCTGGTACGCCTCCCGGTCCTCGGTTCCGCCGACCGGCGGGTGCACCAGCTCGACCGGGTCGAACTCGCCCTGCTCACGGTCGAGCCGGTCCAGCTCGGCACCGATCCGGCCGGCCGCGTGGGCATCCCGGAGCGCCCGCTCGACCACCGCCTCCAGCTCCTCTCCTCCGTCCAGCGCGGCGGTGCGGCGGTGGAAGGCGATCCGCATCTCGGTCAGGATCAGCGGTTCGACCTGCTCGCGCAGGTCCAACTCCGGCCGGTCCGTGCGCAGTCGGTCGACGGCCTGGCGGGTGAAGGCGATCGGCTGGTAGCCGCCGCGCCGGTTGTTCTCCGGCCGGGCCCGGAACGGCAGCCCGGTGCGGGAGTAGAGCAGGATGCGCGGCTCGCGGCCGCTCGGCAGGTAGCAGCGGCGGCCGTCGGGGCCGGGCACGTGCTCGCCGCCCCGGCCGACGGTGAGCGCGGCCAGCGCGTCCATCGCGGACAGTCCGGTGCCGCCGAGCGCGACCGTCTGGCCGGGCTCGATCCTGGCCAGTTGGCCGGGCAGCGGGTAGATCTCCCGCAGGTACCGCTCGCCGCCCGGGCCGGGGGCCGGCTCGGCGGGCGGGGTGTGACCGGTGGTCAGGAAGACGTGGTCCACCTCGACCCGGCGGCCGTCCTCCAGGCTGATCGAACGGCCGCCGTCCGGGGCCTCGTTGAGGGCGATCGCGGTGGTCCGGTGCAGCTCCACCGTGACGTGCTCGGGGGCCCGGGCCAAGGTCCGGCGCAGGCACCAGGCCAGGTACTCGCCGAGGATCCGCCGGGGCAGGTAGTCGTCGGGTGCGACCGGTCGGCCGAAGGCGCCGAGGGTGAAGCCGTCCTCGGCCAGCCGGAGGCTGCGGCCGGTGACCCAGGTGTACAGGTCGGTGCCCCGGTCCGCCACCGCGTCGCCGACGGTGGCCTCCTCCGGGAAGTGCGAGACCTGTGCGGCGACGGTGTTCAGCAGCAGGTAGTCCGGCTGCTCCGGGTCGTGCAGCCCGCTGCCGTCGCCGACCGGGTCCACCAGCTCGACCCGGACCGGCCGCCGGCCCCAACTCTCCTGGGAGGCGAGGGTGATGATGCGCTCCAGCACCCCGAGCCCGCGCGAGCCGAGCCCGATGACGCCGATCCTGGCCTCCGCCGTCGTGTGCGCCGCGTCCGTCACGTCCGTCGTCACCACCGCTTGGTCTCCCCGAAGAAGTCGGCGATCTCGACCGCCTGGCCGGACCGCTGGGCCTCCTGGTGCACGAACCTGCCGACCGCGAGGTCCAGCACCCCGAGGCCGAAGGGCGAGAAGACCACCGGCTTGTCGTCGCCGACCACGGCGTCCCCGTTGATCACCTGGGCCAGCGTCCCGGTGACGAAGTCCCGGTTCCCGACCAGCTGTTCGGCCAGGTGCGGGGAGGTGTTGGCCTTCATGCAGTGCTCGACGTCGTCCAGCACGTTGTAGGAGCCGAGGATCAGCTCCGGGGCGATGTCGCGCAGCGAGATGTTCAGCACCAGCTGGCCGGGGGCGAAGCTGTCCGGGGCGGTCACGTACGGCTCGCCCGCCGTGGTCGCGAAGACCACCAGGTCGGCCCCCTTGAGCACCGGCGCCAGCTCGGGGGCGAACTCCGCCGCCCAGCCCAGCTCACCCGCCGTGTACTCCACCAGGGCCTCGCCGTACTGCGGCAGTTGGTCGTGCACCTGGACGGTGCCGAACTCCCAGTCACGGGACCGGAAGAACTCCAGGATGTTCCGGGCGATGATGCCCGCGCCGACCACGACCACCCGCTCCGCCCGGCGGCCGCCGGACAGCACCTCGGCCGCCAGCACCGCCGAGGCGGCGGTGCGGGCCGCGCTGATCTGGGAGGCCTCCAGCACCGCGTACGGGTAGCCGGTGGCGTAGTCGTTGAGCAGCAGGGCGGCCGAGGCGCGCGGGACGCCCTGCTCGATGTTGGCCGGGAAGCTGCTGATCCACTTGATGCCGGCCACGTCCTGGCCGCCGCCGAGGTACGCGGGCAGGGCGATGATCCGGGCGTCCGGCTTCTCGGGGAAGCGCAGGAAGTAGCTGTCCGGGTTGACCGACTCGCCCGCCTCGTGGGTCAGGTAGGTCTCCCGGACCTGCTCGACGATCCGGGGCCGGCTCCGGCCGATGATCTCCCTGGCGGCCTTGCCGCCGATCACGCTGAACTCGAACACGCTGCTGCTCCTTGCCACTTGGGCACTGGGGAAGAGTGGATGGGACGGGAAGGGTCAGTGGTGCGCCGCGGCGGCGGTCTCCAGGAGGTCACCGAATCGCTCGGCCACCCAGGCGTCGTCGTACACGGTGCCGAGGTAGCGCTCGCCGAGGTCCGGGCCGATCGCCACCACCGAGGCGCCGGGCGGGAGTTCGAGCCGCTTGCGGTCCACCGCGGCCAGCACCGAGCCGGTGGATCCGCCCATCGCCAGCCCGCGCTCGACGGCCAGGCGGCGGCACATCCGGACCGCCTCGGCCTCGGGCACCAGGACCACCTCGTCCACGCCCTCGGGGCGCAGGATCTCCGGGCGGCGGCTGGTGCCCAGGCCCGGGATGTGGCGGCGGCCGCCCGGGTGGCCGAAGGTCACCGAGCCCTCGGTGTCCACCGCGATGATCCTGGTCAGCGGCGAGTTGGCCCGGAACCACTCCACGCAGCCCATCAGGGTGCCGGTGGTGCCGGCGCCGACGAACAGCACGTCCACGTCGAGGAACTGCTTGCCGATGGCGGCGGCGGTGCGCTCCCGGTGGGCGGCCGGGTTGGCCGGGTTGGCGTACTGGTTCGGCCAGACCAGCTCCGGGTCCTCCCGCAGCCGCTCCTGGATGTGGTCGATCCGGGACTGCAGGAAGCCGCCGTTGGCGTCCCGGCGGTCGACCATCGCGACCTCGGCGCCGAAGGCCCGCATCAGCCCGATCGACTGGACGGAGGTGTTGGGGTCGATCACGCAGGTGAACGCGTAGCCGCGGGCCGCGCAGACCGAGGCCAGAGCGATCCCGAGGTTGCCGGAGGAGGACTCGATCACCCGGCCCCCGGCGCGGAGCACGCCGCGGGCCTCGGCGTCGTCCAACAGGCCCACCGCAGCCTTGAGTTTGATCGACCCGGCCGGATTCAGGCCCTCGATCTTCAGGGTCAGGTCGACCCCGGGCACGAAGCCGTTGAGGTCCAGGAAGAGATCGTCCAGCACGATCTCGTAGGCATGCCGAAATAACATCACGGAACCTGTCGGTAGGGGGAGTGGGGCTCTGACAGGCGCGGGGAGCGGACGCGGGAAGCGGGCGGGGCGACGAGCCGGCGGCCGAAGCCGCTCAGCAGCCCGTCATCCTGACGACCTGCCAGCTGTCCGCCACCGGCGCTCCGGCGGTGTCCAGCAGCAGCGCCGAGCGCTCCCGCACCGCGGCGGCCAGTTCGACCCCGGTCACCCCGGGGCGGTCGGTCAGGGCACCGGCCAGCGCGGCCAGCGCGGCCCGGACCCTCGGGGCCCGGCCACCGGCCGGGCGGCAGAGCAGTGCCCCGGCCGCAGCCGTACCGGCCAGCCGGGCGAACTCCGCCAGTTCACAGTCGTCGGGGAAGGCCAGCTGCCCGGTGTACCCGGACTCCCTGAGCCCTCTTGCCAGTTCGGCCGCCCGGTGGAACCGCGCGGCCACCACCACCGTGCGCAGCGCGGACGGCACCGGCCCCACCGGGCCGACGGTCCGCACCGGCCGGCCCGGCGAGTCGGCCCCCAGCAGGTGGACACCGAGCCGGTAGCCGTACGCACTGCCGTCGGTCAGCACACCGACCCCGGTGGCGCCCAGCGAGTCCAGCGCCGCCAACAGGGCCTTCGCCTGACCGGCCTCGTCCGGCGCCCAACTCAGCGCCAGCGGCTGCCCGTCGGGCCCGCCGCCCGGCTGCCCCGGGACGCTCGGCAGGGCCGTCACCGGCAGCAGACAGGGCAGCCCCGCCGCCCGGTAGAGCGGTAGCGCGGCGGCCGCGCCCCGGCTGCCCAGATGGCCGACCACGGCCCGGTACCCGCC
Source organism: Kitasatospora sp. NPDC001664 (assembly GCF_053596675.1). Taxonomy (NCBI): domain Bacteria; kingdom Bacillati; phylum Actinomycetota; class Actinomycetes; order Kitasatosporales; family Streptomycetaceae; genus Kitasatospora; species Kitasatospora sp. NPDC001664. The sequence continues at coordinate 193,014 of NZ_JBSFGS010000008.1, forward strand.
GCTCTCCACCACCTTGCGGGCCACCCGACGGGCCCCGTCCAGGGCCGCCGACTCGTCGTGCAGCACCCACTCGATCGCCGGTCCGGTGCCGCCCCTGGCCACCGCCCGCAGCGTCCGGCCCCAGGCGGCCCGGGGGCCGGTGGCCGGCAGCACGAGTGCGATCCTGGGGCCGCCCACCGGGCCGCCCGCTCTCGCCGACTCCACCGGGGCTAGCCCCAGATCGCCGAGGACCGCACCGGCTCGGCCAGTTGCACCCCGGCCAGCAGGACGGTGCTCAGCAGCAGCCCGGCCAGGACCCGCAGACGTCCGCCACCGGACACGCCGGACACGGCACGCCCGCCGGAACGGCCGGACCGGCCGGACTCCTGACCAAGAACGGCACCCATTGGGTCAACTCGCCGCATGACAACGCCTCCTCGTCGGACCACTCGTCAGGGGATCCGGCCTGTTCAGCGCCGTGCGCCGGCCGGTGGATCCATCGTCACCCGCCGCCGCGACTTGGAACAGTACGTACGCCTTTCCTGTACAGGCCACGACCGGTCGCGGACACTTGCTCGGGTGATCCAACAGAGCGCTCAGAAGGCGGCCACCCCGCCCCACCAGCGCCGCACGGCCGAGCGGGACAGGCGGCCCACCGGCGCCGACCAGCCACAGCAGGCGCACCAGCCGTACCAGCCGCACGCCCCGCTCGCCGAGGACTACGGCACCCTGGCGGCGGCCCTGGCCGAGGACAGCACCGCCCTGGCCGACGCCCGCGAGATCTACCGACGGGCCCTGGACGACCCGGAGTGGGACCCGTCCCCGGCCCGGGCCCGGCTCGGCTGGGACGACGACCGCTTCGTCCGCGCCATCGAACTGCTGGACACCATGGGCCTGTTGGCCCCGGCCGCGACCACACCCAGCGGCTGGACCACCCTCTCGCCGACCAGCGCGATCAGCCGGCTGCTGGCCGACGAGGAGCAGCGCGTCGCGACCCGGCTGGCCGAGGCCGCCGCCGCCCGGCACACCCTGGCCCGGCTGCTGACCGACTTCCACCCGCTGCACGCGGACCAACTGTCAGGCGCCGCTACCGAGTTGGTGATAGGTCCGGCCCGGGTCACCGCCATGCTGGAGGACGTCGTCCGACGCGCCCGCTCCGAGTTCCTCTCCCTGCACCCCGGCCCCCCGGTGGCCCGCGAGATGCTGGAGGCCGGGCTCTCCCGTGACAAGCTCCTGCTCGAACGCGGCGTCACCATCCGCTCCGTCCACCTCGGATCCTCCGCCGCCACCCCCGCCCTGCACGGCTACCTCGCCGAACTCTCCTGGGCCGGGGCCCGGGTGCGCACCGCGCAGACCCTCCCCATGCGGATGATCCTGGTCGACGGCTCCCTCGCCGTCCTCCCCGCCCCCGCCGTCCCCGACGAGATCGCCGCCCTGGTGGTCCACGGCGAACAGCTCGTCGCCGTCTTCCGCCAGCTCTTCGAGCACTGCTGGGCGCTCTCCGCCGACTTCGCCCCCACCCACACCGGCCCCGCCGCCCCCGACCCCGACCTCACCGAGCGCCACCACGAGATCCTCCGCATGCTCGCCTCCGGCCTCACCGACGAGTCCATGGCCCGTCGCCTGGCCGTCTCCGAACGCACCGTCCGCCGCCTGGTCGCCGAGATCACCCAACGCCTGGGCGCCGACAGCCGCTTCCAGGCCGGCGTCATCGCCACCCAGCTCGGCTGGCTCGACCAGACCGCCCCGGCCCCCGCCCGCCCGGGCGCCTGACCCGCCCTGGCCCCCGCCTGACGGGCCGTCACGTCGCGGAGACGGCGAAGCCGCCCCAGGTCCGTCCGAACGGTTCCTGGAGCGGCTCCGGGCCGGGTGCGGCCGGACTCAGCCCACCGGTGCGGGGGTCTGCTCGGTGCTGAGGCTCCGGGCGTCCTTGCTCAGTGACAGGGTGACGCCGACCGCGATCATCGGCAGGGCCGCCATGACGAAGCCCCACTGGACGCCGACCGTGACCAGCATGCCCATGAGGGCGAACGAGAGCGGCTCCAGCACCACCCGCGGCAGGCCCATGATGCTGTTCATCCGGCCGAGGAAGTCGGTGGGCGTCCGGGTCTGGATGAAGGTCGGCAGCGCGACGTCGCTGGAGTAGGCGACGCCCACGCCGAGCACGGCCAGCAGCGCGGCCGCGGCCCAGGGGCTGGGCAGGAAGCCGAGGACCGCGAACGCCAGACCCTCGCACAGGGTCATGCCGATGATCAGCAGGCCCCAGCGGCGGGGCAGGCCGGTGACGGCCGCCGCGATGGTGCCGACCAGCTGGCCGAGGCCCCAGGAGGAGATCAGCACGCCCAGGGCGAGCGCGCTCTCCGAGAAGCTCCGCGAGAGAGCCGGCAGGCCGACCGAGAAGAGCCCGCTGTAGCTGAGCGCCGACGCCGAGATGAGCAGCAGGACGGAGCGGACCTCGCGGCTCCGCCGGGCGTACCGCAGCCCCGAGGCGATCTCCGACCGGATCTCCGCGACCGAGGGCGACTTGGCCTCGGGGTCCGCCGGGCGGGCCGGGGCCGCGCGCAGGCTCAGCGCCGCGAAGAGGAAGGTCGCGGCGTTGAAGAAGAGTGCGCCGGTGGCACCGGTCGCGGCCACCAGGGCGCCGCCGAGGACCGGTCCGAGCAGCCGCGCGCCCTGCTCGTTGAAGCCGGCCAGCGCGTTGGCCCGGGGCAGGTCCTCCTCGTCCACCAGCGAGGGCAGGATGCTGTCGCTGGCCGGCCAGAAGAAGGCCTCGGCGACGCCCATCACGATGGCGATGGCGTAGAACTGCCAGACCTGCACGCCGTCGAACGCGCTCGCCAGACCGAGGGCGACCACCGCGCTGCCGCGCGCCACGTGGGTCGCCAGCATCACGGTACGGGGGGACAGCCGGTCGGTGAGCGCCCCGCCGAGCAGCATCAGGAGGCCGCGCGGAATGGCCTGGGCCAGCACGACGCCGGCCAGGACGGCGGCCGAACCGGTCTCCTGGAGCACCAGCCAGATGAAGGCGACCTCGAAGCTCAGGTCACCGAGGATCGAGACGCCCTCCCCCGCCCAGACCATCCGGAACGGCCGGGACCGCAGCGGCCGCCGCAGTTGATCCAGCATCACTTGCCTTTCTGTCGAGGCGCGCCGGGCGCGCCGTCGGTGTGCGGGGCCGGCCGGTACGGCCGCCCCCGGGTCGCGGGCCGTGGTCAGGACACGCTCTGATAGGTGGCCACGAAGGTACGGGCCACCTGCTCCACGAGGTGCCGCAGGCCATCGTGGTCGATCACCCGGCCGTGCACCAGGCCGAGCGTCTGGTTGCCGATCCGCCAGTCGATCGGCTGGCCGGGCCGGGCCAGGACGTCGACGGCGGTGACGCCGTCCAGCGCCTCGGCCTCCTCCACCCCGTGCAGCCCGGTCAGCTCGCGGGCCTCGACGGGCGGGAGGAGCACCCACTCGAAGGTCACGCCGGAGAAGTCGAAGGAGGCCGCCGACGGGCGCCGGCCGAGCGCGAGTTCGAGCGCGGAGCGGACCAGGCTGGCGCCCGAGCCCCTCGGGACGAGGTCCACCACGTGCCCGCCGACCCGGCCGTTGACCTCGATGATCCGCGGGCCCGACGGGGTCAGCTTCACCTCGGTGTGGGTCACCGAGTCCTGGATCCCGAGCGCCCGCACCGCGTCGGCGGCCAGGGCCTGCACCTCGGCCGACAGCTCCGGGGAGAGCGTCGAGGGCACGAAGAAGCCCGTCTCCCGGAACGGCTCCGCCAGCGGCAGCTTGCCCGACACGCAGGAGGCCAGGACCTCCCCCCGGTGCACCAGCCCCTCCACCGACACGTAGTCGCCCCAGCCCTCCCCGGCGGCGGAGGGATCGCCGACCAGGCACTGCTCGACCACGAACACCCGGTCCTGGCCGACCTCGCCCGACATCACGGCGGGCAGCGCGCGGACGGCCTGCTCGGCGGAGTCCAGCCTCACGGTGTTCCGGCTGCCCGCTCCGGTCCGGGGCTTGACCACGACCGGGTAGCCCAGCTCCGCGGCCGCCTCCAGCACCTGCTCGGCGGACTCCGCCAGCCGGCAGCCGGTGGCGTCCACGCCGGCCGCCGCCAGGGCCGCGCGCTGCGCCAGCTTGTCGGTGAGCAGCCGCACCGTCGCGGCACCGTGGTACCGGAGGCCGAGCTCGGCCGCGAGCTCCGCGGTCCGGCCGAGGCAGTACTCGCTGAAGGTGACGATGGCCTCGGGCGCCTCCCGGCGGACTGCCTCGGCGGCCTCGGCCGGGCTCAGTCCGGTGATGTCGCACACCGTCGCCCGGCGGCGCAGGCCGCGCAGCAGGGGTGCGACGCCCGGCTGTGCGGCGTCGCACACGAGGACCACCTCGCACAACCCCTCGGCGTCCGCCAGCACCGTCCCGGGGCCGGCCGCGCCGTCGGCGTAGACCACGGCGACCCGGGGCAGCCGACGGCCCGTCACCGGTCCACCTCGACCTCGGACAGCGACCACTGGGGGCGGCCCGGGACGGGGACGGAGGCGGCGCCGGAGAACCTCAGCCCGGCGGCCGACAGCAGCCCGGCCAGCTCCGAGCGGCTGCGCAGCCGCCCGCCGAAGTGGACCAGCGCGTGCAGGTCGCCGATCGGCGCGAAGGCGCCGGCCGCCACCTGCTCCGGCATCTCGGCGTCCACGATGAGCAGCCTGGCCCCGGGCGTCATCACGGCGGCGAAGTGGCGCAGGATCCGCAGGGCCTCCTCGTCGCCCCAGTTGGGGAGCACCCGGACCAGCAGGTAGAGGTCCGCCCCCGGGACGACGCCGTCCAGGAACGATCCCGGCACCGCCGTGGCCCGGCCCGCCAGACCGGGATCGGCGAGCCGGTCGCGGGCCTCCTCCATCACGTGCGGGATCTCCTGGAGCGTGCCCGTCAGATGCGGGTGGGCCAGCAGGAGTTCGGCCAGGGTGGTGCCGTTGCCTCCGCCGATGTCGGCGACCGAGGCGGCCGCGCCGAAGTCGTACGCCTCGGCCAGCGCGTCACCGAGGCCCTCGACCGCGATGACGGCGTTGTAGTGCGCCGCCAGCTCGGGGTGCGTGCCGAGGAAGCCGTAGAAGTCGGTGCCGTGACGGCTCCGGAAGCCGTCGCCGTCCGTGTGGAGGAGGTCGTACAGGGAGTCGAAGGAGGGTGCGCTCACCGCACCGAAGTAGACGGCGGCGCTGTGCAGCGAGTCCGGCAGGTCGGTGCGCAGCGGCTCGCCGAGCTGGGTGAGCGCGAACGCCCCGTCGGGCCGGGACTCCAGCAGACCGACCGCGACGAGCGCGCGCAGCAGCTGGAGCAGGCGGTCCGGCCGCGCACCGGTCAGCTCGGCCAGCCGGCCGAGCCCGGCCGGCCCCTCGGCGAGGAGGTCGGCCAGCCCCAGCCGGGCGGCGGTGGTCACCAGCGCGGTGGCCCGGTAGCCGCCGATCATCTCCAGGAGGCCGGACCTGGCTTCGCTGCCGTCCATGTGCTCTCTTCTCTCTCGGGTCGGGTCGGGCGAGGTCATGCCGGCACGGCGCGGACCGACCTGGGGGTCATGTCGGTCCACTCGGTCTCGATCCGGCGCAGGCACTCCTCGCGGGTGGCCGCCTCGCCGCTGGCCCGCCAGCCGAGGGGGATCTCGTGGTACGTGGGCCAGATCGAGTACTGGTCCTCGTGGTTGACGACGACGTGGAACAGGTCCTGGGTCGGGTTCATCGGTCACTCTCCTTCGGTGGGGACGATGGCGGGGAGGCCGTAGCGCTCCACCGCGGCGTGGTAGAGCTCGCGCAGCAGCGGATCGCGCACCCGCCCGCGCTCGTAGTGGGCGCGGAAGGCGGTGTCGTACCTCTCGAACCAGTCGCGGCGGCTGGTCAGGAAGAGCACGTCGTGCGGGGCCATCCGGCGCATCGCCAGCAGGCCGACCGGAGCCACGGAGACCCGGAAGCCGGTGTTGCGCGCGGCCCGTTCGTCGCAGTTCGGGTGGAACTGACCGATCATCAGACCGGCGTCCACCGCCGCGTTCTTCAGCGACTCGTACGCGTCGTCGAGGCGCTGCCAGCCGGCCGGACCGGTCATCGGCATCACGACGATCCGGCACTCCAGCGAGGCGCCGGACTTGGGCTGCGGCTCCGCCGTGAGGGCGAAGTCGGCGAGCTCCTCGGTGAGCGCCTCGGTGATCCCCGCCGTGCTGGAGCCGTCCACCTCGTAGCGGAAACTGAACTGCACGGCCTGGTCGTTGAGGGCCGGCGGGACGAACGGGCAGACCGGCCCCGTCCTTCCGAGCTGCTCGTGCGAGCGTCCGACGTAGTCGCGCAGCCAGGCGTCGACGACGGCGAGGTCGGCGGCGAAGGCGTGCCCGGGCGGCTCGGTCCGGATGCGGAGCTCACGCCGCCCGGACGCCTTGCGGTCGGTCACGGCGGACCTGCTGGAGGCGGTCATGCGGCCGCCTCCGCACCCAGTCGGTCCGCTATCAGCCCGGCCATCTCGGTGTACGACTCCAGGGCGTAGACCTCGGCGAAGTCCAGCTCCACGCCGAGCCGGGTCCGGACGTCCTCGACCACTCGCATCAGGGCCAACGAACTGCCGCCGTCGGCGAAGAAGTCCGAGTCGGGGCCGGGTACCACCCCGGTGTGCCGCTGCCAGGAGTCCGCCAGCTCCGGGTAGGGCAGGGCGGCGGCCCGCTCGGGCGGGCCCTCCGGCCCGGGCCCGGCCGCGGACGGCAGCAGCTCGCGCAGCGCCCGGCGGTCCACCTTGCCGGTCGGGCCCAGGGGAAGGGCGTCGAGGGCGACGATCCGCTCGGCCACCAGGTGGCGCGGGACGGACCGGCCGACCCGCTCGCGCAGGGCCGCGGTGTCGAGGCCGGCCGGGGTCACGAACGCGACGAGCACGGCCCCCTCCTCGGTCCGGTCGGCCAGCACGGCCGCGTCCAGGACCTGGGGATCGGCGGCCAGCGCGGCCTGTGCCTCGGCCGGGTCCACCCGGAAGCCGCGGACCTTGACCTCGTCGTCGGTCCGGCCCAGGAACTCCAGCGCGCCGCTCGTCAGCAGCCGGACCCGGTCGCCGGTGCGGTACATCCGGGAGCCGGGGCTCGTGGTGAAGGGGTCGGGCAGGAACCGGTCGGCGGTGGCGGCCGGGCGGCCGAGGTAGCCGCGCGCCAACCGGCTTCCGCCGACGAAGAGTTCGCCGGGCTGCCCGTCCGCCACCGCGTCCAGCCGCTCGTCCAGGACGTAGCAGGAGGTGCCGGGGTGGGCGAAGCCGATCGGCAGCGAGGCGGACAGCGACCGGTCCCGGCCGGCGACCGGTCCGAGGGTGCTGAAGGTGGTGTTCTCGGTGGGCCCGTAGCCGTTGACCAGCGCGGTGCCCGGGTGGGCGGCGACGAAGGCGTCGGCCACGTCGGGGAGCACCACGTCGCCCCCCACGGCCAGCCGCCTCAGGGTGCCGAGCGCGGCGGGGTGGTGAGCGGCCATCAGGTGGAAGACCGCGGCGGTGAGCCAGGCCGTGGTGACCTCCGGACGGCTGAGCTCGGCGGCCAGCTCGTGCAGCGCCTGCGGGTGGTGCGGCACGGCGACCACCCGGGCACCCACCAGCAGGGCGTTCCAGATCTCGAAGGTGGAGGCGTCGAAGGCCAGGGTGGAGTGCAGCAGGGTGCCGTCCTCCGGGCCGAGCAGCAGCTCCCCGCCGCCGAGCGCGAGGCCGGTGACACCGCGGTGGGTCACGCCGACCGGCTTGGGCTCGCCGGTCGTCCCGGAGGTGAACATCACGTACGCGAGGTCGTCCGGGCCGGCCGTCGGACCGGGCAGCGGGCCGTCGCCCTCCCCGAGACCGAGCCCGTCCACCGCCCGGGTGACCAGGCCCGGCACGGGCGGGGTGCCGCCGTCGGTGCTCAGGTTGAGCACCGCGCCGGCCAGCCGCGCCATCAGGGCCGCCCGCTCGGGCGGGAAGGAGGGGTCGACGGGTACGTAGTGGGCTCCGGCGAACAGCACCGCGAGCATGGCCAGCACCGCCGGCCGGCCGCCGTGGCCGGTCAGCAGCACCGCGTCGCCCGGGCGCACGCCCAGGCGGCCCAACTCGGCGGCGGCGGAACGGGCGCGGGCCAGCAGCTCGCCGTAGCCGTACGCACCGCCCCCGTCCACGACGGCCGGACGGTCCGGCTGCCGTCGCGCGACGGCGGCGAAGGCCGCTTCGACGCGTGGGGCGGTCGGACTGCTCATCGGTTCTGCTCCTGTCCGTACTCGGTGAAGACGGCCTGCGGGTTCGGCTCGGGGGCGAGGGCGATGTGCGGGCGGAGCGCGGTCACCGGCTCCGGGTCGAGCAGCTCGACGAGCCCGTGCCGGAGCACCGTGGCGGCGACCAACTGGGCTTCCAGCAGCGAGAACTGACGCCCGAGGCACTGGTGCGGCCCGGCACCGAAGGGCAGGTACTGCTGGGCCGGCGGCCGGTCGCCGAGGAAGCGCTCCGGGCGGAACTCCTCCGGTGCCTCCCACAGTTCGGGGTCGTGGTGCATGACGTAGGTGGCGGCGAGCACCACGTCCCCGGGGACCAGCTCGATCCCGGCGGCCTCCAGCGGCTCCTCGATCGTGCGGACCAGGGCCCAGGCCGGCGGGGTGAGCCGCAGCGACTCCTCGACCACGGCACGCAGGTAGGGCAGCGCCCCGTTCGGGGCCGAGGGCAGCGCGGCCAGCGCGTCCAGGTCCTCGGCACGGACCTCCGCCAGACTGCGGCGCAGCGCCTCGGGGTTGTGCGCCAGGTTGTGGAAGATCCAGGTCAGCAGCGTGCCCATGGTCTCGACACCGGCGACGAAGACCGAGAGCAGTTCCTCGCGCAGCACCTGGTGCGGGTCCTCGCCGGCGGCGGCCTCCTCGCCCAGCGCGGCGACGATCTCGGCCAGGACGCCGGGCTCGGAGGCGGGGCAGCCGAACTGCCCGGCCCGGCCCGCGATGAAGGCCTCCAGCGCCGAACGGCGCTTGAGGAAGGCCTCGTGCTCGGCCTCGCCCACGCTGTCCGGGACGAACAGCCGGTGGTCCAGGTACTCGACGGCGTCCTGGAGGGCCTCGGTGAGCTCCTCCAGCTCCGCGCCGTCCAGCGCCGGGTCGACCGAGCGCAGGATCACCTGGACGCTGAGCCGCTGCATGGTCACCGCGAGGTCCATCGGCCGGCCGTCCCGGCCCTTCAGCTCGCGCCGGACGAAGTCCTCGGCGGCCCGCAGGATCACCCCGTGCCCGGACGCGACCGCACGCGGGGTGAACATCGGGCGCAGCAGCGCCCGGCGGCGCCGCCACTGGTCGCCGGTGGCGACCACGAACAGGCCGCTGCCGACCAGTTCGCGCAGCAGCGCCCGGTGGGTCCGGAGACCGTGCACCAGGGCCGCGTTGGCCAGCGCCGGCTCGGTGGTGATCAGGATGCGCTGCTCCCCCGCCCCCTCGCCCTCGTCGTACGGGATGACGCAGACCGTGCCCTCGGCGCGGATCCGGGTCAGGGTCCCGAGCGGGTCGCTGCGCATCCCCTGGTTGAACCCGTCGAGGTCGACGGGGCTGTCGGTGAGCGTCGCCATCTCAGCCACGCTCCGCGGCGGTGTCCTCGGCCGGCAGGATGATCTGCTGGGCGTACTCGCTCATCACCCAGCCCTCGGCGGTCCGCACCGAGGTCCGCTGGCGCTCCTTGAAGCCGCCGTCGTTCTCCTGGTGCCAGGCGAACGGCGGGCGGAGCAGCTGGCGCTCCACCGGCGTCCAGTCGTCGAAGTCGGTGTCCTCGGGCACCGGGGCGGGCGAGGTGTGCTGGACCATCCCGGCGGTGTAGCGGCAGAACACCACGCGCCGCTCGAAGTCGGCGACCCAGGGCCAGCTGCCGTGGGTGGCGGTGTCCGCGAAGAGCACCACCGAACCCGCCCTCACCGGCACCCGGTTGACGAAGTCGGCCGGCTTCTCCCAGGCCGCGTACTCGTCCGGGATCGGGAAGTGCGACTTGTGGCTGCCGGGCACGACGGCGAAGCCGCCCTGGTCGGCGAGCGCGTCGGTGAGGCAGAAGGCCACGATCAGGTGGCCGGCGTAGATCTGGCCCTCGCGGACCTGGTAGCTCAGCGGCGGGTACTCCCAAGGGGTGTTGCCGTTGTGCAGCACGAGCGCGCCGGCGCCCTTGCGGGAGAAGAGCACCTGGCCCTCGTCGTAGCGCAGGTCGGCGCCGAGCAGCTCCTCCAGGTACGGCAGCACCTTCGGGTGGGCCAGCAGGTCACGGACCGGACGCTGGGTCTCGTGCAGCGGTCCGGCGTTGGCGATGAAGGGGTTGTACTGCTTGAGCAGGCGGTAGTCGTGCTTGTTCTCGCCCTCCCACAGACCGTGCCCGTCCAGCGCGGAGTTCAGCCCGGCGAGCTCCTCGGCGCCGAGCACGTCCTCCAGGACGAGGTAGCCGCGCAGGTCGAACAGGTACTTCTCTTCCTCGTTCATGTCTCTCCCAGTGAGTGGTGTCGTGAGGTCAGACGGCCCAGCGGCCGAGGGACTCGGCGAGCTCGGCCGTCCAGCCGCGCAGCGCGGCGGGGTCGAAGATCAGCAGGTCGCCGGAGAGCAGCAGGCTCCTGGACCCGTCCGGCCCGGGCTGCACGTGCAGCACCAGGTCGAGGTCGGACCAGTGCTCGGGCACCTCGTCCGCCGGCGCGGAGCCGGGCGAGCCCTCCGGAACGCCCTGGTAGTCGTGCGTGAGCAGCGCCGCGGCGCAGACCGCGGGGCGCAGGGCCGGGTCGACCGGGTCCACCAGCCCGGCGATCCGTTCGAGCGGCAGGTCGGCGTGGCCCAGCGCGGTGAGCAGCGCCCGGTGAGCCGCCGTCAGGTCGCCCTCGGCGTCCAGGACGACCGGCAGCATGTCCACCGCACGGCCGACCAGACCGGCCTCGGCGGTGCCCGACCGGTGGCCGACCGGCGTGCCCACCACCACCCGGCCGGCCCCGGCGATCCGGGAGACCAGTCCGCCGAGGGCGGCCAGGAACGGGGCGGCCGGAGCGACCCCGAGCGCGGCGCAGCGGGCCCGCAGCCGGGCGTCCAGCTCGGCGGGCAGGGTCCAGCGCACGCCGTGGTTGCGGAAGCCGCGCCCGGTCGTGCGCAGCTGCGCGAAGGGGTCGAGCGGCAGTGGCTCCAGGGTCGTGGTCCAGTACCGTTCGAGCTCCTCGCCCCCGAGGGCGCGGCGGCGGGCGCGCTCGCCCAGGTGCCGCCGGTAGCTCGGCGCCGGCCCGGCCGGCTCCCGGCCCGCGAGCAGCCGGGTGAGCTCCTCGGCGAGCACGCCGGCCGAGGGCCCGTCGGCCCGGTTGCGGGCCAGGAGCAGCAGCAGCCGGTCGGCCCCCGCGCCCCCGCGCAACAGGACCGCCTGCAGGCCGGGGTGACCGTCAGGCAGGTGACGCTCGATCAGTTCGGCCGGCCAGTCGAGCAGTTCGGGCCCGGCCGGCAGCGCCGCCGTCACGCAGGGCTGCCAGTCGTCCGGGGCGCTCGCGCCGGGCAGCGGCCGGAGCGCGTCGTGGCGCTCGGCGAGCCGGCGGACGGCGTCCGCCACCCGCTCGGCACCGGTGCCGGCCTCCAGGTCCAGGACGACCGGGACCGGCGGGGCCGGTCGTCCGAGCAGCCGCTCCAGGGCGAGCACCTGCCGCTGCTCGGGGCCGGGCACCAGGTCGTCCGCGGGCGCCCCGGCCGGGGCCGCCCCGGCCGTCCCGGCCGCCAGCGCGGCGGCCAGGTCGGCCGCGCACGGGTTGCCGAGCACGAGGCGGACGGGGACCTCGGCACCGAGCCGGGTGGTCAGTTCGGCGGCGATCCCGGCCGCACCGAGCGAGGCCCCACCGAGGTCGTAGAGGTCGTCCTCGGGGGAGGCCGAGGGCAGCTCCAGCACCGCGGCGAAGGCCGCGAGCACCGCCGCCAGCACCGGATCGTCCCGCCGCGCCGCCGACGGCCCGCCGACGGGGCGGCTGCCGGCGAGCTCGGTCAGCCGGCGCCGGTCGGCCTTGCCGTTGGCGGTGGTCGGCAGCGCGGGCAGCACCCGCAGCTCGGCCGGCACCATGTACCCCGGCAGCGCCCGGGCGAGCCGGTCCCGCGCCGTCTCCGGAGTGAGGTCCGGCCCTCCGGCGAGGAAGCCGACCAGACGGTGGAAGCGCTCGCCGACCACCACGGCCGCGGCCTCCCGCACGCCGGGCACCGCGAGCAGCGCCCGGTCGACCTCCTCCAGCTCCACCCGGTGGCCGCGGATCTTCACCTGATTGTCGGCCCGGCCGAGGAACTGGACGGTGCCGTCCGGGTTCCAGCGGGCGCGGTCCCCGGTCCGGTACATCCGCGCACCGGGCGGGCCGGCCGGCTCCGGCAGGAAGCGCGCGGCGGTCTCGGCCGGACGGCCGGCGTAGCCGCGGGCCACCCCGAGCCCGCCGATGTACAGCTCGCCGGTCACACCGACCGGTACGCGCCGCAGCGCGGAGTCGAGGACGTGCAGCCGCACGCCGCCGATCGGCCGGCCGATGGACACGGTGCCCTCGGCCGTTCCCCCGTCGTAGCGGTGGGAGCTGGCGTCGATGCAGGTCTCGGACGGACCGTACTGGTTGTACAGGGTGCCGGAGCCCAGCCGACGGTAGCGCTCGGCCTGTGCGGCCGGCAGCGGCTCGCCGCCGCAGAACACCACCCGGGCCGGCAGCCGGCCCAGGTCCTCGTCCTCCAGGGCCGCGAGCAGGGAGGGCACCAGGTCGACCACGGTGGCGCCGTACGCGATCGCCGCGTCCACCACCGCGCCCGGGGTGGCGTCCGGATCGGCCTCCGGCAGCACCACGCCGGCCCCGGCCGCGAGCGGGCCGAAGCACTGCCAGAAGGCCGGGTCGAAGGCGAGCGGGATGGTCTGCAGGACCCGGTCCCGGCCGTCCAGGCCGATGGCCGCCCGCCGCCAGGCGAGCTCGTTCGCCAGCGCGCCCTGCGGCACGGCGACGCACTTGGGCGTGCCGGTGGTGCCCGAGGTGAACACCGCGTACGCGAGGTCGGCCGGGCGGAGGGCGGCGGGCGGGGGTGCCGCCCGTCCGTCGCCGGCCAGCTCCTCGACGGCCAGCTCGGCCACCCCGGGCAGCCCCGCCGCGGCGGCCGCGGCGGGCCGCACCAGGAAGGCCGCGCCGGCGCCGGCCACCAGGGAGCGCAGCCGGTCCAGCGGGTCCTTCACGTTCAGCGGGACGGTCCAGCCGCCCAGGTGCCAGACCGCGAGGGTGAGCGCCAGGTAGTCGACGGACCGCGGCAGGCAGAGCGCCACCGCACCGCCCGGGCGGACCCCGGCCCCGTGCAGGGCGGCGGCGAAGCCCTCCACCCGGTCGGCGAGCTCGCGGTAGCCGAGCCGGGACCGGTCGGCGTCGGCCGCGGCGAAGGCGTCCGGGGTCCGCTCCACCCAGTGGCGGAACGCCTGGTAGGGAAGGCCGAAGGCCGGTGCGGCAGCTGCCTCGGCCGACGCCGCGAGCAGCGCCCGGTCCCGGTCGTCCAGCAGGTCCGCCGCGGCCAGCGGGGCGTCCGGGTCGGCCAGCAGCGCGTCCAGGCAGCGCAGGTACGTACCGCCCAGCCGGTCCAGGTCGGCGTCGCCGTAGCGGCCGGGGGCGGCGGTCAGCGCACCCGACGGACCGTCGGGCCGCTCCACCAGCTGGACGGTGAGCTCGTTCTGACTGCCCTGCACCCGGACCGGCAGCGTCTCGACGACGAGTCCGCCGGGCACCTCCCGGCGGCCGCCCTCCCCGGTGAACACGAACACCGCGGCGGGCGAGGCCGGCGTCGGTCCGCCGAGCGGGGCCGCGGCGTGCTCGGACCCCTCCAGCAGGGCCTCGGTCACCCGGCGCACCAGCTCGGTGAAGGTCCGCGCCGGGTCGACCCGGACCACCAGCGGGAGCGTCGTCACGAAGGCGCCGACCGCGCCGTCCCAGCGCGCCTCGCCGCGGTTGGCGGCGGGCACCCCGACCGGCACGGCCCGGACGCCGGTGACCAGGTGCCAGGTCGCCGCGAAGGCCGCGAGCCAGACGGCGTGGGTGGTCGCCCCGGCCCGCCGGGCCAGCTCCGCGACCCGCTCGCGCAGCCCGGCGGGCGGCACGAAGGCCGACACCGGGTCGCCGACCGCCCCGGGGCCGTCGGCGAACGGCAGCTCCGGACGGTCCGTCAGGTCCTCGTGGTGACCCGCCCAGTAGGCGGCGTTGCGGCCGAGCACGTCCCGGCCGGGGGCCGAGTGCTCCCACCGCGCGTAGTCGAGGTGCTGGGCGGCCGGCCCGGCCGGCAGGGCCGGGGCGCCCGGCGCGCCGTACGCCTCGAACAGCTCCCGGAGCAGGACCTCCAGGGACCAGCCGTCGCAGAACGCGTGGTGCAGCGACAGCACCAGCACCCGGGCCTGCGGGCCGGTGCTCAGCAGCACCGCGCGCACGTGCGGCGGCCGCGCCAGCGAGAAGACCCGCGCGGCCTCCTCCCGGAGGGCCGCGGCGAGCCCGGCCTCGCCGTCGGCGAGGTCCCGCCGCTCCAGCGGGATGCGCGCGGGCAGGTCGAAGCGCTGCCGGGGAGCACCGCCCTCCTGGACGATCCGGGCGCGCAGGGCCAGGTGCCGCTCGGCGAGCAGGTCGAGGCAGGCCTGGAGGCGGCCGGTGTCCAGTGCGCCCTCGACGCGGAGCGCCACCGGGACGGTGAAGGCGGCCGACGGGCCGTGGGCCTGCTCGGCCAGCCACAGGCGGTACTGGGTGTCGGAGAGCGGGTGACTCGCGGTCAGGTCGACCGGGGCCTCCTGCCGCTCCCGGGGCGGAGCGGTCCGGCGGCCGGCCAACCGGCGCTCCAGCTCCGCCCGCTGATCGGGCGTCAGCCGGTCGAGACGTGCGGTGTTCACAGGGCCCCCTCGGCCTCGGCTACCAACTGCTGGATCAACAGGTCCTCCACCAGCGCGACGTGGCCGTCGACCGTCCGGGCGGCCAGCAGCTCGCGGACCGGCACCTCCACCCCGAACACCTGGCCCATCCGCCGCGCCAGCCGCGTCACGGCCAGCGAGTCCCCGCCCACCTCGAAGAAGTCCGCCCCGCCCGGCAGGGCGTGCACGCCCAACTGCTCGCGCCAGAGGTCCTGGACCAGCTCCACCGGACCGCGCTCGTCCTCGGTCCCGGGCCCGTCCTCGGCCCCGTCCGAGGGTCCGGGCGAGGGCACGGCCGCGGCCACGGGTGCGGCCCGGCGTGCGGGCAGCGGCCACCTCGGCCCCTCGAAGGAGTAGGTCGGCAGGTGGAGCCGGCGGCCGGGACCGGCCAGCAGCTCCACGGCCACAGGCTCGCCCGCGGCCCACAGGCCGCCCAGGGCGGCGAGCACCGATCCGGCCGCGCCCCCCTCCGGCACCGCCGGGCAGAGCGGCGTGGCGTCCAGACCGGCCGCCTCGGCCAGGGCGGCCAGCACCCGGCCCGGGCCGACCTCCACCGCCCGGGCGCCGGGGAACTCCGCCGCCAGCGCGGCCAGTCCGTCGGCGAAGCGGACCGGACGGCGCAGCTGCTCCGCGAACCGCTCGGCCGCCACCACCTCCCCCGCCGCCACCAGCACCCCGTCGGTGTTACCCACCCACGGCACGGTCGCGGCCCCGGGCCGGACGTCGGCCAGCAGCTCGCGCAGCCCGGCCGCCGCCGGGTCCATCGACGCCGAGTGGAAGGCGTGGCTGGTGCGCAGCCTGCGGCTGCGGTACCGGCCGTCCAGGGCCGCCGCGAAGGCGTCGACCTCCGCGACCGGACCGCTGAGCACCGTGTCCGTGGCGGTGTTGACGGCCGCGATCTCCAGGCCGGCACCGGAGTCGGCGAGCAGGCGCCCGGCCTCCTCCGCCGAGCAGGCCACGGCGAGCATCGCGCCCGGCTCGCACGCCTGCATCAGCCGGCCCCGGTGCTCCACCAGCCGGGCCGCCGTCACCAGGTCGAGGGAGCCCGCCAGGCAGGCCGCGGTCAGCTCGCCGAGGCTGTGCCCGATCAGCGCCGAGGGTCGCAGGCCGAGCCCGGCCAGGGCGGTGGCCGCCGCGAACTCCACGGCGAACAGCGCCGGTTGGGCGAGCCGGGTGGCCTCCAGCCGGTCGGCCGGGAAGCCCCGGTCGTACAGCGCCTCGGCCAACTCCGCGGCGAGCTCCGGGCCGAAGGCCGCGAGACAGGTCTCCAGCGCCTCGGCGAAGCCCGGCAGGGCCAGCGCGAAGGGCCTGGCCATGCCGGGGGTCTGGGTGCCCTGACCGGGCAGGAGGAAGACGAGCGGGGCGGGCTCCCGTCCGGCGGCGACCGCGTCCGGGGCCGGAGCGCGCAGCGCGGCGGCCAGTTCGGCGGAGGTCGAACCCGCCACCGCGCTGCGGTACGGGAACACCGCCCGGCGGGCGAGGGTGGCGGCCACGTCCGTGGCCGCCTCGCCGGTGGCGTCCAGGTGGTCCGCCAGCCGGGCCCTGGCCCGGCGCAGCGCCTCCGGGTCGGCGGCCGACAGCACCACCAGCCGGTCCTCCCCTGACGGTGCGTCGGCGCCGGGCGCCGCCTCGGGCGCCTGCTCCACCAGCACGTGGGCGTTGGTGCCGCCGATGCCGAAGGAGCTCACCGCGGCCCGGCGGGGCTCGGGGCCCGACCAGGGCTCGGCGGCCGTCGGCAGGGCCAGCGGCGAACCCTCCTGCTCCAGCAGCGGGTTGGGGCCGGTGAACCCCGCGATCGGGGGCACCGTGCCGGTGCCGACCACCAGCAGGGCCTTGACCAGACCGGCCAGCCCGGCCGCCGCGTCGAGGTGTCCGATGGTCCCCTTGACCGCACCCACCCGGACCTGGCCCGGGGCCGCGCCGAGCTCGCTCAGCACCGCCGAGGCCGCGGACCACTCGATCGGGTCACCGATCCGGGTGCCGGTACCGTGCGCCTCCAGGTAGCCGAGCGAGGAGGCCTCGATCTCGGCGGCCGCGAAGGCCTCCCGGATCACCCGTTCCTGGCCCGCCGCCGCAGGGGCGGAGAAGCCGGGCTTGGCCTCGCCGTCGTTGTTGACGGCGGAGCCGAGCAGGACTCCGTACAGCGGCGTGCCCTCGTCGGCGGCGTCCGCGAAGCGGCGCAGCACCACCCCGACCACGCCGGAGCCGCCGACCGCGCCGTCGGCGGCCTCGTCGAAGGGCCGGCAGACGCCGGAGCCGGAGAGGATGCCGCCGGGGAGGTGGAGGTAGCCGGCCTGCGGGGCGTTGGCGGAGGCGGCGACCACCAGCGCCTGGTCGCACTCGCCGTTGTTGAGCGCCTGGACGGCCAGGTGCACGGCGACCAGCGAGGACGAACACGCCGTCAGGACGGCCATCGCGGGGCCGGTGAGACCGAGCTTGTAGGCGATCCGGGTGGCGAGGAAGTCCCTCTCGTTGGCGACGATCGCCGCGTCGAACTCCGGCTCGTCCAGCTCGTCCCCGGCCAGCAGCATGCGCAGGTGCTCGCTGCTGCTGGCGGCCGCGTAGACGGCGGTCCGTCGGGTGTCCGGCTCGCGCAGCCGGTGTCCGGCGTCCTCCAGCGCGGACCACGCGCACTCCAGCATCAGGCGCTGCTGCGGGTCGAGCAGCCGGGCGTCCCGGGGGCTGACCCCGAAGAACTCGTGGTCGAAGCGGTCGGCGTCGGCGAGCCGGCCGTGCACGGGCACGTAGGCCGGGTCGCCCGCGAGCGCTGCCGGGACCCCGGACCGCTCCAGCTCCTCCGGGGTGAGCCGCTGGAGCAGCGTGCGGCCCTGCTCGACCGCCTCCCACAGCCGTGCGACGTCCGGGGCGCCCGGGAATCGGCCGGCCATCCCCGTGACGGCGATGTCCAGCGAACGGTCGCGGCTCATCGGTTTCCTTCCTGGTTCTCCGGGGTCGCCTCGGGCCGGACTCGGCGCAGGCGCAACTGCCGGGAGGACTCCCGGCGGGATCGGGACGGGGGCTCGGCGGGCCGACCGGGCTCTCCGAGCGGCTCCGGCCGCAGCCGGGCCGCCGTGTCGGCGACGGTGCCGTGCCGGAAGAGGTCGAGGATCGGCACCCGCACACCGGTGCGCCGGTACAGC
The DNA here is from genome assembly GCF_053596675.1 of Kitasatospora sp. NPDC001664. Taxonomy (NCBI): domain Bacteria; kingdom Bacillati; phylum Actinomycetota; class Actinomycetes; order Kitasatosporales; family Streptomycetaceae; genus Kitasatospora; species Kitasatospora sp. NPDC001664. The sequence goes on from NZ_JBSFGS010000008.1 coordinate 210,992, forward strand.
GCCTCCTGGAGCGCGGGCATCAGCAGCGAATGGCCGCCCAGCTCGAAGAAGTTGACGTCCACCGGGACGTCCGCGACGCCCAGCACCTCGCACCAGGCCGCGACCACCTCGGCGTGCTCCGGGCGGACCCGTCCGCCGGGAGCCGCGGGCGGCACCTGCCGGTCCGCCTCCTCGGCCAGCCGCTTGCGGTCGACCTTGCCGTTGCTCGTCAGCGGCAGGCGCTCCACCCTGTGCACGGCCGCCGGGACCATGACGGCGGGCAGCCGTTCGACGGCCTCCTGCCGGACCCGGTCCGGATCGGCGTCGCCGGTGACGAACGCGGCCAGCCGGCCCCGGCCGTGGGCGACCACGGCGGCCTCCAGCACCCCGGGCGCCCCGCGCAGCACGGCCTCGATCTCGCCCGGCTGGATCCGGTGGCCCCGGATCTTGAGCTGGTCGTCGGCCCGGCCGAGGAAGAGCAGCCCGCCGTCCCCGGCGAGCCGCACCCGGTCACCGGTGCGGTACATCCGCGCGCCGGGCAGCCCAGCGAACGGGTCCGGCAGGAAGACCGCGCCCGTGTCGGCGGGGCGGCCGAGGTAGCCGCGGGCCACACCGGGCCCGCCGACGTACAGCTCGCCGGGGACGCCCTCCGGCACCGGCCGCAGCGCGTGGTCCAGCACGTAGAGGGCGTAGCCCGGCACCGGACCGCCGATGCCGACCGCTCCCGGTGCCCGGTAACGGCGGTAGCTGGACCAGACGGTGGCCTCGGTGGGCCCGTACTCGTTGACCAGCTCCACCCCGGGGAGCAGCTCGAAGTGAAGGTCCATCACCTGCTCCGGGAGCGGCTCCCCGGCCACCACCGCACGGCGCAGCGAGCGCAGTGCGGCCGGTCCGGTGCGCCGGGCCTCGGCCAGCACCACTCCGTGCAGCGAGGGCACGCACAGCAGGTCGGTGACGGCGTGACGCTCGATCAGACCGAGCAACCGCCCCGGGTCGCGGACGTCGTCCGGCCCGGCGACGACCAGTCGGCCGCCGGCCGTGAGGGTCCCCCAGATCCCGGCCACCGAGGAGTCGAAGGCCAGCGGCGAGAGCAGCAGGAAGACCGGCTCGCCCGGGTAGACCTCGCGCCGGGCGGCGGTCGAGGCGGCCAGCGGGCCGTGCTCGACGACCACGCCCTTCGGCCGGCCGGTACTGCCCGAGGTGAAGATCATGTAGGCGGCGTCGCGCTCTCCCCGGGCCGGAGTGGCGGGGCGGCCGGCCGGCTCGGGAAGGGCGGTCACGTCCAGCGCGGTCAGGCCCAGCGCCCGGCCCCGGTCCACCGTCGCGGCCGTGCCGAGCAGCACCTCGGCACCGCAGTCCGCCAGGGCCTGCGCCAGCCGGGCGTCCGGGTGGTCCACGTCGAGCGGGACGGCGACCGCACCGGCCAGGTGGGCACCGAGCAGTGCCGTGATCATGGCTGCCGAGCGCGGGGCCAGCACGGCCACCCGGTCGCCCGGGGCGACCCCGGCCCCGGCCAGGGCGGCCACCACGGCCAGTGCGCCGGTGAGCAGCCCGCCGTACCCGAGCCGCTCCTCACCGCAGACCACGGCCTCCCGCTCCGGGTCCGCCAGCGCGATCCGCTCGACCAGGAGGCCCGCCTGGGCGTAGGCCCGGGGCTGCACCGGCGGGCGGCGCAGGACCGACCCGCCCTCCAGCGGCACCCGCGCCGGCGCGTCCGGCTCGGCCGCCAGCAGGACCAGGGTGTCGCGCAGCGCGGTGGCCAGCCGGGCGGCCTGGGCCTCGTCGTACCGGCCGCGGCGGAAGCCGACCTCGATCTCCGCGCCCTCGGCGGTCTCGCGGAGCACGACCTCCAGGTCGTACTTGGCCACCTCGGCGGGGATGTCGACCGGCCGCACCTCCAGCCCGGCCGGGGCGGTGGCCCGGGCGGCCGGCTCGTGGTCGACGAGGGCGTGGAAGAGCGGGGTCCGGCCGGGCTCGGCGCGCAGGCCCAGCCCTCGGACCAGCTCGTCGAAGGGCACGTCCCGGTGGGCGTGGGCACGCAGCAGGGCCTCGTGCGTCCGGCCGAGCAGCCGGCCGCCCGTCAGGCCGGGCTCGGCCCGCAGCCGGACCGGCACCGGGTTGACGAACAGCCCCACCACGTCGTCGAAGCCGGGTGGCCGGACGTCCATGGTGGTGCCGGCCACCACGTCGCCGGCCGCGCCGTACCGGTCCGCCGTCAGCGCGAAGGCCGCCAGCGCCAGCACCAGCGGAGTGGTGCGGTGGGCACGCGTGGTCTCCAGCGCCTTCGCCCAGTCGGCAGCGCCGACGAGGGCCCGGACCGTGCCGGCCCGGTCCGCCCGCTCGGTGGTGCCGGGCCCGCCCAGGTCGATGCCGGGCGCCGCCACCGCCTCCGCCAGCTCGGCCGTCCAGAAGGCCCGGCCACCGTCGATCCGCTCCCGCGTACGGGCGGGGGCCTCCTGGTAGGCGCGCCGGGGCGGTGCGGACGGGTGGCCGTCCAGCCCGCGGAAGAGCTGATCGGCGATCAGCTCCACCGAGCGCCGGTCCAGCACCATGTGGTGCCCCGTCAGCAGCAGGACGTGCTCGTCCGGCCGGTCGGAGAGCGAGATCAGCTCCAGCGCGGCCAGCGGCCCGCCGAAGACGTCGAAGACCTGCCGGGACGCCGCACGGAGCTCCTCGTCGAGCCCGGCCTCGGGGAGCGTCCGGGCGCGGAGCGCGAACTCCTCGGCCGGCCAGGCCGACCTGCCCGGCTCGCCCGCGTCGTCCAGCACCCGGAGCCGCAGCTCGCCGTGGTTCTCGACCACCGCGCGCCAGGCCTCCGCCAGCCGGTCGCGGTCCAGCGCGCCGCGCAGCCGCACCGCCCAGTAGACGGTGAACTCGGGGCTCTTCGGGTCCAGCAGGTGCATCAACCACAGCCGCCGCTGGGCCGGGGAGAGCCCGACGGCCGGGGCGGCGGCCGCCGTCCGCCCGTCGCCGGCCGACTCGAGCTGGTGGCGCAGGCCGCGCAGGGTCGGCTCGGCGAAGAAGGCCGCGAGGTCGATCTCGGCCCGGAAGGCCTGGTTGACCCCGGCCACCAGCCGGGCGGCGTCCAGCGAGCTGCCGCCGCAGGCGAAGAAGTCGTCCTCGTCCGAACCCGCCGCCGTGCCCGCGGCGGCCTGCCACATCCGGGCCAACTCGTCCTTCGCCGGGGCGACTTCGGGCACGGCGTGGGACGGGGCGGGCAGCGCCCGCTCGTCGAGCTTGCCGCTCGCGGACAGCGGGAAGGCCTCCAGCACGAGGACGTGGGCCGGCACCGCCGCCGGTGCCAGTCGGCGGGCACAGGCGGTGCGCAGCCCGACCGGGTCGAGCGGCCGGTCGGCCCGCTCCGGCAGCACGTAGGCGAGCAGGCCGTTGGAGGTGCCGGGCGCCTTCCGCGCCACGTACGCGTCCCGGACGCCGGGCAGATCGCGCAGCACGTTCTCGACCTCCACCGGGTCGACCCGCTGCCCGCGGACCTTCAACTGGTGGTCGGCGCGCTCCAGGTAGCTCAGGAAGCCGTCCTCCTCCAGCCGCACCCGGTCGCCGGTGCGGTACATCCGTGCCCCCGGCACGGTGGAGAAGGGGTCCGGCAGGAAGCGATCGGCCGTCAGGCCCGGCGATCCGAGGTAGCCCCGGCCCACCTGCGGCCCCGCCAGGTGGAGTTCACCGGCCACACCGGTCGGCACGGGCCGCAGGTCCGGCCCGAGCACGTAGGCGCTCACGCCCGCCAGTGGCCGGCCGATGCCCGGGGCGGCCCGCTCCCCGAACCCGCAGACCGTGACGCAGATGGTGGTCTCGGTCGGGCCGTAGGCGTTCACCCCCTCGACGCCGAGCTCGCGCAGCAGCTGCCAGGTCGGCTCGTCCAGGGCTTCGCCGCCGAGCAGCAGGCCCACCCGCCCGCGCCGGAGCACCTCCTCGAAGCCGAAGTTCCGCATCGCCCCGAACATCGAGGGCGTCAGGCCCAGGAAGCGGACGTCGTGCCGCTCCACCCACTCCACCAGCGCCTGCGGGTTCCGGTAGGTCTGCTCGTCCGCCACCACCAGGCAGGAGCCCGTGAAGAGGTCCAGCAGCTGGAGGTAGAACAGGTCGAAGGAGACCGAGCTCACCAGGCCGACCCGGTCCGCCCCGCGGCCCGCCGTGGACGCACCGACGAAGGCCGCGTAGGAGGCGTGGTCGATCATCACGCCCTTGGGCAGCCCGGTGGTGCCCGAGGTGTGGATGACGTACGCGAGCCGTCCCGCCGTCGCCCCGGGTGCGACGAAGCCGTTCGCGCCGAACCCGTTCGCGCCGAGCGCGACGACCTCGCGCCCGGCCGGCAGCTCCAGCACGCGGGCCGGGCCGGCCTGACGCTCCGCCAGGGACGCGCTGCGCAGCACCACCCGGGCACCGGAGTCGGACAGCACGTAGGAGATCCGGTCGTCGGGGTGGAGCGGGTCGAGCAGCACGGCGCAGCCGCCCGCCCGCCAGACCGCCAGGACCGCGGCGACCAGGGCCACCCCACGCTCGGCGAGGATGCCGACCACCTCGCCCGGGACGACCCCGTCCTCCGCCAGGCGGGCCGCCAACCCATCGGCGGCGGCGTCCAGTTCGGCGAAGGTCGTGAGGCCGGCCGGGCAGCTGACGGCCGGCTGCTCCGGCCGCTCGCGGACGAGCTCGGCGAAGCGCTCCATGACGAGCCGGACCGGCTCCGCCGAAGGCTCGGCGCGCAGGACGGCGTCCGCCTCGACGTCGCCCAGCCGGGCGGTGCCGGCCACCGGCGCGCCCGGGTCCGCGGCCAGCCGGAGCAGGGCCGCCCGGTAGTCGGCCAACAGCCGGGCGGCCGCCGGGGCCGTGGTACCGCCCGTCAGGCGCCGGGTCAGGGCCAACTCGCCGCCGTCCGGGCGCAGGTAGAGGTCGAACTCGAGGTCGTTGCGCACCGTTCCGTGGCCGCCCTCGGACAGCGCCCGCACCTCCGCGCCCGCCAGGACGGGCGCGGGCAGCGGGCCGTGCGCCTGGAAGGCCACCGTGACCCCGGGCTCGACCGCGCCGAAGAGGTCGGCCGCCTCCCGGATCGGCTCGGCCAGGTGGCTCAGCGCCCCCGCCATCGTCCGGCGGACGGCGGCGACCAGGGCCGCGCCCGTGTCGTCGGCCGCCCAGCGCTGACGCATCGGCACCACCCGGGCCAGGCACGCGACCAGACCCGCGGTGGCCGGCGTGCGGTCCGCGAAGGGCGTGGCGACCATGACGTCCCGCGGGCTGCCGTGCGCGGCGAGGGTGCCGTACAGCGCGGCCAGACCGAGCAGGTGCGGGGTCGCCCGCAGGCTCCGGGCCGCCGCCCGGAGCAGACCGGCCTGCTCCGCGGTCAGCGGCAGCGTGGTGGTCTCGGCCTCGGGGGTGCGCGCCCCGGGAGTGCGCGGCAGCGAGCCCGGCCACTCGGCCTCGGCCAGCTGCCCGGCCCAGTAGCCGGTCGCGGGCGCGGGGCCCGCCGGCCGGCCGTCCACGACCGGCGGCAGCGCGGGCCCGCCCGCCGTCCGGGAGGCGTAGGCCAGCCCGATCTCCTCCAGGAGGATCTCCAGGGAGAGCCCGTCGCAGGCGATGTGGTGGACCAGCAGGGAGAACAGGTGGCGCTGCGGGGTCTGCCGCAGCAGTGCGACGCGGACCGGGCACTCGGCCGCGAGGTCGAACCGGTGGGCGCCCTGCTCGGCCTGCCAACCCGCCTCGTCCGCCACCTCCTCGGCCGAGGACCAGGCCGCGACGGCCTCCCCCCGCGCCCAGAACGGGACCTCACCGCTCTCCCGCAGCCGCCGCCCGAAGACCCGGTGACGGCCGACCACCTCGTCCACCGCCGCCCGCAGGGCGGCCTCGTCCAGGGCACCGGTGATCTCCCAGACGCGGTGGATGTTGTACGTCTCCGGATGCCGGCGACCGGCCAGCCAGATGCCGAACTCCGGTGTGGTCAAAGCTTCGTGATGAACCGTCTGTCCCATGACTGCGTCCCTGCCGTCCAGTGCCCATGTGTCTTCCACCGCCCGGCCGCGCGCCGTCGGCCCGCCCGCCGTCTGTCCGCCCGCCGTCCGCCCGTCCGCCCTCACCGCGCCGCCGCCTCGTGCCAGGCCGCGAGCAGCCGCGGATGGTGCTCGTCCAGGAAGAAGTGGCCGCCCGACAACCCCTCGAACGCGACCCCCGCCCCCGCCAGCCGGGCCCAGCCCGCCACCGCCGCCGCGTCGACCAGCGGGTCCTCGCTGCCGTACAGCACCTCGAGCGGTGCGGGCAGCAGGCCGTCGGAGCAGCGGTAGCCCTCCACCATCGCCAGGTCCGCGCGCAGCACCTCGACGGCGAGGTCCAGCAGCTGCGGCATGTCGAGGAGCTCCTGCGGCACGCCGCCGAGGAGCCGCAGCAGCTCGTCCGGGCGCCGGGACGCCACCGCCGACCAGCAGGCGTGCCGGGGAGCGGCCGTCCCGGCCACCACCACCGTGAGCGGCGGCCGGGCCCCGAGCCCGTCCAGTCCGAGTGCGACCTCGTAGGCGAGCAGGCCGCCCATGCTGTGCCCGAGCAGGACGTAGGGCGTCTCGTCCCGGGCCAGCAGTGGAAGGAGCTCCCCCGCCACCGTCGCGGCGAGGCGGTGCAGGTCCGTGGCGTGCGGCTCGGCGATCCGCGCCTCGCGCCCGGGCAGCAGCACCGCGGTCACCGAGGTCTCCGGACCCGCGGCCCTGCGGAGCGCGGCGAACGAGCCCGCCGCCCCGCCGGCCGGCGGGAAGCAGACGACGTTCAGCTCCACGGCCGGGCCCGCACCACTCGTGCGCAGCCAGCGGCTCGGCGGACCGGGGCTGACCCGGCTCCCAACGGAAACGCTCACGACCTCGGACCTCATTTGCATATGCCTGCGGATAATCGCACCGGCGCACCGGGGACAATCCGCAGGGGATACCGGAAAGAACGGCGAAACCCGGCACCCGGGGCCGGAAGCGGGCACGGGCGATCCCACGCACCCGGAAGAGGTCGTGAATCATTTCCCCGACGGGGAGTCCGCCCGCCCGGAGGAATTCCGTTCCGTGCCGTGCACGGCGGTGGCCACCGGGCCGCGCCGAGCGCTCACGGACCCCAGGTGACGTCGCTCAGCGCGGCCCCCGGCGCCTCGCCGGACGGCGCCCCGAGCGCCTCGACCCGCGACTGCCACTGCGTCCCGCCGGGCTCCGCGGCCACGGCCGACGCGGCCGCCCCGAACAGGCCGGCGCCCACCAGAAGGGCGGTGGCGACGAAGGTGGCAGCACGCGGTCCGAGCATGGTTCTCTCCCCCAAGAGCAAGCGGGGGAGCGGCGGTGAGGGTGTCTCGACCTCCGCACTCCCCGTCGGTCGACTTGATGAACAGCAGTCTCTCCACGCCTCAGAAGCCGAGGAAGGGGTTTCCACTGTCATGATCCGGCCTTGGCATAACCCGTCCAGGAGAGGACCGGCCGAACATTCGGTCGAAGTACGCGGCGACCAGCCGGACCTCGCAGCGGAGCAGCAGGAACGCACCCAATTGCGGGTGGTTCCGCAGCGCCCTCGCACATACCGCGGCCCCGACCGCCTCCGCGTCCTCCAGCGAGCGGGCGACCAGGAACAGGCCGACGACCGGGCCGATAGGAGCATCCGGATGTACGGTCACGTACTCCACGGATTCGCCGGGTTCCGCGCTTGCCCGGAATAGCTTTGACGCGTCGTCAGGCAGCGGCGCGCCGGTTCGGGTGCCCAGTTGAGCGTGAACCATATACATGGAGCCAGAGTTCCATCCCCGGCAAACGCTCCGGAACCGGGCGGATTGGACACTTTAGGCCATTGCCTAAACCTGCAAGCTCGGCAATAATCGCCTGAACACGGTCAAGGGAACACCAACAGTGTATGGGGGAATGGTGCTCGAGCCACTCGGCCTGGACTCTGCGGCGGAACGGCTGTACAAGTCCATGCTGGCCCACCCGCAGGAGGATCTGGCCGTCCTGGCCGGCCGCCTGGGGGTCGCCGAGCAGGACCTGCACCGAAGCCTCGACTCCCTGAGCACCCTCGCACTGGTCCGGCCCTCGCTCCAGGAGGGAGGCGGCTACCGGGTCGTCAGCCCCGAGATCGCCATGGAGATGATCCTCAGCCGGCAGCAGGCCGACCTCGCCGCCCAGCAGCTCCGGATCGAGACCTCGCGCGCCGCCGCCGCCCAACTGATAGCGGAGTGCTCCGCCCTGACGAGCGCCGCGGCCATCGCCGGCGAGGACGCGGAGCGGCTCATCGGCCTGGACGTCATCCGCGAGCGGCTGGCCCTCCTGGCCGCCCAGGCCGAGCAGGAGATCACCACCTTCGCGCCCGGCGGCGCCCACCCCGCGGCGGACCTGGAGGCCAGCCGGCACCCGAACGCCGCCCTGCTCGACCGGGGCGTGCGGATGCGGACGGTCTACCTCGACAGCGTGCGCAACCACGCCCCGACGCTGGAGCACGTGAACTGGCTGAGCGCCCGCGGCGGACAGGTGCGGACCGCGGCCACCCTTCCCGTCCGGATGGTCATCATCGACCGCCGCCAGGTGGTCCTCCCCCTCGACACCTCCGACGCCCGCACCGGGGCGGTCCTGCTCAAGGGCGAGGGCATCGTCGCCGCCCTCTGCGCACTCTTCGAGAGCACCTGGACCAGCGCGAACCCCCTCGGCGAGGCCCCCACCGTCGACCGGCACGGCCTGAGCAGCCAGGAGGCCGAGATCCTCCGCCTCCTCGACACCGGCCTCACCGACGAGGTGATCGCCAAGCGCCTGGGCGTCTCCTCCCGCACCGCCCGCCGCCTCACCGCCCTCCTCATGGAGCGCCTCGAGGCCCGCAGCCGCTTCGAGGCCGGCGCCAACGCCGTCCGCCTCGGCTGGCTCTCCTCCACCCGCTGACCTCGACGGGGCCTCAGAACGCAAGCGACCCAGGCCAGTTGGGATCTGACCTGGGTCTCGCTGCGGTGGGCCGCCAGGGGTTCGAACCCTGAACCTACGGATTAAAAGTCCGCAGCTCTGCCAATTGAGCTAGCGGCCCGTTCGGGCTTCGCCACCGTGGTGCCTGGGCGCTGCCACGGTGATCCTACCCGGTGATCCCTCGGCGGCCGCCACCCGTTTGCCTCCGGGCGGTTCGCGCCGACGGCACGTCGGGAGGGCGGTGCGGCAGCCGTCGGGCGGAGGTGCGGACGCCGTCAGGCGGGGGTCAGGTGGGCGGCGCGGACGCGGCGCAGCCAGGCTTCGGCCGGTGCCTCGTCGGGTGCCTCGGGGAGGACGCCGGGGCGGGAGAAGCGGTCCTCGGCGTCGGAGAGCAGGGTGGTGGCCAGCGAGGCGTCGTCGGCGATCCGTTCGGCCTCGGCGCGCACGGCCTCCGGGTCGGGCAGCCGGATCTCCAGGTGGCCGGTCTCGTGCAGGGTGACGCCCTGGCGGACGAGGCGGATCAGGTGGCGGGCGTGCTTGGCCGCCCGGGCCCGACTGGCCACGTCGGCGGGGTCACGGGTCGTCAGTTTCCTGAACTGCTGGGTGGCGTAGCCGAGGTAGGAGTTGCGGACCGCCCGGGTGCTCAGGAAGGAGGTGCGGATGCCGATCAGCTCCTCGCCGAGGGGCGTCCTCACCTCGTGGAGCTCCTCGGGCAGCCAGACCAGCTCGGAGGCGGTGGGGTTGCCGCCGAGGGCGAGGCGGCACCACTTGGCGGCCTCGTGCAGGGTGCGGTCGGGGGCGGTGGTGACGTGCGACTCGGCGGGGCGGTGCAGGCCGTGGAACTCCTCGGTCGGTGCGGCGAACAGGCCGAGCCGGTCGAGGTCGGAGCCGGCGTGGGCCAGGCCGTACGCGGTGGAACCGACGATGCCGGAGAGCAGGACGTTCACGGGTGTCGCCTCCTCGGCGGGTACGCGGGACGCGTCCAGTCTGGGGGCGCCCCGCACCCGGAGTCGAACGGTTATCCGGAGGCCGACCGGCGACGCGCCCGGACGGACCGGACGGACCGCGACGCGCCCGGACGGACCGCGACCCGCCCGGGCGTCCGCTCCGCGCCCTCGCCGCACCTCCCGCCGATACTGACCCCATGGCCAACCCCGAGCCCCCGCCCGCCCCGATCGAGAAGCTCCGCGCCTGGTGGTCCCGGCGGCAGTGGCTGGACGGGACGCACGGCGGCGCCACCCCGGCCGAGGTGCTGGACGCCACCGGCTGGGCCCGCTCGGTCGGCGGCGCGGCCCCGTACCTGGGCCTGTTCGCCCGGGCCGGGCTGGACCGGGAGGCGGTGGACGGGGCGGTCGCCGCGCTGGAGGTGCACGAGCTGCCCTCCGCCCGGGGCTGCACCTACGTGCTGCCCGCGGCCGACTTCGCGCTCGGCCTGGCCGCCGGGGCGGGCGCCCCGGAGGGCGAGCTGGCGGCGGCCGAGAAGCACCTGGGCGTGACCAGGGACGAGATCGAGAAGCTCTGCCTGGCGATCAGCCAACTCCTCTCCCGGAACGGCCCGTTGGATCCCTCGGCCATCCGTGCCGGGGTGGGCGGCGCCTCCCGGAGCCTGGGCGAGGCGGGCCGGAAGCGCGGACAGTCCACCACCCTCCCGCTGGCCCTGGGCCTGCTCCAGGCGCGCGGCCTGATCCGCCGGGTGCCGCCCAACGGCCGTCTGGACCAGCAGCGTTACGCCTACGCGGCCTGGGACCAGCCGGTGGTCGGCTCGGCCGCCGAACTGGCCGAGCGGTACTTCTCCTGGGCCGCTCCGGCCTCGGTGAAGCACTTCCGCTGGTTCTCCGGCTTCACCGCCGCCACGGCCAAGGCCGCACTCGCCCCGCTCGACCTCACCCCGCTCCCGGGCACCGACCTCCTCCTCCCCTCCGAACTCGTGGCGGAGTTCCAGGAGTTCACCGTTCCGACCACCCCGCACCACACCCTGCTCGCCGGGATCGACGGCATCCACCTGCTGCACCGCGACCTCCCCCGGCTGCTCGACCCGGCCGATGCCGCCCGCCCCTCCCCCACCGCCAAGGGCGGCCGAGGCTTCGGCACCGAGGCCGACCCGCAGAGCCACGTCGTCCTCGACCGGGGCCGGATCGTCGGCATCTGGGAGTACGACACCGAGCGGGAGGAGATCGTCCACCTGCCCTTCGTCCCGGTCGACGACGCACTGCGCGCGACGGTGGACCGCACCGGACGCTTCATCCGCGAACAGCTCGGTGACGCAAGGGGGTTCAGCCTGGACTCCCCCAAGAGCCGGGCCCCGAAGATCGCCGCCCTCCGCGCCGCCGCGGCGGCGAGGCCGAACGGCTGACCCCGCCGGTCATCCGTACCCGCCCCGTGGACTACCGTCGGCCCATGAACGACGAGAACGTGATCCTGATCACCGGCGCCGGCCGAGGCATCGGCGCCGCCACCGCCCTGCTGGCCGCCGAACGCGGCTACCGGGTCTGCGTCAACTACCGCTCCGACGAAGCCTCCGCCGCCTCCGTGGTCGAGCGGATCACCGCCGCCGGCGGCAGCGCGCTGGCCGTCCGGGCCGACGTCACCCGCGCCACCGAGGTCGAGCGGCTCTTCACCACCGTGGACCGCGAGCTCGGCCCGCTCACCGCCCTGGTCAACAACGCCGGCACCCTCGAGAAGCAGTGCCGCCTCGAGGACCTGGACGAGGAGCGGCTGGCCCGGATCTGGACCGCCAACATCACCGGCCCGTTCCTCTGCGCCGGTGCCGCCGTCCGCCGGATGTCCACCCGGCACGGCGGCAGGGGCGGCGCCATCGTCAACGTCTCCTCCGCCGCCTCCCGGATCGGCTCGCCCAACGAGTACGTCGACTACGCCGCCTCCAAGGGCGCCCTGGACACCATGACCACCGGCCTCTCCCTGGAGGTCGCGGCCGAGGGCATCCGGGTCAACGCCGTCCGCCCCGGCCTGATCCACACCGAGATCCACGCGCTCGGCGGCGAACCCCGCCGGGTCGACCGGGTCGGCCCCCAGCTCCCGATGCGCCGGGGAGGACGGCCCGAGGAGGTCGCCGAGACCATCCTGTACCTGCTGTCCCCCGCCGCCTCCTACGTCACGGGCGCCTTCATCGACGTCGCCGGCGGCCGCTGAGCCCCGGCCCGACCTGCCCGACCCAGCCCGACCCCGCCCGACCCGGCCCGTCCGACCCGGCCCGGTCCCACCCCCGGATAGCACCGCTACCAGGTGCCACCCGGCCGCTACCGTACGACTCATGACCGCTCGTGAGTTCGACGCCGCCCCGCCCGCCCTCACCGTCTCCGACGTCCGCAACTTCCGTGACGCAGGCATCGCCGGCCTGCGCCCCGGCCTGCTCTACCGCTCCGCATCCCTCAACACCCTCACCCCCGAGGGCGCCCGTCAGCTCGAAGCGCTCGGCATCCGCACCGTCATCGACCTCCGGACCACCGCCGAGCGCGCCGCCTGGCCCGACCTCCACCACCACCTCGAGCTGGAGGACCTCCACCACCCCCTCCTCCCCGACCAGGACGCCGACTTCGCCTGGCCCGGAACCATGGAGGGCACCTACCGGGCGATGGCCGAACTCGGCGGCCCCTCGATCGCCGCCACCGTCCGCCACCTCGCCTCCGACGACGCCCGCCCCACCCTGGTCCACTGCGCCGTCGGCAAGGACCGCACCGGCCTCACCATCGCCGTCCTCCAACTCCTGGCCGGCCTCTCCGAAGCCGAGGTCCTCACCGACTTCGTCCGCTCCAACCCCCACCTCGGCCTCGACACCGACGAGCCCGTCTACTACTACGACGAACACGGCACCCGCCACCGCTCCCACCCCGTCGCCCCCGAGCTCCTGCACCTCGCCCTCACCCACCTCCGCACCACCCACGGCTCGCTCCCCGGCTACCTCGAAGCCCACGGCGTGACCCCCGTCGAGATCACCGCGGTCGCCGCCCGGCTGCGGGCCTGATCCGGACGGCCGGGCACCCCGCCCGGCCACCGGGCGTTGTACCCGGCGTACCCGGAGCGTCCACGACCCAGGAGTTGAGCGGCATGGCGAGCATCCCCAGCGGAACGGCCGGTACGGCGGTCGCGGCGGCCGGTCTGATCGGCGGCTACGGGGTGGCCAGGTGGAGCGGGCGGCGGGAGCTGGGCGGGGCGGTGCTGGCGGCGGCCGGAGCCGCCGCGGCGGTGGGGTGGAAGCGGCAGTCCGGGGCCGCGGTGGCGGCCGGGCTGACGGGGCTGTACGTGGCCGCGTTCGGCGGCTCGCACCCGCTGGCGAAGCGGATCGGGGCCTGGCCGTCGGTGTTCGCCGTGACCGGCGTGGTGGCCGCGGCCTCGACCGTGGCCGGCGCGGTGGCCGGCCGCCGCTGACGCACCGTCGGCTCGCCGGACGGTCGGGCGCCCTACCGTCGGGCGCCCAGCCGTCGGTACCGAGCCGTCAGGCGCCGAACCGGGCCTCGAAGGCCGCCCGGTTGGCGGAGACCGGGGTGCGGTCCCAGACCGCGAAGACCACCCGGGTGAACGGGGCGCCATGGGTGGCCAGGGCCAGCTCGAAGGCCTCGGCCACCTCGGCCGGGTCGTTGCCGAACACCCCGCAGCCCCAGGCGCCGAGCACCAACTCCCGTACCCCGTGCGCCGCCGCGACCCCGAGCACCCGCCGGGCCCGCTCCACCAACACCTCCCGCACGTCCACCCGTCCGCCCTCGGCCCGCCGCGCCAGCTGCCCGGCGTTGGGGGCGGGCGAGGTGAGGAAGGAGACGGTGTACGGGTCGGCCCGCAGCTCGCCGTGCGCGTCGCGGATCACCGGTACGTCCGGGGACCAGATCACCCGGTGGCTGTAGTGCAGATCGGTGGAGGCCCGGTGCGCCTCGTAGTAGTCGGGGGCGGCCAGCAGGCAGTGGTAGAGCAGGGCGGACCGGCAGAGGTCCTCCTCCTGGGCACGGGCGCCGCGCAGGTAACCACCCCCGGGGTTACGGGCCGAGGCGAAGTTGAGTACCGCCACCGGGCCCGCTCCACCCGGCACCGAGAGCCGCTCGGCGGCCGCCATGCTCCCCTCCGCGGTCACCTCCACCACCCCGGTGAACCGCCCCTCCCCCGCGAACCGGTGCTCCGGCGGGTACGAGACGGTGCCGACCCGCGCGGCCGCGAGCTCCACCCCGATCCCGACGGCCTCCCCGCTCCTCGGGAGCCGGTACCCGCCCTCCGCGGCGATCCCCTCGTTCACGACGGCGACCTGGTGCAGTCTGCTACTCATACCGCCGACGCTAGGGGACGCCTGACCCTCCGTCACCCGGATAAACGCGGACGGGCCCGCCCCACCGGAGTGGAGCGGGCCCGTCGTCGGGCTAGTGCGCGTCAGCTCTTCCAACGCGGCTTGCGGTCGCCGCCGTTGAAGCTGCCCGAGCGGCTGCCGCGGTCGTCGCGGTTGAAGCCGCCCGAACGGTTGTCACGGTCGCCACCGAAGGAACGGCCGCCACGGTCGTCACGGTTGAAGCCACCCTGCGGACGGCCGCCGGAGCGGTGGTCGTCGCGGCGGGCGAACGGACGGCTGCCGCCGCCACGGCTGTCGCGGTCACCGAAGGACGGACGGTCGCCACCGAAGGAACGGCCGCCACGGTCGTCACGGTTGAAGCCACCCGAACGGTTGTCACGGTCACCGAAGGAACGGCCACCACGGTCGTCACGGTTGAAGCCACCCGAGCGGTTGTCACGGTCACCGAAGGAGCGGCCACCACGGTCGTCACGGTTGAAGCCACCGGTGCGCGGGGCACGGTCACGGTCGCCACCGAAGGAACGGCCGCCGCGGTCGTCACGGTTGAAGCCACCCGAGCGGTTGTCACGGTCGCCACCGAAGGAACGGCCACCACGGTCGTCACGGTTGAAGCCACCGGTGCGCGGGGCACGGTCACGGTCGCCACCGAAGGAACGGCCGCCGCGGTCGTCACGGTTGAA
>NZ_JBSFGS010000008.1:225942-303411 GCF_053596675.1 Kitasatospora sp. NPDC001664
AGCCACCCGAGCGGTTGTCACGGTCACCGAAGGAGCGGCCACCACGGTCGTCACGGTCGCGGTCCCGGCCGAAGCCACGGTCACGGTCACGGTCGCCGTAGGACGGACGCTCGTTGCGCGCCTCGCGGTACGACGGGGTCCGCTCGGCGGCCTCGGCGGCCACCGGGGCGGCGGTCTCGACGGCCGCGCCCTCGGACGCCTCGTCGGCGGCCTCGACGGCCGGCTCGTCCTCGATGCCCAGCTCGGCCCGCTCGCGCGCCGCACGGGCGGCCAGACGGTCGGCCTCCTCGCGCAGCTCGGTGGCGCGGCGCTGCGCGCGCTCCAGCTGACGGGTCATCTCGGCGACCTCGCGCTCGGCGGCACCGGCGATGCCGGAGGCCGACTCGGCCTGCACCTCGACGAGCGAGCGGGCGCCGGTGATCTTGGCGACCTCGGCGTCGAAGGCGTGGTCGAGGATGTGGCGCGAGGCGTCGACGCCCGCGTCCTCCATCAGGCGGAAGACGCCGCGGCGCTGGTGCGGGAGCACCAGGGTGACGACGGTGCCGGAGCGGCCGGCGCGGGCGGTGCGGCCGGAGCGGTGCAGGTAGTCCTTGTGGTCACCGGCCGGGTCCACGTTCAGCACCAGGTCGATGCCGTCGACGTGGATGCCGCGGGCGGCGACGTCGGTGGCGACGACCACGTTGACGTAGCCGTCCTTGAAGTCGCCGAGGACGCGGGTACGGGCGCCCTGGGTCATCCCGCCGTGCAGCGCGTCGGCCTTCACGCCGGCCTCGATGAGCTGCTCGGCCACGCGGTCGGCGCCCATCTGGGTGCGGACGAAGATGATCGTGCGGCCCTTGCGGGCGGCGATCGCGTTGGTGATCGGCGCCTTGTCCTTCGGCTTCACCACGAGGATGTGGTGGGTCATGGTGGTGACCGCACCGGCCGAGGGGTCGACCTCGTGGGTGACCGGGCTGTTCAGGTAGCGCTTGACCAGGGTGTCGATCTCGTTCTCCAGGGTGGCGGAGAACAGCAGGCGCTGGCCGCCGGCCGGCACCTGGTCGAGGATCTCGGTGACCTCGGGCAGGAAGCCCATGTCGGCCATCTGGTCGGCCTCGTCGAGCACCGCGACCTGGACGTCGTCGAGCTTGGCGGAGTTGCGGTTGATCAGGTCGCGCAGACGGCCGGGGGTGGCCACCAGCACGTCGACGCCGCGCTCCAGCGCGTAGATCTGGTTCGACATCGAGGTGCCGCCGCAGACGACCTTGAGCTTGAGGCCGAGCACCGAGCCGAAGGGCTCCAGGGCGTCGGCGACCTGCATGGCCAGCTCGCGGGTCGGGACCAGGATCAGGCCGCGCGGGTGCTTGGGCCGGGTGCGCTCGCCGCCCGCCAGGCGGGTCAGCAGCGGGAGGCCGAAGCTCAGGGTCTTGCCGGAGCCGGTGCGGCCGCGGCCGAGGACGTCCTTGCCGGCCAGCGCGTCCGGGATGGTCGCGGCCTGGATCGGGAACGGGGTGGTGACGTCGCGCTTGGCCAGCGCCCGGACGATCTCGTCCGGCAGGCCCAGGTCACCGAAGGTGATGGTGGGCTCGGCGGCCTCGGTCTCGTCGGCCTCGACGGAGGCGGACTCGACGGCGGCGTCGGTGGTGTCGATGGAGTCGGTGGCCTCGACCTCGGTCTCGAGGGAGGCGGTGTCGGCGGCGTCCGAACCGTTCGCGGGCATGCTGAAGCGGTCGTCGTCAACGAGAGACATGCAAAACCTTCCGGAAGTGGCACGCGCCAAAGTCCGGGGTTCTGTTCACAACCGCCTCTATGCGGTCAGCCACGGATCGCCGGAACGCGCCAAGGGCGCCAGATGGGAGTAGGGCGCCAATCAAATGGATCAAACTAACGATCTACCACCATACGGGAACCTCCGGATCAAAGGCAAACGTGCTGGCCAGGCCGGTATCAGCCAGCCGGACTGGCGCTCGGGGCAGTGGTTCCGGGGTCGGTCGGGGTGGGGTCCGGGGTGGGCGAGGCCGCCGGCGGCGGGCTGGAGCTGGGCTCGGCGGTCGGGGAGGAGGCCGCCGTGGGCGAGGAGCTGGGCAGCCCGTGCTCGCCGCCGGCACCCCTGGACGGCGAGGGGGAGGCCGAGGCCGCCGGGGCGCCGGGGCTGGGCGGGGCGCTCCCCACCATGGCCGGCACGGGCACCGGCTGGCCGGCACCGGGCGCCTCCGCGCCGGGCGTGGCCCCGGGCGCTCCGGCCTGCGCCGAGGCGCTCGCGCCCCCCGCGCGCTCCACTCGCTGGCCGCTCACCGCCTTCCCGGGGGCGTGCGTCCCGCTCCCGCCCTTCCCCGGCGCGCCGGTCTGACCCACCGGCCGGCCGCTCACCTGCGCGTCCGAGGAGGCCGATCCGCCGACCGACATGCAGCCGGCCATGCTCGCCCCGGCCAGCGCCAGCACCGCCCCCGCGCGGGCCACCCGGACGACCCGCGCCACTCGCGCCGCCCGCGCCACCCGCGCACCCTGGACCGCCATCTGATCCGCCGTCACCTGGGCACCTCCCCTGCTCGGCGGCACGCGCCGGCGCGGCACCCGCCGCGCCCGGTCCACCTGCGGTGACCAACGCGCGCCCGACGGCCAGGACACGGTCCTCCCCCGAACGTCCCACCAGGGCACCGGCATCCGACCGACCGTCAGAACACCCGTGCGCCAAGGGGGCCGCGCCGGCACACCGGGCGAACGCCCGTCCGCACCGGGCCCCGGGCACCCGCCCGGACCGGCCTCCGCGCGACCCCGCGACCGGGCCTCAGAACACCCCTGCCAGCGCCGCCCCGGCCCAGACCGCCGCCAGCCCGGCCACCAGCGTGCCGAGCACGTTCACCACCGCCGCCCGCCGGGGGCCGGCCTCGGCCAGCCGGAGCGTCTCCCAGGAGAAGGTCGAGTACGTGGTGAGCGCCCCGCAGAGCCCGGTGCCGAGCAGCAGCTGTCCGCGGCTCCCGCAGACCCCCGCCACCAGCCCGAGCAGCAGCGAGCCGGCCACGTTCACGGCGAAGGTGCCCCAGGGCAGCGCCGCCCCGTACCGGGCCCGCAGCGCACGGTCCGTCAGGTAGCGCAGCGGAGCGCCGGCCAGCGCACCCGCCGTCACCAGCAGCCAGTTCACGAGGCCTCCCCCCGTCCGGCCCCGCCCCGTCCGGACGCCCGCCGCCCGGACGTCCACCGCCCGGCCAGCCACCTGGTCGCCCCGGCCGCCGCCCACACCGCCGCCAGCGCCCCCAGCAGGGTGGCCGCCGCGTACGCCGCCGCGAGCGGCAGCCGGCCGGCGTCGGCCAGCCGGTGGACGTCCAGCGCGTAGGCGGAGAAGGTGGTGAAACCGCCGAGCACCCCGGTGCCGAGGAACGGCCGGATCAGCCGGTGCGGCTGCCGCACCTCGGTGACCAGCACCATCAGCACGCCCATCGCGGCGCAGCCCAGCACGTTGACGGTCCAGGTGATCCAGGGGAAGCCCCCCTCCGCCACCGGCCGGACCAGCCCCGCCCCGTACCGGGCGAGCGCCCCGAGCGCCCCGCCGAGCGCAACCACCAGGACGACCGGGCCCTCGCCCGACCACCGCTCCCGTCGCTCCGTCCCCGTCCGCACCGCCCCAGTCAACCACCGGCACGCCGGAGACCCGGTGAACTGCCGTCGCGGATGATCTGGCACACCGTCACCCCACGCCCGACAATGGACCGGTGGACATGACCCGGGACGAGTTCGAGACGCTGGTCGCCGATGCCCTGGACCAGATCCCGCCGCAGCTCGCGGCGATGATGGACAACGTGGCGGTCTTCGTCGAGGACGAGCCCGACCCCTCCGACCCCGACCTGCTCGGGCTCTACGAGGGGACGCCGCTGACCGAGCGCGGCGAGTGGTACGCCGGGGTGCTGCCCGACCGGATCCTCGTCTACATGGGCCCGACCCTCCGGATGTGCGACACCCGGGAGGAGATGGTCGCCGAGGTCCGCACCACCGTGATCCACGAGGTGGCCCACCACTTCGGCTTCGACGACCACGAGCTGCACGAACTCGGCTGGTCCTGAGCCCGCGACCCTCCCGCCCCGCCCGGAACCGTTTTGGCGTTCACGACCGGCATCCCATATGCTTCTCACGTCCCCGACCGGTGCGAGTCACCCGGACGGGCCGCAAGCCCTCATCGTCTAGTGGCCCAGGACGTCGCCCTTTCAAGGCGGTAGCACGGGTTCGAATCCCGTTGGGGGCACGCAGTACCCGTAGTACAGTCGGTGCAGCAAGACCGGACGTCAGTCCGACAAGGTCCTGTGGAGCAGTTGGTTAGCTCGCCACCCTGTCAAGGTGGAGGTCGCGGGTTCAAGTCCCGTCAGGATCGCTCGTCCCGCAAGGGACGGTGCAGTACGGCCAGGTAGCTCAGTTGGTACGAGCGTCCGCCTGAAAAGCGGAAGGTCGCCGGTTCGACCCCGGCCCTGGCCACAGCGTGAGCCCCGGAGCGGAAGCTTCGGGGCTCTTCTGTTTCCCCGCCCTGGCGCCCCGTCACCCCGCTCCGACCCGGGGCCCCGTGGGGCCCCGGCCGGGGTGCCGGGGGCGCTGAGGGTGCGTCAGAGGTCCTTGCGGCGGTAGAAGCCGTACTCGGTCCCCATGGTGGCCACCCGCGAGACGGTGCCGGAGCGGCTGGCGTTCTCGATCGCGATGTACTTGGTGTGGGACTCGTCCACCCAGCCCCCGAAGAGGATGGTGTGGCCGCTGTTGATCAGCGCGTCGCCCGGCTTGAGGTCGTTCTTGGAGATCTTCTCCGAGACGCTCGGGTCCATCAGGGCGGTGGTGTTGAGCCCGCCGTAGGAGCCCGGGTCGAGGCCCCAGGCGGCGCTGACGAAGCCGGAGCAGTCGACCCGGTACTTGTCGGTGATGGCGCCCTGGCTGTAGCCGAGCTTCATGTCGACGCGCTTCATGGCGCGCTCCAGGATGTCGTGCCGCTCGTCCGAGAGGCCGTCCAGCTTGGGGCGGACCAGGGCGCCCTTGCCCTCGCCGTTGTGCGGGTGCTTGCCGTAGGAGTCCTTGCCGCGGGCCCAGTCCTCCCAGCTGTCACCGTTGATGTAGCGGACGTTCTTGTCCCCGGTGGTGTGGTCCTTGTACTTGCTGTGGTCGCCGTTGCCGTCGGGGCGGGTGCTGCCGCCGCCACCGCCGTCACCGCCGCCGGTCCCGTGGCCCCCGCCACCACCGGTGCCGTGACCGCCGCCACCGCCGTTGCCCTTGCCGTCGCCCTTGCCGGCTATCTCGGTGGAGGCGGGGGGCTGCTTCTTCTCCTTGTCCTTCATCTCGTCGTGCACCTTCCGCTCCGCTTCGGTGTACTCCTTGATGACCGACTTGATCCGCTCGGCGTCCTGGGCGATGCCCTGGGTGAGCTTCTCCTTGGTCTCCATCAGGTGCCGAGCCCGCTTCTCCACCTCCTTCGCGTCACTCAGCACGTCGTACGCGACGGCGAAGCCGGCTATGCCGGCCAGCGGGCTGACCGACAGGTCGACGGCGACCGCCTTGGCCAGGGTGGACTGGATCTTCCCGAGCTTCGCCTGGAGCTCCGCCATCCTCCGACTGGTCTCCTGCCAGTCCTTCTGGATCTTGCCGAGCTCCTGCAACTGGACGCCGAACTGCTCACCGGCCATGGTCCCCGTACCCCTTGTCGTCCTGGTGAATGCGCTGTCGGTCAGAAGCTGGCGAGCCGCTTGACCGCCTGGCTGAGCCCCTCGAGCTCGTCGGCGACCCCGGAGATCTCGCGGACCCGGCCCTGGGCGTGGTTGACGAAGGCGTCGGCCGCCGGGCCGTGCCAGGTCAGGTGGCCGAGCGCGGTGTTGACGTCCTTGCCGAGCTTGTCGAACTCCTTGCCCAGTTCGGCCAGTTCGGCGGCGATCTGGTTCAGTTCGTCCTCGCCGCCGCCGAACATCTCGCCGAGCGCCCAGCGGGCGATCTCGGCCGGGGCCATCACGATGTCCTTGACCAGCTTGGCGCCCGAGGTCACCAGACCAACGGCGTCGTCCCATGCCGCACTGAAGAAGTTCAAAGCCGCTCCCCCGGAACCTCACGTCGAAAAGAAAAGGATGACAATCCGTCAAAAGGCTATCGGACCACCCTGCCACCGCGGAGCCCGCAGGGGTGCGCGGCGCCGCACGGCACTGCTACAACGAGCGGACCCCGGAGGCCAGCACGGCGACCGCCTCCAGCGCGAGCCGCCCGTCCGGCCCGGCCTGCGCCGCGGCCAGCCGGTCGTACTCCCGCTTGAGCCCGGCCACCCGCGGGGCCGGCAGCCCCGTCACCACCAGACCGACGTTGGCCACCCCGCCGGCCGGGCCGGCCCACCAGTCCTCCGGGTCCGCCCGGTGGGTCCAGGCCAGCTCCCGGCCGTGCGGCTCGGCCCAGCCCGCCTCCGCGAGCAGCCCGGCCAGACCCTCCGGGGTGCGCTCGAAGGCGACCGGGACGGGCGGGAAGGAGGGGCGCTCCACCCCCTCCTCGTCCAGCACCTGGTTGAACAGGTCCATCGCGCGGTTCCCGGCCGTGTGCCAGAGCGTGACCGCCACCCGGCCGCCGGGTCGCACGACCCGGCGCAGCTCGGTCAGCGCGGCCACCGGATCGGCCACGTGGTTGACCACGAAGTTGGCCACCACCGCGTCGAACCCACCGTCCGCGAAGGGGAGTTCCGGCAGCTGGGCGAGCGAGACCGGCACCTCGGGCAGTCGCTCGGCGGCCGCCTTCACCATCTGCGGCTCGGCGTCCACCGCCGTCACCTCGGCGCCCAGCGCCAGGGCGGCCGCCGCCGCGTTGCCCGTGCCGGTGCCGACGTCCAGCAGCCGCACCCCGGGGCCGGCCCCGGCCGCCGCCAGCAGCGCGGGCAGCGCTCCGGCACAGAGCCCGGCGAACCCCCGCGCGTACGCCTGCGCCACCCCGTCGCCGCCCCACATCCGCCGCTCGTGCACGTCGAAGTCCTGCACACCCGCTCCTGTCGTCGTTCGGTGCTCCACCGGAAGAGGACGCGGCCGGAGCCGGTTCGGCTCCACCGGCCCGGCCTGGGGTGCCCTGCGGGCGGCAGAGGGGGGAGGAGAAGGGGGGCCGGAAGAAGTCAGGACCGGAGCCGGTTCGGCTCCACCAGCCCCGGGCCCGGGTGCCCTGCGGGCGGCAGAGAGGGGAGGAGAAGGGGGGCCGGAAGAAGTCAGGACCGGAGCCGGTTCGGCTCCACCAGCCCCGGGCCCGGGTGCCCTGCGGGCAGCGGAGAGGGACGGCAGGGGAGGGGGACGGCGGAAGCGCACGCGGCCTCACCGGCGGGCCAGGTGCCCCGTGGGCGTCGGGGCGGGAACAGGAACCGCCCCGGCCGCGCTTCACCCGCGGTGGCCCCCGCCGGAGGCCCGTTCGGCTCCACCCCGGTGCCGCAGGCCCGTGCGCGCGGAGGGCGAGGGGGCCCGTCTGTGACACTGGAGGGGCTCGAAAACCGAGGTGCGCCCGCGCGCTCCTCCTTGCGAACCTAGAGGGATGTCCGCAGTGAGTTCTCCCGTAGCCCAGCCCGCCGAGGCCCCGAAGGCGCCCAGCATCGGGGAGCTGGCCGCCCGGCTGCCCGAGCTGACGCTGCGTGACCAGCAGCGGATCGGCCGCCGCCTGGACGGCGCCCGCCGGGTCCGCAAACCCGAGGCCCGGGAGGCCATCGCGGCCGAGCTGGTCACCGAGATCGACCGGGCCGAGCAGCGGATGGCCCAGCGCCGCGCCTCCGTCCCGGTCATCCGCTACCCCGCCGAACTGCCGGTCAGTCAGAAGAAGGACGACATCCTGGCGGCCGTCCGGGACCACCAGGTGGTGATCGTCGCGGGCGAGACCGGCTCCGGCAAGACCACCCAGATCCCGAAGATCTGCCTGGAGCTCGGCCGCGGCGTGAAGGGCCTGATCGGCCACACCCAGCCGCGCCGGATCGCCGCCCGCACGGTGGCCGAGCGAGTGGCCGAGGAGCTGGACACCCCGCTCGGCGAGGCGGTCGGCTGGAAGGTCAGGTTCACCGACCAGGCCGGTCCGAACACCCTGGTCAAGCTGATGACGGACGGCATCCTGCTGGCCGAGATCCAGACCGACCGGGACCTGCGCCAGTACGACACCCTGATCATCGACGAGGCCCACGAGCGCAGCCTCAACATCGACTTCCTGCTCGGCTACCTCAAGCAGCTGCTCCCCCGCCGCCCCGACCTCAAGGTCGTGATCACCTCCGCGACCATCGACCCGGAGCGCTTCGCCGAGCACTTCGACGACGCCCCGATCATCGAGGTCTCCGGCCGCACCTATCCGGTCGAGGTCCGCTACCAGCCGGTCCTGGAGGAGGACGAGGACGGTGAGGAGATCGACCGCGACCGGGACCAGGTCCAGGCGATCTGCGACGCGGCCCAGGAGCTCCAGGCCGAGGGCCCGGGCGACATCCTGGTCTTCCTCTCCGGCGAGCGCGAGATCCGCGACACCGCGGACGCCCTCAACAAGCTGAAACTCAAGTTCACCGAGGTCCTCCCGCTCTACGCCCGGCTGAGCTCCGCCGAGCAGCACCGGGTCTTCCAGCGCTCCAACTCCCGCCGGATCGTGCTGGCCACCAACGTCGCCGAGACCTCGCTGACCGTCCCCGGCATCAAGTACGTGATCGACCCGGGCACCGCCCGGATCTCCCGCTACAGCCACCGCACCAAGGTCCAGCGCCTCCCCATCGAGGCGATCAGCCAGGCCAGCGCCAACCAGCGCAAGGGCCGCTGCGGCCGCACCTCGGACGGCATCTGCATCCGGCTCTACTCGGAGGAGGACTTCCTCTCCCGCCCCGAGTTCACCGACGCCGAGATCCTGCGCACCAACCTCGCCTCGGTCATCCTCCAGATGACCGCCGCCGGCCTCGGCGACATCGCCGCCTTCCCCTTCCTCGACCCGCCGGACTCGCGCAACATCAAGGACGGCGTCAACCTGCTCCACGAGCTGGGCGCCCTCGACCCGGCCGAGAAGGACCACCGCAAGCGCCTCACCCCGCTCGGCCGCAAGCTGGCCCAGCTCCCGGTGGACCCGCGGATGGCCCGCATGGTGCTGGAGGCCGACCGCCTGGGCGTGGTCCGGGACGTCATGGTGATCGCCGCCGCGCTCTCCATCCAGGACCCGCGCGAACGCCCCGCCGAGAAGCGCCAGGCCGCCGACGACCGGCACCGCCGGTTCAACTCGGAGACCTCCGACTTCCTGGCCTACCTGGCGATGTGGCGCTACGTCAGGGAGCAGCAGAAGGAGCTCTCCTCCTCCGCCTTCCGCCGGATGTGCAAGACCGAGTTCCTCAACTACCTGCGGATACGGGAGTGGCAGGACCTCTACACCCAGCTGCGCACCGTCGCCAAGCAGCTCGGCGTCACCTTCGAGGAGCCGCACGAGGACGCGGAGCCGGACGCCGACCGGATCCACCAGGCACTGCTCACCGGCCTGCTCTCGCACCTCGGCCTGTACGACGTGGAGAAGCGCGAGTACGGCGGCGCCCGCGGCGCCCGGTTCGCGATCTTCCCGGGCTCGGGCCTGTTCAAGAAGCCCCCGCGCTGGGTGATGTCCGCCGAGCTGGTGGAGACCTCGCGCCTGTGGGCCCGGATGAACGCCAAGATCGAACCCGAGTGGGTCGAGCCGCTGGCCGAGCACCTGATCAAGCGCAGCTACAGCGAGCCGCACTGGGAGAAGAAGGCCGGCGCGGTGCTGGCGTACGAGAAGGTCACCCTCTACGGGATGCCGATCGTCGCCCAACGCAAGATCAACTACGGTCGGATCGACCCCGAGCTCTGCCGCGAACTGTTCATCCGCAACGCCCTGGTCGAGGGCGACTGGGAGACCCACCACCGCTTCTGGGGCGAGAACCGCAAGCTGCTCAGCGAGGTCGAGGAGCTGGAGAACCGGGCCCGCCGCCGCGACATCATGGTGGACGACCAGACCCTGTTCGACTTCTACGACGCCCGGCTGCCGGAGGAGATCGTCTCCACCCGGCACTTCGACGCCTGGTGGAAGAAGGCCCGGCACGACCAGCCGGACCTCCTCAACTTCGAGAAGTCGATGCTCATCAACGACTCGGCGGACGGCGTCACCGAGGCGGACTACCCGGACTACTGGCAGCAGGGGAAGCTGAAGTTCAAGCTGACCTACCAGTTCGAGCCGGGCAGCGACGCCGACGGCGTCACCGTCCACATCCCGCTCCCGGTGCTCAACCAGGTCACCGCCGAGGGCTTCGACTGGCAGATCCCGGGCCTGCGGGCCGAGCTGGTCACCGCGTACATCCGGGCCCTGCCCAAGGCGATCCGGCGCAACTTCGTGCCCGCCCCGGACTTCGCCGCCGCCGCGCTGCGGCAGGTGAAGGACCGTCAGGAGCCCCTGCTGCCCACCCTGGAGCGCATCCTCAAGCGGATGACCGCCATCACCGTCCCCCCGGAGGCCTGGGACGACGAGCGCGTCCCGGACCACCTGCGGATCACCTTCCGGGTGGTGGACGGCAAGAAGAAGCTGGCCGAGTCCAAGGACCTGGAGGACCTGCGCCTGCAGCTCAAGCCCAAGCTCAAGGAGACCCTCTCCTCGGCCGCCTCCGGCCAGGGCATCGAGCGCACCGGCCTCACCTCCTGGCCGGAGGGCCTGCCGGTGCTCCAGCGCACCTTCGAGCAGCGCTCCCGGGGCCACTCGCTGCGCGCCTACCCCGCGCTGGTGGACGAGAAGGACTCGGTGGCGATCCGGCTCTTCGACACGCCCGAGGCCCAGCGCCAGTCGATGTGGGCCGGCACCCGGCGGCTGCTCATGCTGACCGTCAACTCCCCCGCCAAGTCCATCCAGGGCCGCCTGGGCAACCAGGCCAAGCTGGCGCTCTCGCACAGCCCGCACGGCTCGATCCCGGCGCTGTTCGAGGACATCGTCTCGGCCGCCACCGACCGCCTGATGACCCTGCACGGCGGCCCGGCCTGGGACGAGGCGGCCTTCACCAAGCTCTACGACAAGGTCCGCGCCGACCTGTACGAGCTGTCCGCCGACACCACCCTGAAGACCGCCACCGCCCTGATCGCCTTCCACAAGGCCTCCACCCGGCTCAAGACGGTCTCCAGCCCGG
The DNA here is from genome assembly GCF_053596675.1 of Kitasatospora sp. NPDC001664. NCBI lineage: Bacteria > Bacillati > Actinomycetota > Actinomycetes > Kitasatosporales > Streptomycetaceae > Kitasatospora > Kitasatospora sp. NPDC001664. The sequence continues at coordinate 237,023 of NZ_JBSFGS010000008.1, forward strand.
TCCTGCTCACCGCCGTCAACGACGTCCGCCTGCACCTGGCCTCGCTGGTCCACCCCGGCTTCGTCACCGACACCGGCTGGCAGCGCCTTCCCGACCTCAAGCGCTACCTGCTGGCCGTCGAACGCCGCCTGGAGGCCCTGCCCAACCACCCCCAGCGCGACCTCCAGCACCTCGCCAAGGTGCAGCAGCTCCAGGACGCCTACGGCGAGCTGCTCGCCAAGGTCCCGGCCGGCCAGGAACCCTCGGCCGAACTGCGGGCGGTCCGTTGGATGATCGAGGAGCTCCGGGTCAGCTTCTTCGCCCAGGGCCTGGGCACCCCGACGCCCGTCTCGGAGAAGCGGATCCTCAAGGCGATGGAGGCCGCGGCGGCGACCCTCTGAGGCCGGTTTTACCTGGACCCCAGGCATGCAGTACGATCTGTCTTGTTCGCAAGCGGGAGCAGGCGAACAAGACAGATCGACCAAGCAACATCCTGGTCCTGTGGAGCAGTTGGTTAGCTCGCCACCCTGTCAAGGTGGAGGTCGCGGGTTCAAGTCCCGTCAGGATCGCAGTGCCGAAGAGGCCCGGAACCGTCAGGTTCCGGGCCTCTTCGCGTTGTCCCTGACCCGGCGTCATCCGCTACGTCAGGCAGGTCTAGACCACAAGGTAACGGTCCTGTGACCGTCGTCACTTATCTTTTCTTGAGACCGGACACTCGGACCCCCCTCCGAGGGACGTCTAATTTAATATGTAAAATTGCACATGTAATTACCCCCAATTCCCCCCACCCCCACACGCCCCAATAGGAACTCTGCATTCCGGACATGCCGAAGGGGCCGCATCCCTGACCCGGCGGAGTCAGGCACACGGCCCCTTGCGGTGAACGTCTTAAAAGGCCCCTGAGGGCCCCTCTCAGGCCTCGGTACGCTGCGCCGGAATACCGGCCAGCAGGGCACGCACCTCCGCCTCGCGGTACCGGCGGTGGCCGCCGAGGGTGCGGATGGACGTGAGCTTGCCCGCCTTGGCCCAGCGGGTGACCGTCTTCGGGTCCACGCGGAACATGGTGGCGACCTCTGCCGGCGTCAGCAGGGGCTCGGCGTCAGGGGTACGAGCGGTCATGAGCGGCCTCCTCGGGAGAACCGAACCAGGGCGGTTCTATCCTTCAAATTCTGCACCTTGGCCCGCGATGCCCGAAATGGCATAGACGGGCCGAGTCGGTAATAGGACGAACGGCTTGTCCTGGTGTCTACAACTACACCATTCGTCCAGCCCCATCGGCCAAACCGCCAAAATTGACCCCTCACGGGTTCAAGGGAGACGGATGGCCATGGACCACCCCATAACGGACAGTCACCAATCGGTGACAAGCGGTTATGGAGGACCAGACCCAACTGATTCCCCGCAAAGAGCGCACTGCCGTCAGATCCACCCAAAAGTGGACACACCCGAGTGAACTTGGGCTGGTTGTCCCATTTTTACACATAGGCGTAAGTAAGCGTCAACGGTGAGTAGTGTCACGTTCGAGGGGTATTGACCCGAACCGGGACCTTGGTCCCGACCATCGACACCAAAGGTCCCAACCATCATCACCCGTCCTGCTGACACCCCTGCCCACTCCGGGGCCTGACCTACCGTCAGCTGGCGTACCGAAGTGCGTGGACCCGCCGCCAGCGCTCCGTCACCGACTCGTACATCCGGGCCGCCTCGCGCCCGTCCCCGGCCCGCAGCGCGGCCACCCCGGCCTCGATCTCCCCCACCGAGTCCTCCTCGGCCAGCGCGGCCGCCCCGATCAGGTGCACCAGGCCGCCGTAGTCCAGCTCCACCAGCGAGCGCGGGTGGAACTCCTCCAGCCAGCGGCCCAGCTCCTCCACCCCGCCCGCCAGCGCCGCGCTCGGCACCCGCTCGCGCAGCGCCCGGTACCCCCGGGCCACCCGGCGCCGGGCCTGCGCCATCGGCGTCAGGTAGAAGAGGGCGGCCGGCGCCCCGCCCGGCTCGGCCGGCAGGTGGCAGCGGTCCTCGGTGCCGAACGGCAGGAACCAGCGCACCGGCACCTCCCACCGGCTGGTCAGGATCCACGGCCGGGCGTCCGGGTGGCCGGCCCGCCAGCGCTCCCGGTCGGCCTGGGCCGCGGCCCGCACGGCGGGCGGCAGCACGGTGTCCAGCAGCGAGGCCGGCAGCTGCTCGGTGAGCTCCTCCAGCGCCTGCCAGCTGCGCAGCCGGGTGGCCCACGGGCAGACGTACGTCACCCCGTCCACCACCCGGACGAAGGCCCGCTCGCTCTCCCGCTCCGGCAGCGGCCGGGGCGTCCGGGAGAGCAGCTCGGCCAGTGCCCCGCGCTGCTCGGCCAGCACCGCCGGGGCCACCGCCTGGCCCGGCTCCGCCGCGTCCGGCCCGTAGCGGGCCGCGTAGGACTGCCAGCGGGCCCGCTCCGGCCCCGCGTAGGCGGCCAGCGGCTCGTACACGCGCAGGTGCGCGGCGTAGGGCGGGAGCACTGATGTGCGCACGGCGGTCACGCCTCGCATCGTCGCACGGCGGACCGCTGCAGGGGGGCAGCTCGGGCACCTCGCCGGAGCTAGCATTCCGGCAGGCGCCCACACCACAGCAGTGGGCCACAGATACTGGAGTCACCACAGTGACCGACGTACAGATCGCGTCCGCCCCGCACCCCGCACCCGGCGTGCTGAGCAGGATCTTCCGCACCGAGCAGGACGGCGTCCCCGGCGACGGCCACGAGCAGGTCGTCCTCTGCCACGACCGCTCCTCCGGCCTGAAGGCCATCATCGCCATCCACTCCACCGCCCTGGGCCCGGCCCTCGGCGGCACCCGCTTCTACCCGTACGCCTCCGAGGAGGCGGCGCTCGAGGACGCGCTCAACCTCTCGCGCGGGATGAGCTACAAGAACGCGCTGGCCGGGCTCGACCTCGGCGGCGGCAAGGCCGTCATCATCGGCGACCCGAACAAGGTCAAGAACGAGGCGATGCTGCGCGCCTACGGCCGCTTCGTCGAGTCGCTGCGCGGCCGCTACGTCACCGCCTGCGACGTCGGCACCTACGTCCAGGACATGGACGTGATCGCCCGCGAGACCGAGTTCGTCACCGGCCGCTCGCCCGAGAACGGCGGCGCCGGCGACTCCTCCGTCCTCACCGCCTTCGGCGTCTTCCAGGGCATGCGCGCCTCCGCCCAGGCCCGCTGGGGCCAGCCGACCCTGCGCGGCCGCCGGGTCGGCGTCTCGGGCGTCGGCAAGGTCGGCCACCACCTGGTCGGCCACCTGGTCGCGGACGGCGCCACCGTGGTCGTCACGGACGTCTCCGAGGCCGCCGTGAACCGGGTCCGGGCCGCCCACCCGGACGTCGAGGTGGTCGCGGACACCGCGGCCCTGCTCGCCGCGCGGCTGGACGTCTACGCCCCCTGCGCGCTCGGCGGCGCGCTGGACGACCACACCGTCGCCGCCCTCGGCGAGGCCGGCACCTCGGTGGTCTGCGGCGCGGCCAACAACCAGCTCGCCCACCCCGGCGTGGAGAAGGACCTGGCCGGCCGCGGCATCCTCTACGCGCCCGACTACCTGGTGAACTCCGGCGGCGTGATCCAGGTGGCCGACGAGTTCGAGTCCGCGCACAAGGGCGGCTACAACTTCGAGCGCGCCAAGAACAAGGCCACGAAGATCTTCGACACCACCCTGGAGATCTTCACCCGGGCCGCCGCCGACGGCGTCCCGCCGGCCGTCGCGGCCGACCGCCTGGCCGAGAAGCGGATGCGCGAGATCAGCGCGCTCCGCTCGGTGCTGCTGCCCGGCGCGCGCCGGGGCTGAGCCCCCGCGGGCCCAGGGTCACGATGTGGAACCGGATTCTCGTTCGGTAGCCCGATCGGGCGATCCTGGGCCCCCCGCCGGGGGATAATCGGTCACGGAACAACGGACCTGGGCAGGCTCTGAACGGCCTGCGAAAGCCCGAAAACCCCCACGTGACCTGGAAGGACCTGGTTTCGGGGGGCGTCGGTGCGCGCCACGTCACACGGGCGACGTACCGTTCGGCGACGGAAACAGGTACCGTTAATGCTCCAAGGGACGGTTCTCCCACTTCGGGTAGGACCGCACCTGATCATGGATACGTGTCAGACTCGGGGCCGTGAGCCCCATCGTTGAGGGGGTCGACCCATGGGGCGCGGCCGGGCCAAGGCCAAGCAGACGAAGGTCGCCCGCGAGCTGAAGTACAACAGCGGCGGGTTCGACGCCAACCGTCTGTCCAGCGAGTTGGGCGTATCAACACCGCCTCCCGTTCCGGTCAAGCCGGAGCCCATCGAGGAGGACGACGACCCGTACGCTGCGTACGCGGATCGTTACAACGACTACGACGACGAGGAAGCGGACTCGGGCAGTCAGCCCGGTCGTCGCTGACCACGCCTTCGGAAGACCGGCTCGACCACCCCTCGGGGTGACGAGCCGGTCTTCGTCGTTCCCCGGGACGCACTGCGGCCGGACAGGCCGAAGGGCCCCCGGAGGGGCCCTTCGGACCTGCGGTCAGAGCAGCTCGAAGCCGTCGTAGGAGTTGTACAGCGCCGCGCCGTCCGCGTGCTCGTCGGTGCGGTCCACCACGTCGCCCAGCAGCCAGGCCTCGACGCCCCGGTCCTCCAGGATCGAGAGCACCACGTCGACCGACTCCGGCGGGACCACGGCCACCATGCCGACGCCCATGTTCAGGGTCTTCTCGATCTCCAGGGCGGCCATGTTGCCGACCTTCGCCACGGTCTGGAAGACCGGGAGCGGGGACCAGGTGCCGCGGTCCAGGCGGGCGTGCAGGCCGGCCGGGATCACCCGGGCCAGGTTGGCCGCCAGGCCCCCGCCGGTGACGTGCGAGAAGGCGTGGACCTCGGTCGCCCGGGTGAGCGCCAGGCAGTCCAGCGAGTAGATCCGGGTCGGCTCCAGCAGCTCCTCGCCGAGGGTGCGGCCGAACTCCTCGACCTGGCGGTCCAGCGACCACTTGGCCTGGTTCAGCAGCACGTGGCGGACCAGCGAGTAGCCGTTGGAGTGCAGGCCCGAGGCGGCCATCGCGATGACCACGTCACCGGCCCGGACGCGCTCGGCGCCGAGCAGCTTGTCGGCCTCCACCACACCGGTGCCGGCGCCCGCGACGTCGTAGTCGTCCGGCCCGAGCAGGCCCGGGTGCTCGGCGGTCTCGCCGCCGACCAGCGCGCAGCCGGCCAGCGTGCAGCCCTCGGCGATGCCCTTGACGATCGCCGCGACGCGCTCCGGGACGACCTTGCCCACGCAGATGTAGTCGGTCATGAAGAGCGGCTCGGCGCCGCAGACCACCAGGTCGTCGACGACCATGCCGACCAGGTCGTGGCCGATCGTGTCGTGCTTGTCCATCGCCTGGGCGATGGCCACCTTGGTCCCGACCCCGTCGGTCGCCGAGGCCAGCAGCGGGCGCTCGTAGCGCTTGAAGGCGGAGGCGTCGAAGAGCCCGGCGAAGCCGCCGAGACCGCCGACCACCTCGGGGCGGTCGGCCTTCTTCACCCACTGCTTCATCAGCTCGACCGCGCGGTCGCCGGCCTCGATGTCGACACCTGCGGCGGCGTAGGTGGCACCGCTCTGGTTGCTGGTCACGTGCTGTGGCCCTTTCGGGTCAGGGGTGGGGGTGTACGAGAACTGCACCGCCCCGGCCTGGGAGGACCGGGGCGGCGGTGGATCAGGGCCTGCGGAGCGCGTCGGCCGCGCCGTGCCCGCCCAGCAGCGACTGGACGCCGTCCAGGTCGGAGCCGGTGGACTTGCCCCGGACGGCCGGCTGCTGCTTGCTGCCGGCGATCTCGGCCTCCAGCAGCAGCTTGCCGAGCAGCGCCGGATCCGGCAGCTCCATCGGGTACTCGCCGTCGAAGCAGGCCCGGCAGAGCTTGTCCTTGGGCTGGGTGGTGGCCTCGATCATGGCGTCGATCGAGATGTAGGCGAGCGAGTCCGCACCGAGGGTGCGGCCGATCTCCTCCACCGTCATGCCGTTGGCGATCAGCTCCGCGCGGGTGGCGAAGTCGATGCCGAAGAAGCACGGCCACTTGACCGGAGGCGAGGAGATCCGGATGTGGACCTCGGCCGCGCCGGCCTCGCGGAGCATCCGGACCAGCGCGCGCTGGGTGTTGCCGCGGACGATCGAGTCGTCCACGACCACCAGGCGCTTGCCCTGGATGACCTCGCGCAGCGGGTTGAGCTTGAGGCGGATGCCGAGCTGGCGGATGGTCTGGCTGGGCTGGATGAAGGTGCGGCCCACGTAGGCGTTCTTCACCAGGCCGGAGCCGTACGGGATGCCGCTGGCCTCCGCGTACCCGATCGCGGCGGGGGTGCCGGACTCGGGGGTGGCTATCACCAGGTCGGCCTCGACGGGCGCCTCCTTGGCCAGCCGACGGCCCATCTCCACGCGGGAGAGGTGCACGTTGCGGCCGGCGATGGTGGTGTCCGGGCGGGCCAGGTAGACGTACTCGAAGACGCAGCCCTTGGGCTTGGCCTCGGCGAAGCGGGAGGTCCGCATGCCGTTCTCGTCGATGGCGATCAGCTCGCCGGGCTCCACCTCGCGGATGAAGGAGGCGCCGCAGATGTCGAGCGCCGCCGTCTCGGAGGCGACCACCCAGCCGCGCTCCAGGCGCCCGAGCACCAGCGGGCGGATGCCCTGCGGGTCGCGCGCCGCGTAGAGGGTGTGCTCGTCCATGAAGACCAGCGAGAAGGCGCCCTTGACCTTGGGCAGCACCTGCTTGGCGGTCTCCTCGATGGAGAGGTCCGGGTAGCCCGCGAGCAGCGCCGTCACCAGGTCGGTGTCGTTGGTCGCGGCGGACCGGCCGGAGCGCGAGACGTGCTCCTCACCGGGCAGCTCGGCGACCATCGCGGCGAGCTCCGCGGTGTTGACCAGGTTCCCGTTGTGACCGAGCGCGAGCGAGCCGTGCACGGTCGCCCGGAAGGTCGGCTGGGCGTTCTCCCAGACCGAGGACCCGGTGGTCGAGTAGCGGGCATGTCCGACGGCGATATGCCCGTGCAACGACCCCAGGGAGGTCTCGTCGAAGACCTGGGAGACGAGCCCCATGTCCTTGAAGACGAGAATCTGGGAGCCGTTGCTCACTGCGATGCCCGCGGATTCCTGACCGCGGTGCTGCAGGGCATAGAGGCCGAAGTACGTGAGCTTGGCGACCTCCTCGCCGGGAGCCCAGACCCCGAAGACGCCGCAAGCGTCCTGGGGGCCTTTCTCGCCGGGAAGAAGATCGTGGTTGAGTCTTCCGTCACCACGTGGCACGTCAACGAGTCTAGGGCAGTTCCGTACGCCTTCCCGAACGGGGGACGGCGCGGTTATTGGGCGATCGGATAGCAACGCGCGTAGACAAAACCCCTTACCGGGGTGGGGCTTTTCCCGGACACAATTCGTTGAATGCGCGGCTCGCCTTGGCGTACGCGGACTCCGGCCTTTCCCGATCATCCGCGCGGCCCCCGGCGGGGGGCGCGGACGTGACGCTGCTCACGCGGCCGGGACGAGGAGCTGCCAGACGCCCGGATGGAGGGTCCAGACCCGGGTGCGGACCGGACCGACCCGGCAGCCGTCGGCCTCGTAGCCGAAGCCGCGGCCGGCCACCGCGAGGCGGGCGGCGCGCAGGGTGCGGGGGCCCTCGGGGGTGTGCAGGCGCAGCTCCATCTCGCCGGCCCCGGCAGGCAGGCTGACCTGGAGGCGGTGCACGGCGTGCGGGAGGTCGGCGAGCAGGCGGCCGTCGGCCTCGATCCGCAGGCGGTGGGCGTCCGGGACGGGGGAGGTCCCCTGCTCGGCCGCAGCCAGTTTCGCCCATAGCGAACGCAGTGCCCCCGGGCGGCCGGTCCAGTCGCCGTGCACCCGGACCTCGCCGAGCACCACCCCGCCGCCGTCGTCCACCAGCAGGTCGAGCTTGCGGGCGCTGCCGCAGAGCACCGCCCGGGCGGCCGCCACCGGCTGGGCGGGGACGCCGAGCGCGCGGGCCGAGGCCACCGCCTCGGGGCGGCCGACCGGGACCACGCCCAGCGGGTCGGAGCCCAGGTCGCGCTGGCGGTGCAGGGCCTGGAGCACCCGTTGCAGAGCCAGATCGGAACCGATCACCACCGGTCGCCGTCGGCCCCGGTGCGCCAGCATCCGGTCGAGTTCGGACGGGCTCTCGGGCAGCGCCAGCTTCACGTCGGCTCCGCCGGCGAGCACGTCCCGGGCGATCCGGACCGACTCGCCGTCGGCCCGCCGGGCGGCCGGGTCGAGGAGGAGCAGCAGCTGGCCCGGCGCGCCCGGGTCGGCGGCACGGCCCTCGGGCGTGGACACAGACGACACGACCCGTCCTTCCTCAGGTAATCTCTCGGTGCAAGAGCCCCTTGCGCTATTGCGCCAGGGGCTTCGTCTATCTCGGGGCAGACTGCGGCCTACGCAGGATGCCCCAACCCGAAGGGGTGTACGCCTGTGCCGGCACTCGTGATCGTTGGTGCCCAGTGGGGAGACGAGGGCAAGGGGAAGGCGACGGACCTGCTCGGCGGCTCCGTCGACTACGTCGTCCGCTACCAGGGCGGTAACAACGCCGGTCACACGGTGATCATCGGCGATCAGAAGTACGCCCTGCACCTGCTGCCCTCCGGCATCCTCAGCCCGAACGTCGTCCCGGTGATCGGCAACGGCGTCGTGATCGACCCCGGCGTGCTGCTCTCCGAGCTCAACGGCCTGAACGAGCGCGGCATCGACACCTCGAAGCTGCTGATCTCGGGCAACGCGCACCTGATCACGCCGTACCACCGGACCCTGGACAAGGTCACCGAGCGCTTCCTCGGCAAGCGCCGGATCGGCACCACCGGCCGCGGCATCGGCCCGACCTACGCGGACAAGATCAACCGCGTCGGCATCCGGGTCCAGGACCTCTTCGACGAGTCGATCCTGATCCAGAAGGTCGAAGCGGCGCTGCACGACAAGAACCAGCTGCTGGTCAAGCTCTACAACCGCCGTGCCATCCCGGCCGACCTGGTGGTGCAGGAGTACCTGGGCTACGCCGACAAGCTCAAGCCCTTCCTGGCCGACACCACGCTGGTGCTCGACGAGGCGCTGAAGGCGAACAAGGTGGTCCTGCTGGAGGGCGGCCAGGGCACCCTGCTCGACGTCGACCACGGCACGTACCCCTTCGTCACCTCCTCGAACCCGACCGCCGGCGGCGCCTGCACCGGGTCCGGCATCGGCCCGACCAAGATCGACCGGGTCATCGGCATCCTGAAGGCGTACACCACCCGGGTCGGCTCCGGCCCGTTCCCGACCGAGCTGCTGGACGCGGACGGCGAGGCGCTGCGCCGGATCGGCGGCGAGCGTGGTGTCACCACCGGCCGTGACCGCCGCTGCGGCTGGTTCGACGCGGTGATCGCGCGCTACGCGACCCGGGTGAACGGCATGACCGACTTCTTCCTCACCAAGCTGGACGTGCTGACCGGCTGGGAGCAGATCCCGGTCTGCGTCGCGTACGAGATCGACGGCAAGCGCGTCGAGGAACTCCCGTACAACCAGAGCGACTTCCACCACGCCAAGCCGATCTACGAGAACTTCCCCGGCTGGACCGAGGACATCTCGAAGGCGAAGACCTTCGCCGACCTGCCGAAGAACGCGCAGGCCTACGTGAAGGCGCTGGAGGAGATGTCGGGCGCCCCGATCTCCGCGATCGGCGTCGGCCCCGGCCGGACCGAGACGATCCAGATCAACTCCTTCATCTGATCCGGTAGTTGAGCGCAGGGCCCCACCTTCGGGTGGGGCCCTTTGCTTTTGCACTAGTGCATAGTGCCCTTGCTGCTAGTGCAAAGCGCGGCTAACGTACCGGGACATGACCGCGAAGCTGCCCTCCCCCACCGTCCTGACCGGCCGTCACGTCCGGCTGGAGCCGCTCACCACCGCGCACGCGGCCGACCTGTTCGAGGCGGCCGGGGGCGACGAGGAGGTGTTCCGCTGGATCCTGGGGCCGGTGCCGGGCACGCCCGGGGAGATGGTGGCGGCGGTCGAGGCGCGCACCGGGGACGCGGACTGCGTCCCGTTCGCGGTGGTCCCGGTGGAGACCGGGCGGGCGATCGGCATGACCTGCTACTTCGACGCCTCGGCCGAGCACGAGCAGCTGGAGATCGGCGGCACCTGGTACGCCCGGTCGGCCTGGCGGACGGCGGTGAACACCGAGTCCAAGCTGCTGCTGCTCACCCACGCCTTCGAGGAGCTCGGCATGGGCCGGGTCTTCTGGAAGACCGACCACCTCAACCAGCGCTCGCAGGACGCCATCCGGCGCCTGGGCGCGCAGTACGAGGGGACCCTGCGCCGGTCCCGCCAGCGCCGGGACGGCAGCTGGCGGGACAGCGTGTACTTCTCGATGCTCGCGGACGAGTGGCCGCTCGCGAAGAACGTCCTGACGGGCCGTCTGGCCCGGGGCTGATCCCTACTCCATGCCCGCCAGCACCAGCGGCAGGCGGTCGGCCCCGCCCGCGACCAGCTTCACCGGGACGCCCCAGTCCTGCTGGTGCACGTGGCAGGCCGGGTACTCGATCTCCGGGTCGTCGTCGCAGGAGGCGGCCATCGCGGAGACGTGCAGCACGCCCTCGGTGAGCTCGCCGTTGAGCACCAGCTCGCGGGTGAGGTCGCTCTCCGCGCCGGCGCCGGAGAGCAGCAGCTCGGGCGGGGTGGAGGAGACCAGCAGCCGGGTGGACGGGCCGTAGCGCTCGTCCAGCTTCTGGCCGGTGGGGGCCTGGAAGACCACGTCCAGCCGGAGCGGGCCCGGGGCCACCTCGGTGGCGGCGCGCTGGGTGCGGTGGGCCACCGCCTCGACCCGGACGGCCTCCTCGGGGAGCCGGAGCCGGGTGAGCCGGTGCCGGGCCGACTCGACCACCACGATGTCGCCGCCGACCAGCACCGCGCCGGAGGGCTCGCGCAGGTCGGTGGCGAGGGTGGTGACCTCGCCCGTGGAGGGGTCGAAGCGGCGCAGCGCGTGGTTGTAGGTGTCGGCGATCGCCACCGAGCCGTCCGGGAGGACGGTCACCCCGAGCGGGTGCTGGAGCAGGGCCTGGCCGGCCTCGCCGTCGCGGTGGCCGAAGTCGAACAGGCCGGTGCCGACGGCCGTGTGCACGGTCTGGGTTTCACGTGAAACCCAACGGACCGCCGAGGTCTCGGAGTCGGCGACCCAGAGCTTCTCGCCGTCCGCGGAGACCGCCAGACCGGAGGGCTGGGCGAACCAGGCCTCCGCCACCGGGCCGTCCACCAGGCCCTCGTTGGTGGTGCCCGCCGCCACCGCGACCTCACCGGACGCCGGGTCGTAGGCCCAGAGCTGGTGCACGCCGGCCATCGCGATCCAGACCCGGCCGTCGAAGAAGGCCACGTCCCAGGGCGAGGAGAGGTCGACCTCGCGGCCGGGGCCCGAGGTGGGCGAGCCCTGCCACCACTGCTTGCCGGTGCCGGCCAGCGTGGTCACCGAGCCGTCGGCCAGACTCACCCCGCGCAGCGCGTGGTTGACCGTGTCGGCCACCACCACGTCGTAGCCGAGGCCCTCCGGGGCCAGCGCCAGGCCCGAGGGCTCGCTGAACCGGGGCGCGGTGCCGTCGGTGAAGCCGCGCTCGCCGTCGCCGATCCGGCGCACCACCGTCTCGCCGTCCTCGGCCAGCTCGACCAGCGAGTGGTGGCCCGAGTCGGCGACCAGGTAGTGCCCGTTCGGCAGCAGGACCGCCTTGCCCGGGAACTTCAGGTCCCCGGCGACCGGCTCCGGCGCGACGTACGGGCCGTCGCCGCGGCGCAGGGTGCCCTTGGCGGCGTGCTCCTGCTCCAGCTCCTCGACCAGCTTGGCGATCGCGTGCGCGTGCCCCTCGCCGGCGTGCTGGGCGACCACGTACCCCTCCGGGTCGATCACCACCAGCGTCGGCCAGGCCCGGACGGCGTACTGCTTCCAGGTGACCAGCTCCGGGTCGTCCAGCACCGGGTGGTGCACCTCGTACCGGGCCACCGCGTCCACCACGGCCTGGTGCTCGGCCTCGTGGACGAACTTGGGCGAGTGCACGCCGACGATCACCAGGGTGTCGCGGTGCTTCTCCTCCAACTCCCGGAGTTCGTCCAGGACGTGGAGGCAGTTGATGCAGCAGAAGGTCCAGAAGTCCAGGACCAGGATCTTGCCGCGGAAGTCAGCCAGCGACAGGTCCTTGCCGCCGGTGTTCAGCCAGCCGCCCTTCCCCACGAGTTCGGGGGCGCGGACACGAGCACGAGTAGCCATGCCCCCATCCAACCGCATGGGGGCACGGCCGCATTCCTCGTGCGGGCGGTGGCTACCAGTTGCCCCAGGTGCCGGTGGACCAGAGCGGCTGGCCGGTCTGGGAGTAGAGGACGAAGTTGCCGTCGTCCTGGACCTTGGCGTAGGCGTTGGGCTGGTTCCTGGTCGGCAGGGTCCAGCTGATGTTGTGGGTGTTCATGTCCCGCAGGTACAGGTTGCCGTGGATGTTGTTCACCGTGAGGCCCTGGCCCGGCCGGTTCCAGGTCCCGGTGGACCAGAGCGCGGCGCCGTCCCGCTTGCGGTAGAGCACCACGTTGCCGTCCTGCTGGTTGAGCAGCCAGACCGAGTTCGACCGGACCCACTGCCCGGGCTCCAGGACCCGGCTCTGGTTGACGACGCCCTCCCGGGGCGTGCCGTTGCCCTGGACCGCCGCGCCGAGACCCGTCCCGGGGTTCCAGTAGGTGGAGTTGTCGCCGACCCGCAGCCAGCCGCCGAGCATGGTCAGGGTGGCCCCCGGGTGGCCCCAGCTGCGGGTGCTCCAGAGCGCGCCGGCGCCGTTCTGGCGGTAGACCACGAAGTTGCCGTCCTCCTGCATGACGGCGTACGCGGACCGGTTGCCGTAGGTGCCGCTGGCCCAGACCGCCGGGCCGAGGTCGCCCTGGTCGTTGACCAGCCGGAGCACCAGGTTGCCGTCCTCCTGCATCACCAGCGCGGCCTCGCCGCTGACCAGGGCCTCGCCCGGCTCCAGCCGCTCGCCGGACCCGAGGGTGGCGAACTCGGCCTCGGCCGCCGAGGCGGTCACGGCCGGAGCCGCGACGGCCAGCAGGACGGCGCTGAGCAGGGCGGCCGCGGCGCGGCCGAGAGTGTTCGTCCGCATGGTGCGGAGCCCCCAAGGAGATCGTGGGTCCACGGAACCTCCGTGGACCCACGATTTCTACACTGCGGCCCGGACGGGCCGTCAGGCGGGGGTGATCACCAGTTGCCGTAGGTGCCGCTGGCCCAGATGGGCCGGCCCTGGCCGTTGTACAGCACGAAGTTGCCGTCGTCCTGGACCTTGGGGGTCGCGCCGCTCGGGTCGGTGACGTGGTTGGACCAGAGCGTCCCCGCCGGTCCCTGCATGCGCCACACCGAGAGCTCGCCGGTGTTGTAGCTGACCGTCGTCACCGCGCCCGGGTACCTCCACGTGCCGGTGGACCAGAGGCCCGCGCCGTCCCGCTTGCGGTAGAGCACCAGGTTCCCGTCCAGCTGCATCACCAGCCAGACCGAGTTGGAGGCCACGTACTGGCCGGAGGCCAGCCCGCCCATGCGGTCGAACACGGCCCGGTGGCCGGTCCCGCTCTCCCACCGCCGGGGCGACCCGTTGACGTAGAACGAGCCGTCCAGCAGCTGGACGTACGCGCCCTGCGATCCCCAGGTGCCGCTGGACCAGAGCGCGTCGCCCGGGCCGCTGCCGTTCTGACGGTAGATCACGAAATTGCCGTCCGCCTGCATGACGGCGTACGCACCCCAGTTGTTGTACGTCCCGCTCGCCCACAGCGGGACGGCGTTCTGGCCGTACGAACCGACCAGGTACAGCACCAGGTTCCCGTCCCCCTGCATCACCAGGCGGGACTCCCCGCTGCTGATGCTCGCGCCGGGATCCAGCCGCTGGCCGGCCCGCAGGTAGGCGGAGTCCGCGGCCGCGGCCGGGGTGGCCGACAGCGCGGGCACCGCGGCGGCGAACACGGCCGCGCCGATCAGGGCGGCGGCCCTTCTGAGCATGGTCTTGCGCATTTCCTCGGACTCCCCGATGTCGGTCTGACGGTCTACCAGTTGCCCCAGGTCCCGGTGGACCAGAGGGCCCGGCCCGCGGCGTCGTAGACCACGAAGTTGCCGTCGTCCTGGAGCTTGGCCCTGGCCTGGGTCCGGACGTCGACGCCGTTGGACCAGATCCGGCCCTGCCGGGGGTCGCTGACCAGGAACTCGCCGGTGCCGTAGGGCAGGCCCGCCGTGGCACCCGGGTGGTTCCAGGTACCGGTGGCCCACAGCGCCTGGCCGTCCCGCTTGCGGTAGAGCACCAGGTTCCCGTCCGACTGCATCACCAGCCAGACGGACTTCGAGTCGGTGCGGGAGCCGGAGCCGAGGCCGGTCACGTTGTCGGGCGTGCCGTAGCGGCTGGTACCGCTCTGCCAGCTCCGGTGGCCGATGGTGGCGCTGGTGACGTAGACCGTCCCGTCCAGCAGTTGGAGGCGTGCCCCCGGGCTGTTCCAGGTGCCGCTGGACCAGAGCGCGTCGCCCGGGCCGCTGCCGTTCTGACGGTAGATCACGAAATTGCCGTCCGCCTGCATGACGGCGTACGCACCCCAGTTGTTGTACGTCCCGCTCGCCCACAGCGGGACGGCGTTCTGCCCGGACGGACCGACCAGGTACAGCACCAGGTTCCCGTCCCCCTGCATCACCAGACGGGACTCGCCGTCGGCCAGGCTCTCCCCCGGGCCCAGCCGCTTGCCGGCCTCCAGGTACACCGGGCCGGCCGCGGCGGCCGGGGTCGTGGTCAGGGCCGGGACGGCCGTGGCCAGCAGGGCGGCTCCGAGCAGCGCGGCCGCCCGTCCGCGCAGCGTCTTCCTCATGGTCGTGATCCCCCTCGTGTGTCGGCCCCTTTCCTACACCGGGCACGGACGGACGCCGACACCGGGGGGCCGACGACGCGTCAGCGGATCAGGTGGGGGAGGAAGCGGGCGCCCTGGTGGGTGATGGGGGAGTCGTCGGTCTCGCGGATGCCGAGGCCGGCGGCCTCGCCGTCGACGACCCAGGTCCCGAGGACCGGGCGGTTGCCGTCGAAGTCGGGGAGGGGGCAGAGCTGCTGGTAGCAGAAGCCCTCCTTGCCGTAGCGGTCCGGGTCGCCGGCCCACTCGGCCAGCCTGGTCTCGTGGCCGTCGGGTTCGACGATCCGCACGCCCGCGCCCTCCCGGCCGAGCAGCGGCTTCATCGCGTAGCCGGTGGCGGCGAGTTCGCGGGGGCCGTCCAGGTAGGCGGGGAGCAGGTTGGGGTGGCCGGGGTTGAGCTCCCAGAGGACCGCGAGCAGCGCCTTGTTGGAGAGCAGCATCTTCCACGGCGGTTCGATCCACAGGGTGTTGCCGGTGGAACCGCCCAGGTCGACGCCGGAGAGCAGGGCGGGGGTGAACTCCTCCTCGGTGAGCCACTCCCAGGGGTAGAGCTTGAAGAGCGAGCGGATGTAGCGCTGCTCCAGGTCGACGAAGCGGCCGGTCAGGCCGTCCAGGCCGATGTCCTCGACGGCGATGCCGATGGTCTCCAGGCCGGCCTGCTCCGCGGTCTCCTGGAGGTAGAGGGTGGTCATCCAGTCCTCGCCCTCGGTGTCGCCGCGGGAGTGGGCGAAGTGCACGGGGCCGGGCGGCAGCAGGTGCTTCTGCCGCTCCCAGGAGGCGACCAGGCGCTCGTGCAGCGAGTTCCACTGGTCGGCGCCGGGGAAGAGCTGCTCCATCCAGAACCACTGCGGACCGGCCGCCTCGATCAGCGAGGTCGGGGTGTCCGCGTTGTACTCGAACAGCTTGGCCGGGCCGGTGCCGTCGTAGGCCAGGTCGAACCGGCCGTAGACGGAGGGCTGCTCGTCGCGGCGCCGCCAGGACTCGGCGATCATCGCCGTCACCCGGGGATCGGTCAGGCCGTAGTCGGCGTACCGCTCCGTCCGCACCACGTGGTCGGCGGCCTCCAGGCAGAGCTCGTGCAGCTCCTCGACCACCTCCTCCAGTGCCTCCACCTCGGGCAGCGAGAACTCGTAGTAGGCGCTCTCGTCCCAGTAGGCGTGCGGGCCGCCCTGGTTGCAGGGGTCCTGGCAGACGGCGTAGATCAGGCCCTGGGACTCGACGGTGGGCTGCCAGTCGGGGCGCGGGGTGATGGTGTGACGGCGCATCGGCTGCTCAGCCCCCGCCGGAGCCGGAGGAGCCGGACGGGCAGCCGAAGCCGCCGCGCTTGGTGTCGGCCTTGACGAAGGTGCCGCCGGTGGCGCTGAGCGAGCCGGAGCCGCAGTAGTACCAGCGGCCGGCCGAGGTCTTGCTGTCGGTGCAGGAGTGGTTGTCCAGCACCTTGAGGCTGCCCGGGTCGACGCAGCGGCGCGGGGCGCTGCTGTTCGAGGAGCAGCTCGTCAGTGCGAGGGCCAGCGTGCCGACCATGCCCAGCGCGACGAAGCCCGATCTGCGGCGGTCGGGGACGGGAGTGGAGGTCATGGCGGGAGATGCTACTGGGAAGGGTCCCAAAGGGAACCCGATGGGATATCTTTTGCCGATCCTTGAGCCAGGGATTCCGACTCTTTCCACTCCGGGGGGCCACCCAGTGAACGACATCGTCAACGGCCTCGGCGCCGCCGCCGTCTTCGGGGCGGTGGGCGTGGTCCTGCTGCTGCTCGGCGTCGGCCTGGTGGACCTGCTGACCCCCGGGAAGCTGAGCCACCAGATCTGGGTGGACCGCAACCGCAACGCCGCCCTGGTGCTCAGCTCCGCACTGCTCGGGATCGGCGGGATCGTCTTCACCGCGATCATGTACACCTACGACGACTTCGGCAAGGGCCTGGCCACCACCGCGGCCTTCGGCGTGCTCGGCCTGGTGCTGATGGCGGTGGCCTTCTGGCTGCTGGACGTGCTGACGCCGGGCAAGCTGGGCGCCATCCTGGTCGACCCGGAGCCGCACCCGGCGGTCTGGGTGACCGCCAGCATGAACCTCGCGGTGGCCGCGATCATCGCCGCCTCGATCGCCTGACATCGCCTGACGTCGCATCGCGCACAGGACCCCCTGGAGCCTCTGCTCCAGGGGGTCCTGTCGTTCCGTCGGCGCCGCGGCGTCAGCCCTCCAGGAAGGCCTTGAGGGCGGCGGCCAGCAGGTACGGGTCCTCGGCGCCGCAGAGCTCGCGGGCGGAGTGCATGGAGAGCGCGGCGATGCCGCAGTCCACCGTGGTGATGCCGAGGCGGGCCGCGGTGATCGGGCCGATGGTGGTGCCGCAGGGCATCGAGTTGTTGGAGACGAAGGTCTGCCACGGCACGCCGGCCTTCTCGCAGGCGGCGGTGAAGACGGCGCGGCCGAGCGCGTCGGTGGCGTACCGGTTGTTGACGTTGACCTTGAGGATCGGGCCGCCGTTGGGCAGCGGCTGGTGGCCGGGCTCGTGGCGCTCGGTGTAGTTCGGGTGGACGGCGTGGCCCATGTCGGACGAGAGGCAGATGGTCCCGGCCAGCGCGCGGGCGCGGTCCTCCGGAGTGCCTCCCCGCGCGTAGACACTGCGCTCCAGCACGTTCCCAAGCAGCGGGCCCTGGGCGCCGGTGTCGGACTCGCTGCCGGTCTCCTCGTGGTCGAAGGCGGCCAGCACCGGGATGCAGCCGGGCTCGCCGCCGGCCGTGGCCACCGCGGCCAGCGCGGCGGTGCCGGCGTGCACCGAGAGCAGGTTGTCCAGCCGCGGAGCGGCGAGCAGCTCGCGGTCCTTGCCCAGGTACGCGGGCGGCTGGACGTCGTGGGTCATCAAGTCCCAGCCGATCACGTCGGAGGCGGCCAGACCGGCCCGCTCGGCGACGTACTCGATCAGGGAGCCCTCGGTGACCTTGCCCAGGCCCCAGATCGGCGTGAGGTGGCGCTGCTTGTCGAGCTTCATGCCGTCGTTCACCTGGCGGTCCAGGTGGATGGCGAGCTGCGGCACGCGCAGCAGCGGCTCGTCCAGCTGAACCAGCGTCACGCTGCCGTCGCGCAGGGCGAGTCGGCCGGAGAGGCCGAGGTCGCGGTCCAGCCAGGTGTTCAGCGGGACGCCGCCGTAGATCTCCACCGCGACCTGCCGCCAGCCGGCCGAGCCGGTGTCCGGCACCGGCTTGACCCGCAGGTTCGGCGAGTCGGTGTGGGTGCCCACCACCCGGAACGGGGTCTCGGGGCCCGCGCCCTCCGGCACGTACCAGGCGATCAGCGCGCCGCCCCGGACCACGTACCGGCCGCCGGCCGCGGCGTCCCAGGCATCGGTCTCGGCCACCCGGCGGAAGCCGGCCTTCTCGAGCCGCTCGGCCGCGCTGGCCACCGCGTGGAACGGCGACGGCGATGCGCTGAGGAAGGCGATCAGGTCGTCGGTGTGCGTTCGGTCGAAGGAGGCCGGGCGGACGGCGGTCGACATGCTGCTCCTGGGTCGAGGGAGGGCTGAAGCCCGATGGGGGACCGGTCTTCGCACCCGAGCATATGCCCGTACACGGACATGACGCTGTGAACTCAACAACGGTGACACAACGGTGAAGCGCTCGTTGCCTTTCCCCCAGTCCGCTCCCCGGAATCCGTCGTTCCGGCCCTCGAAGCCGTGCCCCGATCCGTTCTCCTCCCGGCCCCAGGGGGCCCTCCGCCCGCGCGAGGCGGTGCGCCGTCTCCGCCCCCCGACCTCCGATTGTGCCGGTTCCGGCCCCAACTGACTGAGCATCCACAACAATTCACCCGGAACGGCCCGCCCACTCGACCGCGGGCCGCCTGGGGGGACGAGGGTGTCCGTGATGCGCAGGAAGAGCCCGTGGCCGGACGCCGGCGGGCCGCCGGAGGGCCACCCGCCCGGACGGTCCGCGGCGGCCCGGCGGCAGCGGGTGGTGCTGGTGGTCGCGGTGGTCTCGGCCGTGCTGTCCACCGGCGGGCTGGCGGCCACCACCCTGGTGAAGTCCCCGGCGGAGCGCGCGGCCCGGACGGCCCCGCCGCCCCGCACCCTGCTCACCGTCCCGGCCGTCAGCCGGGTGCTCAACCCCTCGGTGACGGCGCGGGCCTCGGTGTACCCGCCCACGCGGTACGACGTGGTGCCGACCGCCGCGTCGACCGAGGTCATCCAGCTCTTCCTGTCCAAGGCGGGCGCCAGGGCCGGCGACACGGTGACCGGCGGCCGGCTGCTCGCCGAGGTGTCCGGCCAGCCGGTGTACGTCCTGAGGGGCGCCGTGCCCGCGTACCGCGACCTGAAGCCCGGGTCCAGCGGTCCGGACGTGGTCGAACTACAAGAGGCCCTGGGCGAGTTGGGGCACTCGACCGGTTCGGACGAGAAGGGGACCTTCGGCCCCGGCACGAAGACGGCGGTCACGGGGTTCTACCGCCGCCTCGGGTATCCGGTCCCGGTCACCGGCCCCGCCACCCAGCAGGCGGTGGACGCCGCGCAGAAGGCGGTGGACACCGGTCGGCAGACGGTGGACGCCCTGGTCGCGCAGCGGAACTCCGGCCGGCCGGCCGGGACGCCGTCCGAGCAGCCGTCCGTCGGAGCCGGCCTCGACCAGCAGATCGCCGCCGCCAGGAAGCAGGTGACGGCCGACCAGGCGGCGCTGGCCCGGGCCGTGGCGGTGAACGGCCCGATGGTGCCGGCCGCCCACGTGGTCTTCCTGCCCGCCCTGCCGGCCACCGTCACGGCCGTGAACGGCTCGGTCGGGGCCCCGGTCGCGGGTGCCCTGCTCTCGCTCACCAGCGGCGGACTGACCGTCACGGGCCAGCTGCCCCCGGCCCAGGCGGCCGCGGTCAAGGCCGGCATGGCGGTCGAGGTCCTGGACGAGGAGACCGGCACCAAGCTCACCGGCAGGGTCGCCGAGCTGGGCGCGCCGACCACCACCCCGCCGGCCGGCAAGGTGATCGCGCTCGGCGGGGCCGCCGCCGGTCAGAACGCCGGTGGCGCCGCCCCCGCGCCGGCCCAGGGGGGCGGGGCCCCGGCCGGCCCCTCGTACATCCCGGTCACCGTGACCCCCGACAGCCCGCTGCCGGCCGCGCTGAGCGGCAGGAACGTCCGGATCACCATCCTCAAGGACACCGTCGGCCGGCCGGTCACCGCCGTCCCGGTGGCGGCGGTCTTCACCGACACGGCCGGACGGACCGCCGTCAGCACCGTGGGGGCCGGCGGTCTGCGGGCCGACGTGCCGGTCACCACCGGCGTCAGCGCCGACGGCCTGGTCGGCGTCGTCCCCGACATCGAGGGTGCCCTGAAGCCCGGCGACCAGGTGGTGGTCGGCTCATGAGCCCGGCCACCGGGGCGCCCGCCCCGACCGCCGGTACGCCGACCGAGGCGGCCGGTCCGCCCGCCCGGACCACCGGCGCGCCCGCGGACGGGCCTCCCGTCATCCGGCTGGCCGGCGTCGGCCGCAGCTTCGCCGGGCAGCCGCCCGTGGTCGCGCTGCGGCCCGCCGACCTGACGGTCCGCCAGGGCGAGTACGTCTCCGTCACCGGGCCGTCGGGCTCGGGGAAGTCCACCCTGCTGCACCTGCTCGGCCTGCTCGACACCCCCACCGAGGGGCGGTACGAGCTCGACGGCATCGACACCGGCGCGCTGCGCGACCGCGACCGGTCCACGCTGCGCGGGCGCCGGATCGGCTTCGTCTTCCAGTCCTTCCACCTGCTGCCGCACCGCACCGCCGAGGAGAACGTGGTGCTGGCCCAGGTCTACAACCGGGTGCCCCGGGCCCAACGGGCCGGGGCGGCCCGGGAGGCGCTGCGGCTGGTCGGGCTGGGCCACCGGCTGGGCGCGCTGCCGACCACCATGTCGGGCGGCGAGCGCCAGCGGGTCGCCATCGCCCGGGCCCTGGTGAACCGGCCGAGCCTGCTGCTGTGCGACGAACCGACCGGGAACCTGGACTCCGCCAACGCCGAGGCGGTGCTCGCGCAGTTCGACGGGCTGCACGGCCAGGGCTACACCCTGGTGGTCATCACCCACGACCCGGCGGTGGCGGCCCGGGCCGGCCGGCAGGTGGCGATCCGGGACGGCGTGCTCTCCGAGACCTCGGAGGTGGTCCGCTGATGGCCCGTCACCCGCTGCCGGAGCCCGGCTCCCGGCTCGGCCCGCGGGACCTGTGCGCCGAGGCCCTGGCCGGCATCCTCCAGCGCCCCGGCCGGTCGGTCCTCACCGTGCTGGGGACGGTGCTCGGCATCGGCGCCTTCGTGGCGGTGCTGGGCCTCACCGCGACCGCCTCCGGACGGATCGGCGAGCAGTTCGACCTGACCAGGGCCACCACCGTGAACGTCGCCGACCGCCCGCGGACCGACGGCGTCCGCCCCGGCACCAACCCGCCACCGAGCTTCCCCGAGGACGCGGACGCCCGTCTCGCCGGGATCGACGGCGTCACCGCGGCCGGCGTCTGGTGGCCGCTCCCCGCCAACCCGGTGCTCTCGGCCCGCCCCACCGAGGCGCAGAGCGCCGGCACCGGCCTCACCGTCTTCGCGGCCACCCCGGGCGCGGTCGCCGCGATGGCCCCCACGCTGGTGGGCGGCGTGACCGTGGACGCCTTCGCGCAGCGGACGGCGCAGCCGGTGGTGATGCTCAGTCAGGCCGCCGCCAAGCGGCTCGGGGTGAGCCGGCTGGAGGTGCAGCCGGCCGTCTTCCTGGACGGGCTGCCGTACACGGTGATCGGGATCTACTCGGACGTCCAGCGGCTGCCCGCCACCCTGCTCGGGGTGATCGTCCCGGCGAGCACGGCGCTGGAGCGCTACGGCAACCCCGGCACCGAGCCCGACCGCAGCGCCCAGGGGCTGATCGCCACCCGCACCGGCGCGGCCGCGGTGGTGGCCGAGCAGGTCGCGACCGCCCTGCGCCCGGACTCCCCCGGCTCCTTCGCCGTCACCCCGCCGCCCGATCCGCACGGCCTGCGCGACCGGGTCACCTCGGACCTGACCGGGCTCTTCCTGGCGCTGGCCGCGATCTGCCTGCTGGTCGGCGCGGTGGGCATCGCCAACACCACCCTGGTGGCCGTGCTGGAGCGCACCGAGGAGATCGGCCTGCGCCGCGCGCTCGGCGCCAGGACCAGGCACATCGCGGGCCAGTTCCTCACCGAGTCGACCGTGCTGGGCACCCTCGGCGGCCTGGTCGGCACCAGCCTCGGCGTGCTGACGGTGCTGGTGGTGGCGGCCGCCCGGGACTGGACGGCGGTCATGCACCCGGCCACCACCCTGCCCGCTCCGCTGATCGGCTCGGTGACCGGCCTGCTGGCCGGCCTCTACCCGTCGCTGCGGGCGGCCCGCACCGACCCGCTGAAGGCGCTGCGCGGCGGCGGCTGACCCCGGGCGCGATCCGCGGGAACGCACCGCGGGGCCCGGTCCAGTCGGACCGGGCCCCGGGTGCTGAGGGTGTGTCAGGCAGTCTTCCGGGCGAGGCCTAGAAGGCCTCCTCCGCCAGCTCCATGAGCTCGTTGTCGATGCCCTCGGCGATCAGGCGCTGCGGGGTGACCGTCGGCAGGACGTTGCGGGCGAAGAACTTCGCGGCCGCGACCTTGCCCTGGTAGAACGGCACGTCCTTGGCGGTGGCACCGGCCTCCAGCTTGGCCAGCGCCACGGAGGCCTGACGGAGCAGCAGCCAGCCGACCACCACGTCGCCCGAGGCCATCAGCAGGCGGGTGGTGTTCTGGCCCACCTTGTACATGTTCTTGACGTCCTGCTCGACCGAGGAGAGGTCGGCCAGCAGCTTGCCGACGATCGCCTCCAGGTCGCCGGCCGCCTTGCCGAGCAGCTCGCGCTCGGCCGCCAGGGCCTCGCCGCCCTCGCCGGTGGCCAGGAACTTCTTGATCTGCTCGGAGACCACGGTGAGCGCCTGGCCGCCGTCCTTGACGATCTTCCGGAAGAAGAAGTCCAGGCCCTGGATCGCGGTGGTGCCCTCGTACAGGGTGTCGATCTTGGCGTCGCGGATGTACTGCTCGATCGGGTACTCCTGCAGGAAGCCGGAGCCGCCGAAGGTCTGCAGGGACTGGGCGAGCTGCTCGTAGGACTTCTCCGAGCCGTAGCCCTTGACGATCGGGAGCAGCAGGTCGTTCAGGCGCTCGGCCGCGTCGTCGTGCTCGCCGCGCAGGCGGGCGGCCATCACGTCGTCCTGGACGGAGGCGGTGTAGAGCACCAGGGCGCGCATGCCCTCGGCGTACGCCTTCTGGGTCAGCAGCGAGCGGCGCACGTCCGGGTGGTGGGTGATGGTGACGCGCGGCGCGGTCTTGTCCAGGAACTGCGAGATGTCGGCGCCCTGCACGCGCTCCTTGGCGTACTCCAGCGCGTTCAGGTAGCCGGTGGAGAGGGTGGCGATGGCCTTCGTGCCGACCATCATCCGGGCGAACTCGATGATCTTGAACATCTGGCGGATGCCGTCGACGGTCTCGCCGACCAGCCAGCCCTTGGCGGGGTGCTTGGCGCCGAAGGTCATCTCGCAGGTGTTGGAGGCCTTGAGGCCCATCTTGTGCTCGACGTTGGTGGCGTAGGCGCCGTTGCGCTCGCCCAGCTCGCCGGTCTCCCAGTCGAAGTCGAACTTGGGGACGATGTACAGGCCCAGGCCCTTGGTGCCCGGCTTGCCGCCCTCGGGGCGGGCCAGCACCAGGTGGATGATGTTCTCGGACATGTCGTGCTCGCCCGAGGTGATGAAGCGCTTGACGCCCTCGATGTGCCAGGAGCCGTCCTCCTGCTTGATCGCCTTGGTGCGGCCGGCGCCCACGTCAGAACCGGCGTCCGGCTCGGTCAGCACCATGGTGGCGCCCCACTGGCGGTCGACCATGTGCTTGGCGACCTTGTGCTGCTCCTCGGTGCCCTCGTCGTAGACGACGCCGGCGAAGGCCGGACCGGAGGAGTACATCCAGATGGCGGGGTTGGAGCCCAGGATCTGCTCGGCGTAGGCCCAGATCAGCGAGGACGGGGTGACCTGGCCGCCGATCGCCTCCGGGATGCCCAGACGCCACCACTCGGCGTCCATGTACGCCTGGTAGCTCTTCTTGAAGGTCTCCGGGATCGGAGCGGTGTTGGTCTCCGGGTCGAAGACCGGCGGGTTGCGGTCGGTGTCGGCGAAGGAGGCGGCGAGGTCGTTCTCGGCCAGCCGGGAGATCTCGCTGAGGATGTTCTTCGCGGTCTCGACGTCCATGTCGGCGTACGGACCGGTGCCGTAGACCTGGTCACGACCGAACACCTCGAAGAGGTTGAACTCCACGTCGCGCAGGTTGGACTTGTAGTGACCCATGACCGTTTCTCCGGTTCGTCGCTTCCGCGGGTCCGCCACCTTCGAGCGCCCCACTTACCCACCAGTAGGCACCATGATGCTACCCGTAAGTAACATGCACAAGCCCCTGGAGCCGAAGGGGCTATGAAGAGGGTCACGTCCGCCGATAACCTTGACCCCGTGTACGGCTACGAGCAGACCGGGTACCAGGGCGACCCCTACCAGCAGCAGGCGCAGCAGCAGCACGCCCAGCAGCAGGGGATGAACGGCATGCCGGGCCCCGGCCAGTACGGCGAACAGCCTCCGCAGGCCGCCCCCCAGCAGTCTCTCTACCCGGAACCCTCGCCGCCATCCCTCGCGGACGCGGTCCGGGCCTTCACCACCGGCGCCATGCCGGTCGAGGACTTCCAGGCGATCTTCATCACCTCCAAGGTCCACTGCCCGCGCGGCGACCGCCCCGGCTTCCTGGCGCTGCACAACACGCCGACCCCGGTGATCCCGATGTTCAGCTCGCTCAAGGAGCTGCGCCGCTACGCCGGCAAGGACTCCAAGCACTTCAGCGTCACCGGCGCCGAGGTCCTCGACCTGCTGCCGACCGGCTACGGCTTCGCCCTCGACATGGAGGGCGAGCACCGGATGGTGTTCGACGCCAAGGCGGTGGAGCAGATGGTCGACTTCACCATGCGGCGGATGTACGGCTGAGCCCCCTCGGGGATCCCCCAGGGGAGACCCATGACCCAATGGTTCAACTTTCAACTTGATTGTTGTTGAGGATTGAACTACATTGGCCGACGTAGGCCAGAGAACCCCGAAGAAGGAGGCCGACATGCCCGCCGTGACCGTCGAGAACCCGCTGACCCTTCCGCGCGTCGCCACCCCGGACGCCGCGACCAACACCCCTCGACCGGTGCTCGCGGTGGTCACCGCCCCGGAGGGCTTCGAGGGCGAGGGCTTCCCGGTCCGCCGGGCCTTCGCCAAGATCAACACCAAGTACCTCGACCCGTTCATCATGATGGACCAGATGGGCGAGGTGGAGTACGCCGCCGGAGAGCCCAAGGGCACCCCGTGGCACCCGCACCGCGGCTTCGAGACCGTCACCTACCTGATCGACGGCGAGTTCATCCACAAGGACTCGCACGGCGGCGGCGGCCACCTCGGCGGCGGCGACACCCAGTGGATGACGGCCGGCTCGGGCATCCTGCACATCGAGACCCCGCCGGAGTCGCTGGTGCTGACCGGCGGCCTGTTCCACGGCATCCAGCTCTGGGTGAACCTGCCGGCCGCGGACAAGATGACCCAGCCCCGGTACCAGGACATCCACGGCGGCCACGTCAAGCTGCTCACCACGCCGGACGGCGGCGCGGTCCTCCGCCTGATCGCGGGTCAGCTGGACGGCCACGAGGGCCCGGGCATCACCCACACCCCGATCACCCTGCTGCACGCCACCGTCACGCCCGGCGCGGAGCTCACCCTGCCCTGGCGGCAGGACTACAACGCGCTGGCCTACGTGCTCAACGGCGACGGGACGATCGGCGCCGAGCGCCGGCCGATCCGCACCGGCCAGTCGGCGGTCTTCGGCGAGGGCGACACCCTCACCATCGCGGCCGACGCCAAGCAGGACTCCCGGCACCCCAACCTGGACGTGATCATCCTGGGCGGGCAGCCGATCCGGGAGCCGGTCGCGCACTACGGGCCGTTCGTGATGAACAGCCACCGCGAGCTGGAGCAGGCCATGCGGGACTTCCAGTCGGGCGCCTTCGGGCAGCCGACGGACTGACCCGCCGTCGGGCCGGAGGCCGGGTCCCCGTGCGGGGGCCCGGCCTCCGGCGTTCCGTCGGCGTTCCGTCAGATCCGGGCGTAGAGGGCGGAGGCGTCGTCGTGGGCCTTGCCGCGGGGCCAGCGGCGGCAGTGCGCGTCGGTCCGCTCGGTGGCGCGGACCTGGGCGATCAGTTCGGCCGGGCCCTGTTCGGCGAGCAGGTGGACGGCGTCGGACCAGCTGCCGAGGCCGAAGCGCTCCGTCCAGCGGGAGGCCCCGTCACTGAGGGCGGCGACGGCCCGCAGGGCGGTCAGCCGGACGAAGCCGGTCTCGGCGTGGCCGGCCGCGCGCGGGGAGGCGGCGGCGATCCACGGGCCGTGCCCGGTGTTGCGGGCCGCCCGGACGGCGAGGGCGTAGCGCAGGTGGAGGTCCGCCCGTTCGGCCGAACCGGGGACGGTGGACCAGATCTGACGCCGCAGCAGCTCACCGGCGGGGAAGCGCTGGTTGTCCCCGATCACCCGGGGCGGGCCGTCCTTGAGGTCCAGCACCAGCATCGAGTCGCCGAGCACCAGGTACTCCAGCGAACTGCCGTGCAGCCGGGCCGCCACCACCATGGCGGCCGGGGTGTTGGGGTGGGCCAGGTCGCAGCGGCCGCCGTGCAGCGCGGCCGTCTCGACGATGGCGTCGGCCAGGCACTCGGCGATCGAGCGGTCGGCCCGGTCGGTGAGTCTGGCCAGGAGGTGGACGCCGAGGCGCCGGACGTACCAAGGGGTGCCGTGCCGGCAGCCGGACTCGAAGTCCTCCGGACTGCTCGACCCGTCCAGCAGTACCAGTGCCTCCGGGCTGGCGGCGGCGAAGTCCTCGCTCTCCCGGCCCGGCTTCTGCGGTTCGCCCGCGAGCTCTACCTGCATCCCGACAGTGTGGCGGCGGAGCGCGCGAGCGGACAGGGTGCCGACGGGATAGCGTCGTGAATGTCCTGTTCTGTCACCTTTTCAGGAGCCTCACGTGATGGTGCTGCAGTTCTTCGTCCTGCTGATCGCCGCGATCGGCTTCCCGACACTCGCCCTGCTCTACCTGATCGGCGGCCCGGAGTACCGGGACCGGCCGCACTGAACCGCCACCGGGCCCGGCGGGGAAATGGCCAGCCGGACGGCCCCGGGCGTGACAGGGTGACCCCGTAACACCGGTACCGGTTCCTGGAGGTCACACATGAGCGCCACCCCCGATCCCGTCGAGCCGACGGCGAGCGAGGAGCCCGTCGCCGAGCCCGACGACCAGAAGGCGAAGTTCCTCGCCGCGCTCGCCCGCAAGCAGGGCGCCAAGGGCGGCAACGGTGGCGGCCAGGGCGGGGAGTCGAAGATCCACGGCACCCACGCGGCGGCCGGCGGCAAGCGGAACTTCCGTCGCAAGAGCGGCGGCTGACGGCCCCTCGGCGCCGTCCGGGCGGTCCTCCCCCAGGGGAGGGCCGCCCTTCGCGTCTCAGCGGGCGGGGGTGGGGACGGGGAACGGTTCGGCGAGGAAGCCGAGCACGTTGTCGAGCACGGCCGGCTCGGTGAGCACCCGCTTGTGGCCGAGCCCACGGGTGGTCAGCAGGCGTGCGCCGTACGGCTCGTACGCCGCGTGGAGCGGGCCGGACTCGGCGTACGGGATCACGCGGTCGTCCTCGTCGTGCACCAGGAGGACGGGCAGGGCGAGCTCCTCCGGGCGGTGCACCGGGCTGAGGCCCGGATACTCCAGGCCGGGCGGGAGCACAGCGGCGATCCGGCGGCGCAGTTCGGGGACCGCCCAGCCGCCGAGACCGAGGCCGGCGGCGAAGGCGCGCGGGAAGAAGTCGAAGTCCCCCGGGCCGGCGATCGCCACCAGGCGCCCGGCCTTGGCGGTGTCGCGCAGCGCCAGCACGGCGGCCGGGACCGCGAGGGAGTGGGCGACCACCGCCTCGAACGGGCCGTGGCGGTCGTGCAGCTGACGGATCGCCTCGCGGTAGTCGAGGATCGTCACCGTCCGGCCGGCCGACTCGCCGTGGCCGGGGGCGTCGAAGGAGACCACGGTGAGGCCGAGTGCGCGCAGCCGGGGTATCAGGGCGGCGTAGCGGGAGGCGCGGGACTGCCAGCCGTGCAGCAGCAGCACCGGGCGCGCACCGTCGCCCCAGCGGTAGGTGGTGACGGCGGTGCCGTGCACCTCGATGCGCTCGACCGCGGCGGCGGCGTGCAGCTCGCGCTCCTCGGGGCGCAGACGGCTGCGGTGCACCGGGCGGAGGAAGAGGGCGAAGGCGGCGTGGCCGGCCAGGCGGGGCGCGAGGGCCGCCGTGGCGTTGAGGGTGGTGCGGATCAGGGCGACGGACAGGTCCATGGGCGCTCCCCGGTCGGGCCGCGGCATGGGTGTGCGGCCTCTCTGGGGAAATATATTAGCACGACCGTTCGTGCAGTTTTTGGAGAGTGGACGGCGGACGGTGAACGGTGCGGGTGGGGACGGGCGGGGGTCAGGAGGCGAAGGCGGTGAGGGTCCGGTCGATGACGGTCGCGGCGCGGTCGAAGCGGGCCGGTTCGTCGAGGAGCAGGCTCTGCGCGTTGGCGGTCTCCATCGCGGCGACCAGGAGGAAGGCGAGCTGCTCGGGCTCGGCGGCCGGGGTCAGTTCGCCGGCGGCGCGGGCGGCGCGGACGAGGTCGATCAGGAGGCCCTCCCAGTCGCGGGCGGCCTCGGCCAGGGCGTCCCGGATCGGGCCGGGCTGGGTGTTGAACTCCGCCGAGACCGACTGGAAGAAGCAGCCGCCCGGGAAGACCCGGTCGCGGGCGTAGCCGACCCAGCTCGCGCACAGGGCACGCAGCTTCGACAGACCCGGGGCCTCCTGCTCGTGCGGGGCGATCACGACGTCGTAGAAGATCCGGCGGGCGGCCCGGACGGTGGAGAGCTGGAGCTCCTCCTTCGACCCGAAGGCGGCGAACACCCCGCTCTTGCTCAGCCCCAGGTCAGTGGCCAGGCGCCCGATCGACAGCGCCCCCAGCCCCTCGACCGAGGCCACCTCGACGGCCCGGCCGAGCACCGCGCGACGGGTCTCGTTGCCCCGCTGCACCCGTCCGTCGGTGGCTGTTCCGGCCACTGCTCCCACCTCACTCCGCATCCGGCCCTCCAGGGTAGGGCCTGCGCGGCGCACGCAGGTGGTGATGCCGGGGGCGCAGGGAAACGGCAGCACGTGCAACTGGCTCGCCTGCCCCGACCTCACGCTGGGCCGCCTTCCGACTCGCGCAGTTCCCCGCGCCCCCGGGGTGACCACCTACGTTCCTCGCGCCCCGGAGTGACCACCTATGTTCCTCGCGCCCCGGGGTGACCACCTACGTTGCCCAGTCGCCGGCCCAGGTGAGGAGGCGTTCGTCGTGGTGGGCCGGGGCGATGAGTTGGAGGCCCAGGGGGAGGGCGTCGGGCGGGGTGGTGGGGAGGGTGAGGGCGGGCCAGCCCAGGGCGCTCCAGGGGGTGGACATGACGGGGTCGCCGGTGGACTCCAGACCGGACGGGGCCGGGCCGGTGGCGGCGGGGGTCGCCCAGAGGTCGATGCCCTCGGTCGCGGTGAGCGCGGTGAGGTCGCGGCGGTGGCGGGTGAGGTCGCGCTGGGCGGCGGCGTACTCCGCGGTGGTGATCTCCTGCCCGTGCCGGATGGCCGCCGCCGTCTCGGGGCGGTAGAGGCGGCCGAAGCGGGGGAACAACTCCTCGTGCACCCGCGCCAGTTCGTACCGGGTGACCACCTCCACGGCCTCGACCACGGCCTCCAGGCCACCCGCCGGGGTCAGCCGACGGACCGTCAGCCCCAGCTCCCCGAGGACCGTTTCGAAGACCGCCAGCGCGGCCGGATCGACCGGGGCCAGGTAGGGCTCGGGGACGCCGAGCACCGGCGCGGGCAGCTCGCCGGCCACCGGCGTCCAGCCGTCGCAGAGCAGCGCCGCCGCGCGTGCCGCGCCCGCGACGCCGGAGACCAGGACGCCGATGGTGTCGAGGCTCGGGGCGCAGGCGATCATCCCGTCCGGGGGGATCCGGCCGTACGTGGGGCGGAAGCCGACGACGCCGCAGTAGGCGGCCGGGCGGATCACCGAGCCGAGGGTCTGGGTGCCGAGGGCGAGCGGCACCAGCCCGGCCGCGACCGCCGCCGCCGAGCCGCTGCTGGAGCCGCCCGGGGTGCGCGTCGGGTCGTGCGGGTTGCGGGTCGGGCCGGGGGCGCCGAGGGCGAACTCGGCGGTGACGGTTTTACCGGCCACCAGGGCTCCCGCCCGCCGCAGCCGCCGTACCGCCGTCGCCTCCGGCCCGGCGAGCACACCCGGCGGCAGGGCGGAGCCGGCGTGGGTCGGGAGTCCGTCCACGTGCAGGACGTCCTTCACCCCGACCGGCACCCCGTACAGCGGCGGGCGGTCGGGGCGGTCGGGGCGGTGCGCCAGGGTGCGGGCCTCGGCGGCGAGCCGGGCGTAGCGACCGGGCTCCGGGGTGAAGGTCCGCAGCAGCGGGTCGAGCCGGTCGATCCGGGCGCACAGCTCCTCGACCACGCCCTCCGGGTCCGCCCCTTCGCCCTCGGGGCCCACGTCCATCGGGTCCACGCCTGCCGGGTGCACGCCTGCCGGGTCCACGGGCGCGGCGGGCTAGGGCTGCTCGGTGTAGGTGTGTTCGCTGGGCAGGTACGGCACCTCGCGGAGGAAGAGGGCTCCGCAGGTGTGGCAGTTGAGGTCGGGCTGTTCCGACCACCGGGTCGGCTCCCGGGTCTCCGCCGCGCTCTCCAGCTCGTGGCCGCACATCGCGGTGGAGGCGCCCACCGTGGTGATGTGCCAGCTCTTCACGCCACCGGACTGACCGTCAGGGCCGTACTCGGCCCGCATCTGGTGCTCCATGCCCCAAGGCTGCGCCGCCCGCCCGCGACCGGCAATTCCTGAGCGCCCGTCAGGACGGCCGACCCGGTGCCCGGCCGCCGGGCGCCCCGGCCCCAGACTGGTACCCGTCACCGGACGACCGACCACGGAGGATCCCGCATGAGCGCCACGCTCCGCACCGACCGCACCGCGATCCGGCTCCGGCCGGTCGAGGCGCCCGCCGTGCGGCTCTTCCTCTTCCACCACGCCGGTGGCTCGCACCTGTTCTTCCGGGAGTGGTGCGAGCTCTTCCCGGCCGACTGGGACGTCGTGCTGACGGAGGCGCCCGGGCGCGGCTTCGGCGGCAGCGAGGCGCCGTTGACCGAGCTGGGTGCGCTGGCCGAGCGCTTCCGGGCGGACCTGCGCGGCCTGCTGACCGGGCCGTACGCCTTCTTCGGGCACAGCATGGGCGGACTGGTCGCCACCGAACTCGCCCGGCGGATACGGACCGCCGGGGAGCCGGGGCCGCGCTGGCTCGGCCTCTCGGCCTGGGCGGCCGACCGGGCCCGGCCCGCCGATGCGGCGGAGCCTCGCTACCTGCGCTCCGACGACGCGCTGCGGGAGCTGCTGGTCGGGATGGGCGGCACCCCCGCCGAGGTGCTGGCCGTGCCGGAGCTGTGGAAGATGTTCTCCCCCGCGATCCGGAGCGACTTCCAGCTGGTGGACACCGCGCCGGCGGAGCTGCGCGCGCCGCTGACCGAGCTGCCGCAGTCGCTCTTCGCCGGGCAGGAGGACCCCGTGACGCCCGCCCCCGCCGTGGCGGAGCTGGCCGGGCGGCTGCCGCACCTCACCGGCCTGTACCTCCACCCCGGGGGCCACTTCTACCTGCGCGAGCACCGTGAGGTGATCGCCCGTCAGATCGTGGCCGACCTCGGCGGTGTGCTCCGGCAGGACGCCTCCTGACGCCTCACGGCCGCAGGCCCGCCAGCTCCTCGTGCAGCCCGCGCACCGCGTCCACGGCGGACCGCAGCGTCGACGGGTCGACCGAGAACCCGGTCAGGGCCGCCTCCGTGCGGGGCCGGTAGTCGGCGGGGGTGCGGGGCATCCCCGCCGCCTCCGCGAGGGCGCCCTTCTCGTTCAGCAGGAAGCGGCCGTTGAGGGCGAAGACCACCTGGTTGAGGCAGGCCACCGCGCGGTGCAGCAGGCCGGTGACCTGGTGCAGGTCGCCCCGGCGGGCCGGGGAGAGTGCCCCGTCCAGGGAGAAGCCCGCCTCCCAGCCGAACCGGGCCACCACGGCCTCGGCCAGCGCCGGCGGGTACGGGTCGACCAGGGCGCGCAGGGCGGCCAGCCGGCCCTCGGGGTCGCGCAGCGGCAGGTTGTGCCGCACCTCGCCGGCGTAGACGGTCGAGACGAAGCCGTGCGGGTGGCCCGGCTGGTAGTCGACGGTGAAGCGTCCGGCCGCCGCCTCCCGGACCACCCGCTCCACCCGGGCGTGGTCGCGCAGCAGGACGTCGGTCTTCAGCCCGTCCGCGGTGAGCCAGACGCCGCCGTTGATCCACGGCCCCCACTCGCCGTACCCGCCGTGCCCGGCCGGTGCGCCCCCGTCGTCCAGCTCCGCGGCCGCCGCCAGCACCTGCCCGAACTCCGGCGCGGCGTCCGGGTCGTAGTACAGCCCGATGTCCAGGTCCGAGTCCGGCCGGGCCGCGCCCCGGGCCCGCGAGCCGCCCAGCACCACCCCCGTCACCCCGGGCAGCCGGGCCAGCCGCTCCCCGATCCGGGCGAGCGTGGCGGCGGGTTCGGGCAGCTGCGGGTTGGTCATCCGGCGAGCCTACGGCCGGGCTGACGGCAGGTCAGCCGGGTTTCCTTCCGGGACGGTGCTCAGGAGGCGGCGCGGAGGAGGGCGTCGTCCTGCCACTTGAGGACCTTGTCGAAGCTGACGATGGCGCCGCGGAGGGGGTGGTTGCGGAGCTGGACGTGGTCGGTGAGGGCGTGGATGAGGAAGAGGCCGCGGCCGCTCTCGGCGGAGAGGTCGGGGAGGGCCTCGAGGTCGACCGGGCGGGCGGAGGTGGGGCGGCCGGCCGGGAGGACGTGGGTGTCGTAGGGGGCGGGGCGGCCGTCGCCGCGGGGGCGGTGGGTGGTGAGGGCGGGGGCCGGGAGGGTGGCGCGGCCGCGGCGGGTGCGACAGCGGGTGCGGGGGCGCGCCGGGGAGGGGGCGGCGGCGCGGCGGACGGCGGGCAGCGGCGGGGTGCGGATGGGGACGGTGGCCGGGGGCAGGCCGGGGCCGGAGTCGGTGACCTCGATGCGCAGGGTGTCGCCGGAGATGGAGGCCGTCACCTGGAAGCCCTCGTCGGGGCGGGCGGTGGTGGCGTGCTCGACGGCGTTGGCGCAGGCCTCGGTGAGGGCGATGCCCAGGTCGAAGGCGATCTGGGGGTCGACCCCGGCGGAGTCCATGGCGCCCAGCAGGATGCGGCGGGCGAGCGGCACGCTGGCCGGGTCGCGCTTGAGGTGCAGAGTCCACCAGATGTCCACGGGAGGTCCCTCCTGGCTGCGGCTCCACATACAACTAGGTATCTCCGGCACATTCGCGGGTGAACCGTGCACGGGCCCCGGGACCGCCCGTTCGGCGGATGGACTGGTGCAGCGGGGTGTGCCGGGCAGCGCGTTGCACGGCGCGCACGCCGGGGCCGAACGGGGCAATGTGATGTATTTTCCGCCCCTCCCCGGGGGCCGCTTGTAGGCGGTGAGAGGATGGCTCAGCCATGACCAGCCATCAGCCCGCCCCGCCGCCGGGAGCCGCCACCGGGAGCCGCCGTGCTCCGCAGGCCGCTCCCGTCGCCGCGTGGGACCTGCGGCTGGCCCGGGCCGTGCCGTTCGCGCTGGTCTGCACCGTGATCGCGGCCGCCGGGCACACCCTGGTCGGCAGCGGCGAGGTGGCGCTGCCCGCGCTGGTGCTCGGCTTCGTGCTGGTCTGCGCGGTGGCCGCCGCGCTCGGCGGCCGGGAGCGTTCGCTCGGCTCGATCGCCGGGGCGCTGGGCGCCGGGCAGTTGGGGCTGCACCTGCTCTTCCACTCGGCCTGCGGCGGGTTCGCCGGGGTGGCGATGACCGGCATGGCCGGGATGCACCACGGCGGGCTGACGCTGCCTCAGGTGGCGGGGCGGCTGGTCTGCAACGAGACCGGGCTCCCGCTGGCCGGGGACCCGGCGCAGCTGGTCCGGGCCGCCGGGCTGGACCCGACGGCCTACCCGCTGACCACCGCCGCTCCGGACCAGGGCTTCCTCGGGATGACCGTCCCGATGCTGCTGGGCCACCTGGCCGCCGCCGTGGTGGCCGGCTGGTGGCTGCGCCGGGGGGAGGCCGCGCTCTGGCGGCTGCTCCGGCTGACCGCGCGGGCGGCACAGGAGTGCGCCGCCCCGCTCCGCACGGTGCTGGCCCTGGTGCTGGCGCTGCTGCTCGGCCCGCTGCCCGCGCCGCGCGCCCTGCGCGCGCCCCGGGCGGGCGACTGGCGGCTGCCCGCCGCCGTCTCGCTGCGGCACAGCCTGCTGAGGCGCGGGCCTCCCGGGTACGGGTTCGCGCGCTGACCCAGGGCCTCCGGGCCCCGTACGGCGTGCGAAGAGTACTGACCCCTGGTCAGATCCCACGTCCCGTACCCCTGCGGGCCCGCGCGCCGCCGACCACGGCCGGCGCGGCAGCCCGCCGTCTCCGTCTGGAGCCCACACCCATGCGCATCTCTCCTGCCCGTCGTCTCACCGCTGCCGCCGCCGTCGCCGCCGCCTCCGTGCTGGCCCTGGCCGCCCCGGCGTTCGCGCACGTCACCGTCCAGCCGGGCTCGGCCCAGCAGGGCGGCTACACCGCCGTCGACTTCCGGGTGCCGAACGAGAGCGACTCCGCCTCGACCGTGAAGCTCGAGGTCAACCTTCCGCTGGACCACCCGATGGCCTCGGTCCGTGTGCTGCCGGTGCCGGGCTGGACCGCCGTGCTGGAGAAGTCCAAGCTCGACAAGCCGCTGAAGGCGCACGGCCAGGACATCACCGAGGCGGTCTCCAAGATCACCTGGACCGCCGAGGGCGGCGCGAAGATCGCCCCGGGCCAGTTCCAGGAGTTCAAGGTCTCGCTCGGCGCGCTGCCGACCAACACCGAGAAGCTCACCTTCAAGGCGCTGCAGACCTACGACGACGGCAACGTGGTCCGCTGGATCGACGAGGCCAAGGAGGGCCAGCCCGAGCCGGCCAAGCCCGCCCCGGTGCTGACCCTCACCAAGGCCCCGGCCGCCGCTGCCGGCGCCGACCACCACGCGGCCGGTTCGGCCGACGCCGCGAAGGACAAGGCGGCCGACAAGGGCGGCCAAGCCGTGGCCAAGGCCGACGACTCCACCGCCCGCACCCTCGGCGTGGTCGGCATCGTGGTCGGCGTGATCGGCGCCGGGCTCGGCGTCCTGGGCCTGCGCCGCAAGAGCAGCGCCTCCTGAGTCAGGGCCGGTCCGGGCCGCCGCACGCCAGGCGGCGGCCCGGACCAGGCCGCAGTCGCACGCCCCACGAACGGATCACCATGGCACCCCGCACCACCCGACGGACCTCCCCCCGACTGCTCGGCGCCGCCGCCCTCGCGCTGACCGCCGCCCTCGCCCTGACCGCCTGCGGCTCCTCCGGCTCCGGCGCCGGCGGCCCCGCCAAGGTCTCGAAGGAGAGCAGCACGTCGCCGTACCAGGCGACCGTGCTGACCAAGCACTTCGACAAGCCCGACCTGGTGCTGAACGACACCTCCGGCCAGCCCTACGACCTGCGCGCCAAGACCGCCGGCCGGGCCACCCTGCTGTTCTTCGGCTACACCAGCTGCCCGGACGTCTGCCCGACCACCATGGGCGACATCGGCGTGGCGATGTCCAAGCTCTCCCCGGAGGAGCAGCAGAAGATCGACGTGGTCTTCGTCTCCACCGACCCGGAGCGGGACACCCCGAAGGTGCTGCGCACCTGGCTGGACTCGATGGGCAAGAGCTTCACCGGCCTGACCGGTGACCTGGAGAAGGTGAAGGCCGCCGCCAAGACCCTCGGCGTGCTGGTCGAGGACCCGATCGTGAACAAGGACGGCACCGTCACCTCCTCGCACGGCGCCCAGGTGCTGGGCTTCCTGCCCTCCGACGACAAGGCCCACCTGCTCTACCTGAGCAGCACCTCCACCCAGACCTTCGCGCACGACCTCCCGCTGCTGGCCAAGGGGGTGGCCGCGTGACCGGCTTCCGCCGCAGTGCCCTGATCGGGGCGGGCCTGGCAGCCGTGCTGGCCGCCGGGACGATACTCGTCGGCTGCGGGTCCGGCTCCGGGGCCGACGCGCCGTCGGCCGGTGCCGCGGTGGCCGGGGCCGCCCCGAGGCTCAGCGTGGTCGACTCCTACATCCCGCTGCCCGCCAGCCCGAACGGGATGGGCGCCGGGTACCTGACGGTGCGCAACGAGGGCGGCGCCGACGAACTGGTGAAGGTCTCCAGCCCCGCGGCCAAGTCGGTCACCATGCACCGCTCCACCGACCAGACCATGGAGCAGGTGGAGTCCTTCCCGGTGCCGTCCGGCGGCGAGCTGCAGCTGGCCCGGGGCGGGAACCACCTGATGATCATGGGTTGGGAGAAGGCGCCCGCCGTCGGCGACCAGCTCGAACTGGACCTCACCTTCAAGAAGGGCGGGACGGTGGCCGTCAAGGTCCCGGTCCAGCCGCTCACCTACCGACCGGGAAGCTGACGACCCATGAGAAGGCTCGGTGCTCTGCTCGCCGTGGCGGGCGCGGTTCTGGTGCTGTTGATCGGCGGGGCCGGGACGGCCTCCGCGCACGCCGCGCTGGTCTCCACCGACCCGGCGGCCAACACGGTGCTGCCCGCCGCCCCGGCGGCCGTCACGCTGACCTTCAGCGAGGGCGTCTCGCTCTCGCCGGACTCGGTCCGGGTGCTCGGCCCCGACGGTGCGTCGGTGGACAGCGGGGCCCCCGGCCACGTGGACGGCAAGGCCGCCACCGCCCGGGTCGGCCTCAAGGGCGGCCTGGCGAACGGCACCTACACCGTCGCCTGGCGGGCCGTCTCCGAGGACTCGCACCCGATCGGCGGCGCCTTCGTCTTCTCGATCGGCGCCCCCTCCGCCACCACCGTCTCCGCCACCGCACTGCAGAACGCCGAGGCCGACTCCACGGTCGCGTTCTTCTACGGCACCGGCCGGGCCGTCGCGTACGGCGCCTTCGCCCTGCTGGCCGGGGCGGCCGCGTTCGTGCTGGTCTGCTGGCCCGCCGGGGTCGCGGTGCGGGCGGTGCAGCGGCTGCTGATGACCGGTTGGGTCGCGCTGCTGGTCTCGACCGTCGGGGTGCTGCTGCTGCGCGGCCCGTACGAGCGGGGCACCGGGATCGGGCAGGCGCTGGACCTCTCGCTGGTGCGCGCCACGCTGGACGAGCGGATCGGCACCGCGCTCTCGGTGCGGTTGCTGCTGCTCGCCGCCGCCGGGGTCTTCCTCTCGCTGCTGGTGGGGCAGTTGGGCCAGGCCCGGCCGGCCGTGCCGACGGCGGGGGCGGCCGACGGCTCCGGACCGACGGGGGACGCGGAGGAGGACGAGCTGCGGCGGCTGGAGCGCAAGGCCGCCGAACGTCCGCTCCGGGACGCCCGCTTGGGCCTCGGGGTGGCCGGGCTGGTGCTCGCGGTGGCGCTCTCCGCCACCTGGGCCGGGGCGGACCACGCCTCGGTCGGCGAGCAGGTCTGGCTGGCGCTGCCCAGCGCGATGGTGCACCTGCTGGCGATGGCGCTCTGGCTGGGCGGGCTGGTGGCGCTGCTGATCGGCCTGCGGGTCGGGGTCGGGACGCGCGCGGTCGAGCTCTTCTCCCGGCTGGCCTTCTGGTCGGTCACGGCGCTGGTGGCCACCGGGCTGTACCAGTCCTGGCGCGGGCTGGGCGGCTGGGCGGCGCTGGTGGACACCGAGTACGGGCGACTGCTGCTGGTGAAGACCGGCGTGGTGGTCGCGATGGTCGGAGTGGCCTGGTTCTCCCGAGGGTGGGTGGCGCGGCTGCGGGCCGAGCCGGACGCCGCGGAGGGCACGGAGGTCACGGAGCGGGACGGGGTCAAGGCGGAGGTCGAGGCCGGGCGGGTCGAGGTGCGCGAGGGCGTGGGCCCCAAGGGGGGCCGGGCTGCGGGCGGCGCCGGGGGTTCCGGTGCGGACCCGGGCGAGGAGGACCCGGTGCGGGCCGCGCAGTTGGCGCTGCAGCGGGCCGCGCGGGCCGAGGCGACGGAGCGTCAGGAGCGGGACGGCTCCCCCGCCCGGGCCGGGCTGCGGCGCTCGGTGCTGGTGGAGGCCGTCGTGGCGGTCGCCGTGCTGGTGGTCACCACCATGCTGACCAACACCCCGCCCGGCAAGGTCGCCGAGGCGGTGGCCGCATCCCCCGGTGGCGGCAGCTCCGCCGCACCGGGCACGGGCGACCGCAACCCGGTCCGGGACGGCACGGTGCCGGGCAGGACCGTGGAGCTCAAGCTCCCGTACGACACCGGCGGCCGCACCCCCAACGCCAAGGGCACCGCCACCGTCACGCTCAACCCCGCCGGGGTCGGGCTCAACGCGACCACGCTGACCCTGACCGACACCGCCGGGCAGCCGGTCGAGGTGCCCGAGGTCCAGCTGGCCGTCACCCTGCCGGACCGTGACCTCGGCCCGCTGCCGGTGGCCCTGCAGTCCGGCGGCCCCGGCAAGTGGACCGGGCAGGCCCAACTCCCGCTGGCGGGCAACTGGGTGGTGTCGGTGACCGTGCGGTCCTCCGACATCGACCAGGTGACCGAGGTGAAACCCCTGAAGATCGGCTGAGCACCATGAGCGCGTCCCCTCTCTCCCGCCGCGCCGTCCTGGGCGGAGTCGGAGCCGCCGGGCTGACCGTCGGCGTGGCCGGCGGTGCCCTGGGCCGGCAGGCGCTGGCCGACTCCCCCGCCGGGGCTCCGGCGGCCCTGGGCCGGGCCGCCGTCCCGTTCTTCGGGCCGAGGCAGGCCGGGATCACCGAACCGGGCCAGGCCCGGGTGCAGTTGGCCGCCTTCGACCTGGCCCCGGGCACGGGCCGGGACGGGCTGCGGCAGCTGCTGCGGCAGTGGTCGGCGACCGCCGCGCGGTTGGCCCGGGGGGAGACGGCCGAGTCGGCGGAGAACCAGATCGCGCTGGACGCCGGGCCGTGCGGGCTGACCTTCACCTTCGGGTTCGGGGCCGCGCTCTTCGAGAAGGCCGGTCTGACGGACCGTCGGCCGGCTGCACTGGCCCCGCTGCCGGCCTTCCCCGAGGACGCGATCGACCCGGCGCGGAGCGAGGGCGACCTCTGGGTGCAGATCGGGGCGGACGACGCGCTGGTGGTCTTCCACGCGTTCCGGGTGCTGCAGCGGCAGGCGACGGGGGCGGCGGCCCTCCGATGGCAGATGGCGGGCTTCAGCCGGACGCCCGGGGCCACCGAGCGGCCGATGACGCCGCGGAACCTGATGGGCCAGATCGACGGCACCGGGAACCCCAAGGCGGGTGAGGCCGGGTTCGAGGAGAAGGTGTTCGCGGGCGGGTCGGACTGGATGCGGGGCGGGACGTACGCGGTGGTGCGGCGGATCCGGATGCTGCTGGACAACTGGGAGAGCCTGCCGACGGACCGTCAGGAGCGGGTGATCGGACGGCGGAAGTCGGACGGCGGCCCGCTCTCGGGCGGGGGCGAGCACACGCCGGTGGACCTCACCGCCACCGGGCCGGACGGGGGGTTGCTGATCCCCGCCGACGCGCACGTGCGGGTGGCGGCGCCCTCCGCGAACGGCGGTGCCGCCATGCTGCGGCGGGGGTTCTCCTACGCGGACGGGGTCACGGCGGACGGGTCGCCGGACGCGGGGCTGCTCTTCGTCGCGTACCAGGCCGATCCGTTGCGGGGGTTCGTCCCGGTGCAGCGGAAGTTGGCCCGGGGGGACGGGCTCTCGCGGTTCCTGCGGCACGAGAGTTCGGGGCTGTACGCGGTGCCGCCCGGCGCACCCGAGGGCGGGTACGTCGGGCAGCAACTCCTGGAGGGCTGAGCGGGGTTGGTGATGCCGGGGGCGCGAGGAACTGCGCGCGGGGGAACGGCAGCGCGTGCAACTGGCTCGCCTGCCCCGATCTAGCGCTGGGCCGCCTTCCGACTCGCGCAGTTCCTCGCGCCCCCGGGGTGACCGATTTCCTCAGCGCCGCGAAATGATCGCCCGACCTGGGAGAGCGGTGGAGGCGAGGGCGAGGAGGACGACCGCTCCGGCGAGGGGGAGGGCGAGGGTCGGGGGGACGTAGGGGGTGCCGCCGGTGAGGCCGCGGGCGATGGGGGTGAGGGTGGCCCAGGCGATGGCGGTGCCGATCAGGAGGCCGGCCGAGGCGACCAGGAGGCCCTCCCAGCGGAGCATGCCGCGGATCTGGCGGCGGGTGGAGCCGGCCAGCCTGAGGAGGGTGAGCTCGCGGCGGCGGTCCAGGACGGTCATCACCAGGGTGTTGGCCGCGGCGACGGCCGCGAAGCCGCCGAGCACCGCCGCCATCACGGAGTTGGCCCAGCCGCTGGCCTCGCGGTCGCGGTCGGCCTGGGCGCCGTGCTCGGCCGCGTCGGTCACGGTGACCGCGCCGAGGCCGGCCAACTCCCGTGCCACGGCGGCGCGGTCGGCACCGTCGGCGGCCCGGACCAGCAGCCGGCCGTCGTAGCCGGTGGTGACGTGGGCGGCCAGGTCGGCGCGGGGCAGGACGGCCTCGCCGAGGCCGAGGCCGCGGTCGTAGGTGGCCACCACGAGCGGCTCCACCGGGGTGCCGTCGCCGAGCCAGAGGGCGGCGTGCTGACCGACCGTCACGCCGAGGTCCTCGGCCAGACCGGCGGCCAGCGCGACCGTGCCGGGGCGGGCCAGGCCGGACAGGTCGCCGTCGCGCACGCCGAGGTCGAGCACCCGGGCGTAGGCCGC
This sequence comes from Kitasatospora sp. NPDC001664, assembly GCF_053596675.1. Classification (NCBI taxonomy): domain Bacteria; kingdom Bacillati; phylum Actinomycetota; class Actinomycetes; order Kitasatosporales; family Streptomycetaceae; genus Kitasatospora; species Kitasatospora sp. NPDC001664. The sequence continues at coordinate 277,660 of NZ_JBSFGS010000008.1, forward strand.
CGGGTCGCAGGAGATGCCCAGGGCGGTGGCGGTGGCCGGGGTGTCGCCGGAGCGGTGGGCGACCGCGGTGTCGAGGATGCCGACCGCCGCACCGACGCCGGGCAGGCGGGCCGCCCTGGCCACGGTGTCCGGGGACAGCCCCGGGCCGGCGGAGGTGACCACGTGGTCGGCGACCAGGCCGCGGCGGGCCTGCTCGCCCGCGGCGTGGGTGAGGGTGCTCTGCAGGAAGAGCAGGGTGCCGCAGAAGGCGGTGACCATCACGATCGGGGTGATCGCCGAGGCCAGCCGGCGGGCGTTGGCCCGGGTGTTGTCGGCGGCCAGCGAGGCGGCCGCGCCGCGCAGGCGCAGCGGCCAGCCGAGGACGGCGGCGGCGGCCCGGGCCAGCAGGGGGCCGAGCAGGCCGACCGCCAGCAGCAGGCACATCACCACGCCCAGCGCGGTGTTGGCGGCGTCGGAGCCGCCGAGGTTCGCCGCGACGCCCGCCAGTGCGAGGCCGCCGGCCAGGGCCAGCGCGCCGAACAGGGTGCGGACCTTGCCGAGCCCGGGGCGCTCGGCCGCCGACTCGCTGAGCGCCAGTCCGGGCCGCAGCTTGGCCGGGCGGCGGGCCGCCAGCCAGCCGCCCAGCAGGGCGGAGAGCAGTCCGGTGCCGACCGCGGCCAGCACCGGGATCGGGCCGGTGTTCAGCGCCACGCCCTCGGCCACCATGCCGCGCTCCGTCATCTGCCCGAACCACCAGCGGGCCAGGCCCAGTCCGGGCAGCACGGCCAGGGCTCCGGCGACCGGTGCCAGCAGCGCGGCCTCGGTCGCCACCGTGCGGCGGATCTGGCCCGGGGTGGCGCCGACCGCGCGCAGCAGGGCGAACTCGCGGGACCGCTGGTTGGTGGCCAGGGCGACGGTGCCGAGCACCACGAAGACCGCCGTCAGGGCGGTGATGCCGCCGAAGGAGCCGCCGAGGGCGGTGAGCATCTCCCGGGTGTTGGCGAGCTGCGGCTGCTCGGCGGTGGCGCGGTCGTCCCCGGTCAGCACCTGGGCGCCGGCGGCCACCGTCCGTACCTGGTCGGCGAGTTCGGCGGTGCTGACGCCGGGCTTCGGCTGCACCGCGATGACGTCCACCCGGCCCGGATGGCCGGCGGCGCGGGCCGCCTCGGCCGGGTCGAGCCAGAGGCCGGTACGGCCCGGCAGGGTGCCGGTGACCAGGTAACTCCGGGGACCGGAGGGGGTGTTGAGGGTGACCCGGTCGCCGGTGCGGTACGGGGTGTCCGCACCGGCCGCGAGCTCGGCGGCGGCGGGGGCGCGGCCCTGCAGGCCGTCGGTACCGGTCAGGGCGGTGGCGGTGGACGGGCCGGCCGTGGTGGTGACCGGGAAGGAGAGCTCGGGGACGGCCGAGGCCACGCCCGGAAGGGCGGCGATCCGGCCGGCCAACTCCAGCTCCACCCTTGCCCTTTCGGGCAGCGTGATGCGGGTGGTCTCGGGCTTCTCGCCGGGGACCGGGGCCACGGTGACCTCGGCCGAGGCCCGGTTCGCCACCACGACCGGGGCCCCGGCGTACTTCACCGGCGGGAGGGACGCGGTCAGGCCGGTCTGGAGCAGGACGCCGCAGGCGATGGTGACGACGGCGCCGAACAGCAGCGCGACGAAGCTGCCGACGAAGGCCGCCGGGCGGGCCCGCACCGAGGCGGCGGCCAGGCCGAGGGCGCTCATGCCGCCACCGCCGAACCGGCGTGGGTGGCACGGGCGGTGAGGCGCAGCAGGTGGTCGGAGACGGTCTGCGGGTCGGGGCGCTCCAGGGCGGAGACCAGCAGGCCGTCGGCGAGGAAGAGCACCCGGTCCGCGTGCGAGGCCGCGACCGGGTCGTGGGTGACCATCACCACGGTGGCGCCCAGTTCGTCCACCGCCCGGCGGAGCAGGCCCAGCACCTCGTGCGCGGTCCGGGCGTCCAGGGCGCCGGTCGGCTCGTCCGCGAAGACCACCTCCGGGTCGGTGACCAGCGCGCGGGCGATGGCCACCCGCTGCTGCTGGCCGCCGGAGAGCTCGTGCGGTCGGCGGCCGCCGTGCTCCGGCAGGCCGACCCGGGCGAGGAGTTCGTCGGCCCGGCGGCGGTCCTGGCGGGCGCCGGCCAGGCGCTGCGGGAGCAGGACGTTCTGACGGACGGTCAGGGAGGGGAGCAGGTTGAAGGACTGGAAGACGAAGCCGATGCGGCTGCGGCGCAGCCGGGTCAGCTTGTTCTCGCCGAGGGTGGCCAGGTCGGTGCCGCCGAGGAGCACCTGGCCGGCGTCCGGGCGGTCGAGGCCGGCGGCGCACTGCAGGAAGGTGCTCTTGCCCGAGCCGGACGGGCCCATCACCGCGGTGAAGCCGCCCCGGGGCAGCACCAGGTCGATGCCGCGCAGGGCCTGCACGGAGCCGTAACGGCGCTGTACGCCGCGCAGTTCGACGGCGGCGGAGTGGGCTTGCTGGACGGCCATCGGGGTCCTTCCGGGGCGGGATCTTCGGCATCTCCCAACCTAGGAACGACGGGCTCCGGGAACCATGGAGTCCCCTGGCGTCCCCGGGGTGGGGATAACCCCCGGTGGGAATCGGCCACGCCGCCGGGGGCGCGAGGAACTGCGCGGGCCGGAAGGCGGCGCACCGGCAACTGAACCGCCGTCAGCCGGTTGCCGGTGCTGCCGTTCCCCCTCGCGCAGTTCCTCGCGCCCCCGGTGTGACCACTCGGCGGACGGGTCGGTGGGGGTGCGTGGGACTGGCTAAGGTGGATCGGTCTGGCTGTTGCGATGCGTTCGGAGGCGGTATGTCGGCGACCCGGTACACCTACCTGGGCCCCGAGGGGACGTTCACCGAGGCGGCGCTGCGGACGCTGCCGGAGGCGGCGACCCGGGAGCTGGTGCCGTTGGCCTCGGTGCCGGCGGTGCTGGACGCGGTGCGGGCCGGGGAGGCGAGCGGGGCGTTCGTGCCGGTGGAGAACTCGGTGGAGGGCGCCGTCACGGCGACCAGCGACGAACTCGCCAACGGCGGGCCGCTGATGATCTACCGCGAGGTGCTGCTGCCGATCTCCTTCGCCCTGTTGGTGCGCCCCGGCACGGTGCTGGAGGACATCAAGACGGTGACCAGCCACCCGGTGGCCCAGCCGCAGGTGCGCAAGTGGCTGGCGGCGAACCTGCCGGACGCCCGCTGGGAGTCGGCGGCCTCGAACGCGGACGGCGCGCGGCTGGTCCAGGAGGGCCGGTTCGACGGGGCGTTCGCCGGTGAGTTCGCGGCGCCGATCTACCAGTTGGAGCCGTTGGTCACCGACATCCACGACGCGGCCAACGCGACCACCCGGTTCGTGCTGGTGGGCCGGCCCGGACGGGTCTCCTCGCCGACCGGGGCGGACAAGACCTCGATGGTGGTCTGGCTGCCGGACGACCACCCGGGCGCGCTGCTGGAGCTGCTCCAGGAGTTCGCCGTGCGCGGGATCAACCTGATGCGGATCGAGTCCCGGCCGACCGGTGAGGGGCTCGGGCAGTACTGCTTCCTGATCGACTGCGAGGGGCACCTGAGCGAGCGCCGGGTGAGCGAGGCACTGATGGGCCTGCGGCGGATCTGTCCGCAGGTGCGCTTCCTCGGCTCCTATCCGCGGGCGGACCACGGGGCGCCGACCGCGCTCCGGCCGGGCACCTCGGACCAGGATTTCAGCGCCGCCGCCGACTGGCTCTCGCGCTGCCTGGACGGACGCGGCGAACTCTGAGTCCGTTCTCCGGAGCCTTTGCCCGGAACTGATCCGAGCCGACCGCTTTCGACCGTTCAGGTCCCATTTCCGACACGCGGAGCCCTTCACCCGCGCGGTGCAGTGCGGGCTCCCGACCGTCGCCCGCCCCGCCGGGGCGGGCGGCATGCTTCGTCCACAGGCCCCCGGGGGCCGTCCACAGGCGGCCCTCCACCGAGTTATCCACAGCCCTGGGGACGAGTCGACAAACCGGCATATCCACTGCGGGAGCTGGTCAGATCATCTGCTTCTCGGTCGGAGCCGACTAATCGGATCAGAGTCACCCCCGATCCCGCAAATCACCCGGCCGAGTGGGTAAATTCCCTTACCCGTGTGGGCGTATCGAGGTTTCAAACCTCAATTCCTTGGCGGATCGCCACCACAACCGTCACTTCCGACTCGTCCACAGGCCCGCCGCCGGACCTGTGGACAGCGGGCCCGGGAGCGGTTCTCCACAGTGGTTATCCACAGGCTCGGCGGAGTTATCCCCAGCCACTCGACACAGTCCACAGCCCGACCTGACACGTGCGCGGGGGCACAGTGCCACAAAAGCGGACATAAATCCATGGACCGGACAGTGTCCGACACCGGCGAAACCCGTTCCGGACGGAACCCCCCACCCCGGTAGGCTGGGGCCCGTGATTGACCTTCGCCTGCTCCGTGAGGACCCTGACCGAGTGCGCGCCTCGCAGCGCGTCCGTGGAGAGGACGTCGACCTGGTCGACTCCCTCCTCGCAGCCGACGAGCGGCGCCGCTCCTCCTCCACGCGCTTCGACGAGCTGCGCAGTGAGCAGAAGACCCTGGGCAAGCAGATCCCCAAGGCCCAGGGCGAGGAGAAGGCCGCCCTGCTGAAGCGGACCGGCGAGCTGTCCGCGGAGGTGAAGGCCGCCGAGGCCGAGCTGCGCGAGGCCACCGAGGAGGCCGACCGCCTCGCCCGCGGGCTGGCGAACCTGATCGACCCGGCCGCCCCGGTCGGCGGCGAGGAGGACTTCGTCACCCTCGAGGAGATCGGCACCCCGCGCGACTTCGCGGCCGAGGGCTTCGAGCCCCGCGACCACGTCGAGCTGGGCAAGATCCTCGGTGCGATCGACACCGAGCGCGGGGCCAAGGTGGCCGGTGCGCGCTCCTACTACCTGACCGGCGTCGGCGCGCTGCTGGAGCTCGCCCTGGTCAACATGGCGATCGCGCAGGCCACTTCGGCCGGCTTCATCCCGATGATCACCCCGGCCCTGGTCCGCCCGGCGGCCATGGACGGCACCGGCTTCCTGGGCCAGGCGGCGGAGAACGTCTACTTCCTGGAGGAGGAGGACCGCTACCTGGTCGGCACCTCCGAGGTCCCGCTCGCCGCGTACCACATGGACGAGATCCTCGACGCGGACAAGCTCCCGCTGCGGTACGCCGGTTACTCGTCCTGCTTCCGCCGCGAGGCCGGCACCTACGGCAAGGACACCCGCGGCATCATCCGGGTGCACCAGTTCGAGAAGGTGGAGATGTTCGTCTTCACCACGCCCGAGGACGCCGAGGCCGAGCACCGCCGCCTGCTCCAGTGGGAGAAGGACTTCCTGAACGCGCTGGAGCTGCCCTACCGGGTGATCGACGTCGCCTCCGGCGACCTCGGCTCCTCGGCGGTCCGCAAGTTCGACATCGAGGCCTGGGTGCCGACCCAGGGCAAGTACCGCGAGGTCACCTCGACCTCGAACACCACCGAGTACCAGTCCCGCCGCCTGGCCATCCGCCTGCGCGACGAGAACGGGGTGCGCCCGCTGGCCACCCTGAACGGCACCCTGGTGGCCGTGCCCCGCACCATCGTGGCGCTGCTGGAGAACCACCAGCAGGAGGACGGCTCGGTGGTCGTCCCCGAGGCGCTGCGGCCCTACCTCGGCGGGCGTTCCGTCCTGGAACCCGTCAAGTGACCCCCCTGCCCTACCGCCTGGTCGCGACCGACCTGGACGGCACCCTGCTGAGTTCGGCGGAGACCGTCTCGGAGCGCAACCGCGCCGCGCTGGCCCTGGCCGGCGCGGCCGGGGCGCGGCACATCATCGTGACCGGGCGGGGGGCACGCTGGACCAGGACGGTCTTCGACGAGATCGGCTACACCGGCCTGGCGGTCTGCGCGCAGGGCGCCCAGGTCTACGACGCGGGCGAGCACCGGCTGCTCACCTCGCTCACCCTGGACCGGCGGCTGGCCGCCGCCGCACTGGCCAAGATCGAGGCCGAGATCGGCACCATGGCCGTCGCGGCCAGCCAGGACGGGCTGGACGGCGAGGTGATCACCGGGCCCGGCTACGCGCTGGAGATCGGCACCGGGCTGCCGATCCGCCGGGTGGAGCGGGACGAGCTGCTGGCCGAGCCGGTGAGCAAGCTCTACCTCCAGCACCCGGAGCACACCGACGACGAACTGGCCGCCGCGGCCGAGCGGTTGGCGGGCGACCTGGTGACCATCACGATGGCCGGCCCCGGGGTGGTCGAGATGCTGCCGCTGGGCCTGTCCAAGGCGACCGGCCTCGCGGTGGCCGCGCACCGGCTGGGCGTGAAGGGCTCCGAGACCATCGCCTTCGGCGACATGCCGAACGACGTCCCGATGTTCGGCTGGGCCGGGCACGGGGTGGCCATGGCCAACGCCCACGAGCAGCTGCTGGCGGTGGCCGACGAGGTGACCGCGGGCAACGACGAGGACGGCGTGGCCGTCGTCCTGGAGCGGCTCTACGGCTGACCCGGGAACGGGCCCGCCGGGCCCGTCCGAGGGGCCGTCAACCCGTCCGAGGGACCGTCAGCAGGGGCCCGGTGCGCACGCGCCGGGCCCCTGACGCGTCGTCAGCCCGGGCTGCCGTAGGTGAGGTCGTCGCAGGCCGGGGCGTCCGCGGAGCGGGCCGCGCCCGAGATGCTGGTGGGCAGCGCGGTCGGGGTGGCGCCGGCGCCGCCGGCGGCCGGGGTGGTGGCGCCGTTGGCCGCGGCGTAGTCCTGGCCGAGCACCAGGTTGATGCCGGCCTTGGTGGAGGACTCCAGGGCGGCCCCGGGGAACAGGTCGGCGACCAGCTGGGCACCGGCCTTCTGGCCCGGGCCGTACTGCACGGTGGTCGTGGTGTGGTTCTGGGTGGAGGCGTTACCGGTGGCGCCGACCGTGAACTTGGAGTCCTTCAGCTTGGTGACCGCGCCGGTGGCCAGCCCGGCGGTGGTGGTGCCGTTGTAGACGTTCACCTTCACGCCGGTGCCCTTGACCGCGGACGGGGCGGCCTGGGTCGGCGAGGGGCTGGGCGAGGGCGCGGCCGGGGCGGGCGAACCGCCGCCCGCGGCGGGTGCGTTGGCGTCCTGGCCGTCCAGCGTGCGGCCGCTCTTCAGGGCGGCCCAGAGGGCGTCCACGTCGGGCTTCTGGAAGGCCACCCGGGAGCCCTCGAAGCGCCACGGCGGGGTGATGAACTGGATGTTCTTGAGGTCGATGTTCTTCATCTGCAGCGCGAAGGAGAGCAGCTTGGCCGGGGAGCCGAGCGCCTCGTCCACGGTGATCGACTTGGTGGCCGCGTCGGCCAGCGGGAGCAGCGTCCCGGCGTCCATGCCCTTGGCCTTGATGTCCTTGATCAGCGAACCCAGGAAGGCCTGCTGACGCTTCATCCGGCCGATGTCCGAGCCGTCGCCGATGCCGTGCCGGAGCCGGACGTAGTCCAGCGCCTTCTGGCCCGAGACCTTCTGCTCGCCCTTGGGGAAGATCTGCTTGCCCTTGCGGTGCAGGTTCGGGTTGAGGTCGCCCTCGGAGATGGCGTTGGGCAGGCAGACGTTGACGCCGCCGACCGCGTCGGTGATGGCGGCGAAGCCCTGGAAGCTCACCACGATGGTGTGGTCGACCCGCAGGCCGGTGAGCTTCTCCACGGTGTTCTGGGTGCAGGCCGGGTTGCCCTCCTCGGTGCCGCCCACGGAGAAGGCGGAGTTGAACATGACCCCGGCCTCCTCCTTGGTCCACTTCCCGTTCGGGAGCTTGCACTTGGGGCGGGTGACCAGCGCGTCGCGCGGGAAGGAGACACCGACCGCGTGCTTCCGGTCGGCGTAGACGTGCAGCAGGATCGTGGTGTCGGAGCGCGCGCCGCCCTCCTCGCCGCCGCCCAGGTTGGCGTTGTCGCCGGCCCGCGAGTCGGAGCCGATCAGCAGCACGTTGAGCGGGGTGTTGCCGTTGGCGTCGGGCGCTGCGGCGTCCGGGCGGTCCTCGTTCAGGCCGTCGCTGCCGAAGGTGCTGAGGTTGCCGTTGAACTTCAGGTAGAGCGCGCCGCCGGCGCAGACCACCAGGGCCATCGCCCCGGCCGCGACCAGGGCGACGATCTTCTTCCGGCTGCGCTTGGGCGCCCCCTTGGCCGCGGCGGCCCGGGTCGCGGCCCGGCCGGGCCCGGCCGGCGGCGTGCCGTCCTCGGCGCCCGCGCCGCCCTGCGCCGCCAGTGCGGCCGCCTGCTGGGCCCGGCGCGCCTCGGCCCGGCCGCCGGTGGGCTGCCGCGGCACCGGCTCCTGGTCGAGGTGCTCCGGCTCGGGCTCCGGGACCGGCCGCTGGGCCCGCTGCGGCGGCGGGACCTGCTGCGGCACCTGCTGGTACTGCTCCTGGTACGGGTCCTGCGGCTGATAGGGCGCCTGCGGCTGCTGGTAGTAGCCCTGCTGCGGGTACTGCGGCTGCTGGTACTGCGGTTGCTGGTACTGCGGTTGCTGCGGGTACGACTGCTGCTGGTACGGGTCCTGGTAGGCCCCCCCGTGAGCGGCGTCGTCGCGCCACCATTCGGCGTGGTCCGGGGACCCCGGCCTCTGGCCAGACATTCGCACACCCTCCACCAGCAGCCAGGTACTACTCCGTCAGCTTCGCCCCGACCGCATACCGCCGTGGAGAGCTTCTGCGGAGCATATAAAGGCAACATTGCGGAGTCACGGGGCGGGCTCCCGATTGCAGGATCCACCAAGCCCCGTGACCCCGATCGGATCAGTCCTCGAAGGCATCCTCGAAGGCGTCCTCGAACGCCTCCTCGACCACTTCGTCCATGAACTCCTCGACCACCAGACCGCCGACCACCCCGACCGCCGCACCCGCCACCAGGCCGCCGCCGAAGCCGTGCCCGCCACCGTGGCCGTGGGCGTGACCGTGGCCGTACGGGCCCTTGGCCAGCGCCTCCTGGATCCAGCCGTCCACCAGGCCGGTGAGGTCCTGTCCGGCCACTGCGTGCTCCACCACGTGGTGGTTGACCACGTCGCTGCTCCGGCGGTCGAACTCGAGCACCACCTCGACCCGTTCGGCCGAGGTGATCAGGGTCAGCTCCAGCGCGCCGAACCGGTCCGCGTACTGCGGCGCGGCCAGGTACTCGATCTCCTGGTAGAACGGCAGGCCCTGCGCGGTGCCGTGGATCCGCCCGGCCTCCAGGTCGGCGGAGCGGAAGCGGAAGCCGAGCGCCGTGAAGGCCTCCAGCAGCGCGCGCTGCACCGGCAGCGGCTCCACCCCGAGCGGGTCGGCGTCGCCCTTGTCCCGGGCCCCGGCGATGTCCACCTCGGTCCGCACGCCCAGCGCCATGCCGTGCAGGTGCTGCCCGGCCAGCTCGGTCACCGGGATCTCGTACGGGGCCGCGAAGGAGAACGGGAGCGAGCGCCGCTCGCCCGCCGCCAGGGTGAACGGACCGGTCACCACGTGCCGGGCGAAGCCGGCCAGGCCGTTCGCCTCGCCCTCGGAGTGCTCGATCTCCACGCGGGCGACCAGATCGAGCGTGATCGCGTTGACCGCCGCCTCCTGGCTGCCGCCGGTCAGGTGGACCTGACCCTCGATCAGGCCACCGGGCCGCACCACGGGCGTGGACAGCACCGTGTCGACGGCCGGGCCGCCGACACCGAGGGCACCGAGCAGCTTCTTGAACACCATGGGGCGGTACTCCAACTCCGGGAAAGGGGAACGGCGAACGGAGAAACGCAGGGCACGGCGGCGCGGTTCCGCACCGGTGAACCGTTCGGGCCGCCCGGGCCGCCCGGACCGCTCAGGCCTCGATCCCCGCCGCCTTCAGCCGGCCCGCCACCGCCTCCCACTCCGGGTCCAGCGCCTCGGCCCGCTCGGTGCCCACCCGCAGGTCCTTGAAGCCGCTGGAGGTGGAGACGCAGACCACCGGCCCGTCGAAGGCCGCCGGCCCGCCCAGCTGCCGCAGACCGGCCAGCCCGATCGCCGAGGAGAACTCGCACCACAGCCCCTGGGCCGCCAACTCCCCGTGCGCGGCCCGGACCTCCCGGTCCGTCAGCAGCAGCGCACCGCCACCGCTCGCGGTGACCGCCCGGACCCCCCGGTGGCCGCCGTTGGTGACGTCGATCGCGTACGCCTCCGTCGGGCCGACCTCCACCACCGCGGCCGGGACGCCGGTGCGCACCGCCGCCGCCAGCGGGCCGCCGGCGGCCGGCTCGCAGCCGAAGACCCTCGGCACCCGGGCCGCCACGCCCAGCCGGTGCAGCTCGGCGAAGCCCTTCCACACCCCGTACAGCAGCTCCCCGTACCCCGTCGGCACGAACACCGCCGCCGGGGTTCCCAGTTCGGCGTGCAGCTCGTACGCCACCGTCTTGTAGCCCTCGGCACCGAAGCCGTGGCCGGTGTGGGTGCGGGTGTGGTTGCTGACGGGGTGGAAGCCGGTCCGCTCGGCGATCTGCCGCAGCAGCGGCCAGCGGGCCTCGACCGGCACCGGGAGCACCAGCGCACCGTAGGCGTTCAGGAAGGACTGCACGGCCGGCGGCGAGCTCGCCGAGGCCAGCACCACGCAGCGCAGCCCCGCCCGGGCGGCGTACGCGGCGGCCGAGGCGCCGTGGTTGCCGGAGGAGGCCACCACGATGCCGGGCGCGCCCTGGTGGACGGCGGCGCTGACCGTTACCCGGTTGAGGCGGTCCTTGTGGCTCCAGGTCGGGTTGCGGGACTCGTCCTTGACCAGGGTGCCGTCGGGGAGGGCGAGCAGCGGGGTGCCGCCCTCCCCGAGGGTGGGCGCGTCCAGCGGGGGCAGCAGCGGGGCCCAGCGGTCCAGGCCCGGGCCGGGCGGCTGCGCGAACAGGGCGGCCGGGACGGCCGGGTAGTCGTAGTCGACCTCGACCGGGTAGGCGAGCTCGGGGGTGCTGGTGACCGGGCACCCGGCGGTGAGGGCGGGCCAGAGCGGGTACCGGACCTCGGGATCGCCGAGCGAGACCTGAGCGGTGGCCAGGGAAGCGGCAGCTGTCATGCCGCCAACGGTAGGGACACGGAGGGTGGTCGAGGGCCTCTTCGGGCACTCCCGGAGGCGATCGGCACCCCGACTGTGTCAGGTGGCGGCGGGGCCGCTCAGAGCACCTGGTTGCGCCCGGCGCCCCAGCCGGCCACCGCCGCCACCGCGGCGAGCGCCAGCAGCAGCACGAGCGGCAGCTCCCAACCGCCCGTCAGCTGGTGCAGCGCGCCCGCGCCGACCGGCCCGGCGGCCGCCACCAGGTAGCCCACCGCCTGGGTCATGCCGCCGAGCTGCGCCGCGCCCAGCGCGCTGCGGGTGCGCAGCACGATGAAGGCCAGCGCCAGTCCGAGCGAGCCGCCCTGGGCGATGCCGAGCACGCCGGCGGCCAGCCAGGCGCCGGAGACCGGGGCCAGCAGCAGGACGGCGATGCCCACCGCGTTGAGCCCGGCCATCGTGACCGCGAGCCCGCGCTGACGGGTCATCCGGCCGGCAATCAGCGGGACCAGGAAGGCGCCGATCACCTGGACCAGGTTGCTGAACGCGAAGACCAGACCGGCCTCGCCGCGGTCCATGCCGTGGTCCGCCAGGATGGTCGGCATCCAGGCCACCAGCGTGTAGACCATCAGCGAGGAGACGCCCATGAAGACGCTGATCCGCCAGGACAGCCCGTTCCGCCAGATGTTCGCGATCGCCGCACCGGCCGGAGCGGCCGCGACCGCGGCCTTCTCCTGACGGGACTTCAGCACCTGCGGCAGCCAGGCCGCCGCGGCCACCAGCGCCAGCACCGACCAGGCCGCCAGCGAGCCCTGCCAACCGCCGCCGAGCACCTTCTCCAGCGGCACCGAGGTGGCCGCCGCGAGGGTCGCGCCGACCAGCATGGTGGTGGAGTAGACACCGGTCATGGTGGCCGCGTTCCCCGGGAACTCCCGCTTCACCAGGCCCGGCATGGAGACGTTCAGCACCGCGATGGCGATCCCGATCACCATGCACCCCGCGTACAGCGCCGCGACGTTGGGCAGCACCCGGAGCAGCACCCCCGCGCCCAGCGTGAGCACCGCGCCGAGCACCACCTTCTCCGCGCCGAAGCGCCGGGTCAGCCGGGGCGTCAGCGGGGCGCCCAGGCCCTGGAACAGCACCGGCACGGTGGTGATCAGACCGGCCGCGGTGGCCGACAGGCCGAAGGTGCGCTGGATCTCGCCGACCAGCGGGGAGATCGCGGCCAGGCAGGCCCGCATGTTGAGCGCCACCAGCACGATGCCGAGCAGCATCAGCGCGGGGTGGGCGAGCCTGGTGCGGGTACGGACCGTCGGGGTGGCGAGCTGCTGGGCGTGGGTGACCGTCATGACGGTGGTGTCTTCTCCGGACAGGGCGGGGCGGAACGAGGAAGGGACCGGCTCGTGCGGCCGGTGACGTGCGCGGGCTACGACTCGGGCTGAACGGTCGTCACTTCCGCGCGGCGATGGCGGCGAGCAGCTGCTCCACGGCGGCCGTCGGCTCCGCGAGCAGCCGGCGACAGGCGGCCTCGGCCAGCTCCGGGTCGCCGCTCTCGATCGCGTCCACCAGCGCCTCGTGGGTGGCGACGACCACCTCGGGCATCTCGTGGTCGCCGAAGGCGGTCCGCATCGACTCGCGCACCGAGGCCCCGAAGTACCGGTAGACCTCGGTCAGCGCCGGGTTGTGGGCGGCCTCGACCACCGCGGTGTGGAACTCCAGGTCGTGCTCGACGGTCGCCTCGCGCCCCGCCCGGTCGGGCTCGGCGGCGATGATCTCGGCCTCGCGGGCCAGCGCGGCACGCATCCGGGCGATGTCCTCGGGGGTGTGCCGCACGGCGGCCAGGCGAGCGGCCTCGGCCTCCAGCGCGGCCCGGACCTCCAGCACGTCCCGGACGCCGGAGCGCTGCACCCCGCGCAGCACCGCGGCCGGGTCGGTGGTGGAGGTCACGAAGGTGCCCTCCCCCTGGCGCGAGACCAGCATCCCCGCGTGCACCAGCACCCGGATCGCCTCCCGCACCGTGTTCCGCCCGACACCGAGCCGCTCGGCCAGCTCGTGCTCGGTCGGGATCCGCGCCCCGACCGGCCAGCTCCCGGCGCTCAGCTGCTCGCGCAGCTGCTCGATCGTCACGTCCACCAGCGAACGCCGCCCGGCGGCCTGCAGCCCGTCCGCACTCATGGGGGGCTCCTTCCGGGTTCGCTCAGCAGTGGACGGCAGTCATCCTACAACCTCTTGCCCGGTCATCCTACAACTGGCCACTGTTGACAGCACGTCTAGCACGGGGCGCCCCGGGACACACCCCGCCGAACGGGGGTGGTGCGGATGATCGACGCGGTGTGAGCATGTGCTCACCTTCGGGGGCGTTGCGTGGCCGTCGGGGGAGGTGGCCCTGGCCGCCCCCGAAGGGTTCCGGGTGGGTGCCCGCGAACGAGGAGGGCCCCGGCGGATGCCGGGGCCCTCCTCGTTCGCGGTGCGGGATGTTCGCGGTGCGGGATGCGGGCTACTCCTCGGAGGCCAGGGTGAGGCCGGCCAGCTTGACGGCGGCGAGGGCGGTGGCGCCCAGGATGACCACGATCAGGAGCGGGACGGCGACCGCGGTGGCCACGGTGGCGTCGATGGCGCCCTCGGCGGCGGCGGACTCGGCGATGCTGCGGCCCCACTGCTGGATGCTCAGGGTCTTGGCGCCGTCGACGAAGTTGCCGATCAGGCTCTCCCAGATGAGGGCGTAGCCGAGACCGACGACCACCGCGTTGCGGGTGACCACCGAGAGCAGGAGGAAGAGCGCGCTGTAGGCGGCGCCGGCCACCAGGGTGCCGACCGCGTAGCCGACCGCGAGGCCGTCCTCGGTCCCGACCAGGACCAGCCCGGCGACCAGGGTGGGCAGGGCCGCGAAGACCCAGGTGGTCACCACGGCCACCGCGAGCTTGGTGGTGATGATCTGCCAACGGGGCAGCGGCTTGGCCAGCAGGTAGACGATCGAGCCGTCGTCGATCTCGGTGGCGATCACGCCGGTGCCGACGATCAGGCCGAGCAGCGGGAGCAGGGTGCCCAGCGAGAGCTGGCCGAGGATGGTGGTGGCCAGGTCGTGCTTGTCCTCGCTGCCGCTGCGGGCGATCACGGAGATCACCAGCAGCAGCACGGGCGCGGCCAGCAGCAGGAGGCCGCGGCGGCGCCCCAGCAGGCCGCGGACGGTCAGCCTGGCGACGGTCAGGTTCACAGGGGTCAGCCTTTCGGGTGCGACGAGGCGTCGGCGACGGGGCGTCGGAGGCGGGGCGTCAGTTGGCGACGAGGTAGGAGAAGACGCTCTCCAGCGACTCGTCGGCCGGGGAGACGGTGTAGAGCCGGATCCCGGCCTCCTTGGCGACCTTCGGCAGCAGCGCGGTGAACTGCGGGAAGTTGATCGCCTCGATGCGCAGCGCCCGCTCGTGCCAGTCCAGTTGGATCCCGGCGGTGGAGCTGTCCGCGATCAGCGCGGAGGCCAGCCGGCGGTCGTCGCTGGAGCGGACCAGGTAGCGGTGCGGGCGGTCGGTCATCAGGCGGCGGATCTTCCGGAAGTCACCGGAGGCGGCGTGCCGGCCGGCCACCACCACCTCGATGTGCCGGGCCAGCTGCTCGACCTCCTCCAGGATGTGCGAGGAGAACAGCACCGTCCGCCCGGCCGAGCCGAACTGCCGCAGCAGCTCCATCAGTTGCAGCCGCTGGCGCGGGTCCATGCCGTTGAACGGCTCGTCCAGCAGCAGCACCTCGGGGTCGTGCACCAGTGCGGAGGCCATCTTGACGCGCTGCTTCATGCCCTTGGAGTACGTCCCGGCCTTCCGGTCCTGGGCGTACTCCATCTCGACCAGCCCGAGCGCCCTCTTCGCGGCCGCACCCGGATCGGCCAGGCCGTGCAGTTCGGCGTTGGCCAGCACGAACTCCCAGCCGGTCAGGTAGTCGTACATCGACTCCCGCTCCGGGACCAGGCCGATCTTGCGGTAGACCTCCTGGTTGCGCCAGATCGGCTCCCCGTCCAGGGTGACCGCCCCGGAGGAGGGGGCCAGGAAACCGCTCATCATGTGGATGAGGGTGGACTTGCCCGCGCCGTTGGGCCCGAGCAGACCGGTGATGCCCGGCCCGATCTCCATGCTGACGTCGTTGACGGCGACCACGTTGCCGAACCAGCGGGAGACCCTGTCGATGGTGATGACGGCCATGACGTTCCCTCAGATCTTCCGGTAGCGGCGCAGCAGCGCCCAGTACGAGCCGCCGATCATCGCGGCCACGGCCAGCGCGAAGACCACCACGCCGATCCCGTCCGGGGCGGTGAGCGGCCCGGCCGTCCTGATGTCCAGCAGCTGGTTCAGCATCGCCTCGGCGGCGTTCGTCGGGGAGAGCAGGAAGGCCCAGTGCGCGGACTCCGGCGGGTCGATCCGGTTGCCGCCGATCAGGACGTAGAAGATGGCCGCGACCGGCTGGCTCACCACCAGCACGCCCATGATGGCGGCCACGCCGAAGCCCTTGCGCGGGGTCAGCGCGGAGATCGCCAGGCCCAGCGCGGCGTACAGCACCGAGAGGACCACCGCGACGGCCAGGCCCTGGAGGAAGTGCCCGGTGTTCTTGCCGAGCGGCAGCCCGCCCAGGATCGAGCCCAGGTAGAGCACCAGCAGCGGGGTGACGGTCATCAGCAGCATGGCCGAGGTCATCGCGGCGAACTTGGCCCGGACGTAGTCGCCGCGGGTGATCGGCCGGGAGAAGTACAGCGGCACGGTGTGGTGGCGCAGGTCCCGCGACATCAGCACCGGGGCCTGCGCGGCCACGAAGATCTGCACCAGCACGCCGAAGGCGGAGAGGAACTGCGCGTAGTCCACCGGGAACAGGTCGGTCTTGACCGGCCCCTGGAGGAACAGCCCGATCGCCACGATCACCACGGCGGCGGCCGTCAGCGCGGAGGCCACCAGCATCGGCAGCACCTTGGACTTGCCCGAGCGGCCGAGGCCGTAGGCGGCGCGCAGGCTCTGCACGTAGAGCGAGCGGGTGGCGTAGCCGCGGCCGAGCCGCGGGCCCTGGTAGCTGCGGTAGCCGATGTTGTGGATGACCCCGGTGTCCACCGGCGAGTCCACCGGCGCCGCTCCGGAGGGAAGTTGCTCAGACATCGGCACGGCCTTCCGTGGACTCGGTCGTGAAGATCTCGGAGACCCGGTGGCGGCGCTGCTCCAGCCGGACCAGGCCGAGGCCCAGATCGGCCACGGTGTCCCGGACGGTGTCGTAGGTCTCGTCGCCGGCGATCTCCACCAGCAGGATCTTGGCGCCGTCCTGACGGACCACCAGACCGGCGGCGGCCAGCCGCTCCCGGACGGCCTCGTCGGCGTCGAAGCCCGGATCGTCCGGACGGTCCGTCACCTCGACCGCCAGCAGCTGGGTCGCCTCGGTGAAGGAGGCCGTGGAGGAGGACCGCAGCAGGCGGCCGCCGTCGATCACCACCAGGTGGTCGCAGGTGCGCTCCAGCTCGCCGAGCAGGTGGGTGGTGACCAGCACCGAGATGCCGAAGTCGGTGTGCACCCGGCGGATCAGGCCGAGCATCTCGTCCCGGCCGACCGGGTCCAGGCCGTTGGTCGGCTCGTCCAGCAGCACCAACTGCGGGTCGTGGACCAGGGCCTGGGCCAGCTTCACCCGCTGCTTCATGCCGGTCGAGTAGCCGCCCATCGGGCGGTAGCGCTCCTCGTACAGGCCGACGTGGCGCAGCGTGTCGGCGGTCCGCTCGCGCGCGGCGGCCGGCGGCAGCCCGGCCATCCGGGCCATGTGCACCACGAACTCCGTCGCGGAGACGTCCGGCGGCAGGCAGTCGTGCTCGGGCATGTAGCCGACCCGCTCGCGGATCGCGGAGCCCTCGGTGGCGATGTCCAGGCCGAGCACCTGGCCCGTGCCGGAGGTCGCCGGGGCCAGCCCGAGCAGGATCTTGATGAGTGTGGACTTGCCCGCCCCGTTCGCCCCCACCAGACCGACCACACCGGGCTGCACCTCTACGGTGAGCCGGTCCAGTGCGGTGACCCGGGGGAACTTCTTGGTGAGGGCGTCCGTCTTGATGACAGTGGTGGACACCGTCCCAACCTAGTGGCCGCGCCCCGTGGGTGGAATGAGCTGGCGAGAGGAGCCGCTCCCCCTACCCCAGGATGACGCCGGGCCGCCCAGCCCCTAAGGGTCGGACGGCCCGGTGCCGGGCGCGGGCGTCAGCCCAGGCCCGGTGCCGGGCGCGGGCGTCAGCCCAGGCCCGGTGCCGGGCGCGGGCGTCAGCCCAGCATGCCGAACTGGCCCATGGCCACCTGGCGGAAGGCCTGGAGCGGGACGCCTTCCTGATTGGCCGTCAGCACCAGCGCCGTCACGTCCCCGCGCTGGAAGTACGCGGCCCTGGCGACCGGCCGGGGCTGCTCGCCGGGCTTGCCCGCCTTGTCCGCGCTGACCTTGACGGTGGTGATCCGGTCCATCTCCGGGGCGATGCCGTCGACCGAGGCCTCCAGCCCGGCCGGCTCCTTGAGCTGGCCGTAGTTCATCACCAGGTAGTGGGCCTTGGCCTCGTCCTCGGAGCCGAAGCGGAGCAGCCACAGCTCGGTCCGGGTGCCGTCGGGCGCCGTCCAGACCCGGCGGACCGCGTCCCGGCAACCGTTCTGCAGCAGGATCGCGCGGGCCTCGGCCGGCTCCTTCTCCAGCTCGGCGTAGTCCCCGCAGCCCTTCCGTTCGGCCGCGGCGGTCACCCCGGCCGGTGCCGGCAGCAGCAGCTGCCGCAGGTCGGCGTGGTGCCGGTTGCCCGCACCGCTGGCCGACGGGGCGGGCCGGCCGGAGGGCAGCGGAGGCAGCGTCAACTCCGGCAGGACGTACCGGCCGTCGTTCGGGGTCCTGAGGCCGGGCAGCTCGGTCCGCTCCGGGGCGATCACCGCGGCGGCGGCGCCGGTGCCGGTCAGCACCGCCACCAGCACGGCGGCCACCCAGCGGGCCCGCACCTTGCGGCGGGGGCGGCGCGGCCGCTCCGCGGCCGGGCCCTCGGTGCCGGGCACGACATCGGCCTCGGCCGGGGCCGGCGCCGGCGCCGGGGCGGACTGCTCCGGAACGAGCGGCGGGGCGACGGCCCGCACGGGCGGCTCGGTCGGTGCCGGCTGCGCGTTCTGCTCCGGCTGCGCGTTCTGCTCGGTCATGCGGACGCTCCCGGACGGGCCAGCCGGTCCAGCTGACGGCTGAACAGCTCCACGGTCTTCTCCTTCGGCAGCGGGGCGATCCCCTCCACCTGCATCTCGACCCGGAGGTCGCCCTCGGCCGCCGAACAGACCAGCCGGTCGATCTTGGCCCCGGGGGCGGCGTACGGCAGGAAGCAGCGCGCCTGCTCGTGACCGGCCACGCTCGGGCCGATCCGGTACAGGCCGGAGTCCGAACCCAGCGCGTTCTGCCAGGCGGTGTCCGCCTTGATCGCTTCCTGGTGGTACCTCAGCAGCCAGATCGTCACCACGTACGAGTGGTCGGACGCCACGTAGCTGCGCACGCCGGCGCCGGTCAGCGGCTGGTCCTGCCACTCCTTGCGCAGCGCGTCCCGGAGCTTCTCGGGCAGGTCGTGCAGCTGGTCCTCGACCCAGTTCTTGCGCTGGTCCTCGGTCAGTTCGGTGTCGTTCCCGTACGCGCCCGCGTCCGGGCCGACCCGGTGGTCGTCCGGCAGCGGCAGCAGCAGGTCGCGGAGCGAGCCGAAGTGGCTGCCGTTCTCCCTGGTGCCGAAGGACGGGCTCGGCGAGGCCGAGGGCGTGGCCGTCGCCGCGACCGACGGCCGACCGGACGGCGCGGCCGCCGCGGTCCCGCCCTCCGGGTACCGGACGCGCAGGATACCGACGCCGATGCCGACGCCCAGCAGGGCGGCCGCCACCACGGCGGCACCGGCCCGCAGCGCCGTGCGCCGGGCCTGGCTCGGGCGCCGCTGCTCCGGACCCTCCGTCAACCGCTGCTCCTGCTGCGGGGATCCGGGGTTCTCGAGGATGCTCATACCAGCCGCTCCCACTGCTGCTTGGCGATGCCGGCGAGCTCGTCCCGGTCGACCTTGGCGGGCGAGAACACGGTGATCCGCATCACCACGTCACCGCGCCGGGCCAGCGCCTCCCCGGAGTAGTACTGCTCGGTGGAGTCCACGTACGTCTGCGCCGTGTCGTCGGTCTGGTAGACGCCGCCGGAGATCCCGCCCAGCGGCAGGGCGCCCACCTCGTGGCGCTCCGCCTCGCGCTGCGCGGCGACGGCCTTGTCCGAGTGGTACTGGATCAGCTCGACCCGCCACTTCACGTCCCCCTTGCGCCAGGTGGCCACCGCGTCGCGGCGGAACCCGTCCTGGAGCATGGACCGGAAGTACGAAGCGGAGTTGCCGACCGACATGGCCTTCTCCCCCACCGTGAACCAGCCGGAGCCGGACACGTAGTCGTAGTCCCAGTCCTCCGTTCCCTGCGGCCGGGGCACCAGCAGGGTGCGCAGGTCACCGTCGATCTTCAGCGGTGCGACCGCCGCCTCCGCCACGGCCTGCGGGTCCGCCGGAGCGGCCGGGTAGGTGGGCGAGGGCACGGCGAGCACGGGCAGCGGGGTGGGCGGGCTGCCCGCCTGGACGGCGTAGCCGACCGAGGCGCCGAGCAGCGGGCCGACCAGCAGGGCCGCCAGCAGCAGGCGGGCGGTGGAGAGCGGGCGGCGCGGCGCGGACGGCTCCGGGTCGCCACCGGCCGCAAGCAGCTCGGGCGCCAGGGCCTCGGGCACGGTGCTCTCCGGCGCGGTGCTCTCCGGCGCGGTGCTCTCCGGCGCGGTGCTCTCCGGCGCGGTGCTCTCGGGCGTGGTGAACGGTTCAGCCACCGGAGGACAACCTCTCTCGCTGACGCTTCATCGCGTCGTGCAGCGCGGCCTTGTCCGGCGTGCCCTTCACGTACACGGTGACCTGGTACTCGACGTCGCCGACGGACGAGAGGCCGACCATCTTCCCGGTCCACGCCTCCTGCTCGGGCTTGAGCATGATGCCGCGGCCGTCGGGGTCGCCGTCGATGCCGAAGCTCTCGCCCTTGCTCATCGTCATGCCGTCGGCGAACTCCTTCGCCATCTGCCGCGACTTGAAGCGCAGCAGGCGGACGTTGACCTCCTGGCGGCCGTCGGCCGTCCGGTAGCGGCGGGTCGCCGCGTCGTTCTTGTAGCCGTAGGAGGCGAGCACCTCGCCCATCTCCTCGGCGTTGGAGAACTCCGCGGCCACCTCCTCGGTGGTCAACTTCACGCCGTCCGACGGGCCGTAGGACTCGGCGCCCCAGGGCATCGGCAGCAGGAAGTACCGCAGGTCGCCGCCGTGGGTCGCCCCGTCCACCGTGCCGTGCAGGGTCGACGAGGGCGTGGGCTTCGGCGCGGGCGTCGGGCTGGCCGACGGCGTCGCGGACGCACTCGGGCTGGGGCTGGGGCTCGGCGTCGCGGACGCGCTCGCGCTCGCCGAGGGCGCGGCCGCGGCGACCGGCTTCCCCTCCGGCTTCCCGACCGCCACCGTGACGGCGGCACTGGTCGCGGTCACCGCGACCAGACCGGCCACCGCCAGGCCGACCCCGAGCGCCCGCGGCATCCGACCGCCGCTGCTCGACGTCCCCACTGACCCACCCTCGGGCCCGGCCGCCTCCACGGAGGCGGTTTCGGGCACGGGTGCTGACGCGTACTCGGACGCGGACAAGGCACTCCCCCGGAAGAACCGAACGCGGGGCCCCTGCTCCTCACCGAAGCACGCCCTCGCGCGTGACAGCACGGATTATGGTTCGCATTCCCCCCACCCCCCAATCCGATTTCCCCGACGATCCGTCACAATGCCCACTCAACCGGACACCCCGTGACCGAACCGCAACGAACACCTCGCCCGGCCGGATCCGATGATGTCCGTGCCGGAGGGCGGCGGCACCGCTAGCCTGCTGGGGTCGTCTGCCACGGGGGTGGAAGCGGAATGGGTGTCGTACTGCCCGACGAGTTGGCGTGGGCACTCGATCTGATCGGCGTGAACCGGCCGAACGTAAACGAGGCCCGGGCCGCCGTGGTCGCCGCCCTGATGGGCACCACCGCCGACACCACCGGGACCGCCTACTTCCTGGAGGCCCAGTCGGAGGCCTGACGGTCCGTCACGCGCCGGTGCGCCGCCGCCCCGAGGGGCGGCGGCGGGGGACTCCGGCGGTCAGAAGTCGGACTGGGTGATCGTGCTCTCGTAGATGCTGAAGCAGGGGAACATGCGGTCCTCCGACTCCTCGTCGTCCTCGAACGCGAGCTGCTGCAGGGCGAGAACCTCGGTCATCGCCAACTCCCTTCTCTCTGCGGTTGGTTGAGGGGATCCAGGGTGAACCGGTCGTCACCCGGGCCGTGGAGGGCTCGGCACAGTGCCAGCAGGATCCCCGCGCTGCCACTGGCCAGGTCGGCGCTGAACCGGAGCGAGCCCGTTCCGAGCCAGCGGACGCCGTCACCGTGCGGGACGGCGTACTTGAGGAGCCCGGTCGCCAGCCGCACCGCGTGGTCGCGGTCGGCTCCGTCCCGGGTGGAGTCGGCGTGCTCCGCGGCCAGGTGGACCAGGCCGGCGAAGCCGTCGTGCAGGCCGGGCTGCGCCGCGCTGACCTTGCGGGTGTCGGCGACGACCCGGGGCAGGGCGGTGGCACAGCGTTCGTCGGCCGCCGGGCCCGCCGCGTAGCGCAGCAGGACGGTGGCGATCCCGGCGGAGCCGGTGGCCAGGTAGGGCATGACCCGACGGCGCACGCCGTTGTCGGCGAACGACAGCGAGCCGTCGGACAGTTCCACCGCGCGGTCCAACTCCTCGTGCAGCAGCGCGAGTCCGGCCCGACGGTAGCGCTGCTCCCCGGTGCGGTCGGCCAGGCGGTGCAGGAAGAGGGCCGGCCCGGAGCGGCCGTGGAACAGGCCGCGGGCGTCGTCGGCGCCGAGCGTGGGCCCCAGGTCGGGGGTGCGCAGGATCGCGTCCCCGGCGGCGGCCGCCCGTTCCAGGTGGCACGGGTCGCCGGTGCGCCGGTGCAGGGCGAGCCAGGCGAGGCCGACCCCGGCCCGACCGCCCGCCAGCGTGCTGGTGGTCCGCGTCAGCGGGTGGCCGTCGGCGGTGCGCAGCAGGCCGACCGCCTCGTCGAGGTGCCCGGCCTCGGCCAGCACCCGCGCGACGCCGGCCGAGCCGACCGCGAGCCCGGGCGGCAGCGCGTCCGCCGAGGCGAGCGCGTCCCGCCGCAGCCGCTCGCCGACCTCCCCGGGGACCGGCAGGCCGGCCCGGTGCAGGGCGTGCACCACGCCGGCCGTCCCGTACGCCAGGCAGACCGTGTTGGTGCCGAAGGCCGAGGGCGACGGCGGGAAGAGCCAGTCCGGCCGCTCGGGGGCCGCCAGGTCGAGCAGACCGGTGGCCGTCCGCCGGGCGAGCCGCGCCAGGCAGCCCAGCGGGTCGGCCTCCACCTCCTCGGGGCCGGGCAGGCCCGCGGCCTCGTCCGCACCCGGCCGGTGGAAGGCGGTGGCCCGCCGCCACAGGTCCTCGGGCACCGGCGAGACGGCCGCCAGGTCGCGGCGCAGCAGCGCGAAGTTGGCCGGGGTCAGCTGCGGGGCGTTGGGGAACGGCGCCAGCAGGGCGAGCGCCACGGCCGCCGCGCCGTAGCGGTCGGAGAGCAGGGGGTCCGGGTGCGCGGCGGCGAGGGCCCGGGGCGGGACGAAGCCCGGGGTGCCCATCCGGGCGGGGGCCGCCGACACCGGGGTCACGGTCTCGAAGTCGACCAGCCTGGCGTCCCCGGCGGGGGTGACGATGACGTTCCCCGGGTTCACGTCGCCGAACCGGAGCCCCAGCGCGTGCAGGCGGCCGAGCGCCTCGTCCAGCGAGCCGAGCAGGCGGCGGCAGGCGGCGTGGTACCGGTCGAAGTCCTCGGCGGGGCGGCCGGCCAGCAGCACGGGCGAGCTGCGGTTGATCCACTTCACCAGCGGGAGCCCCTCGACCAGCTCCATGACCAGGAAGTCGTGCTCCCACTCGGTGAAGTGGTCCAGCGGCTCGGGGCAGGCGCCCGGAGCGGCCGCGTGCACGGCGGTGAGGGTCTCGTACTCCCGTCGCAGCCGCTCCTGGGCGGCGGCCCCGTCCCAGGTGTACCCGTTGTGCGGCCGCGCCTCCTTCACCAGGACGAGGCGTCCCGTCCGGGTGTCGCGGGCCCGGTAGGCACCGCCCGCGTTGCTCGGCCGCAGCACCGTGAGGACCTCGTAGCCGCGGATCCGGATCGCGCCCCGGTGCGGGGCCGGCTCCTCGGTGACGAAGGGGTCGGTGACCCCGTCGGGCAGGGCGAAGCGGGGCAGCCGGACGTCCGGCACCTCGTGGCCGTGCCCGTCCCGCACCAGCGGCTGCGCGGTGCCGTCGGCCAGCAGCCGGCTCCGGGGGCCGAACGCGCCGTACCGGTAGTGGACGGTCCGCGAGTCGCGGTACCGGCGGTCGGTGAGGACGTACCCGCCCTCCTCGCCGCGCAGGTCCTCGGCGAGGGCCGCGAGGAGCCGTCCGGCGGCCTCGGTGTCCGGCGGGTACGCGGCGCAGAACTTGCCCGCCTGGGGCCGGGCCGCGTGCTTGTGGTGCAGCGCGAGGTAGAAGAAGTGCGCCGACAGGTGCTTGAACGGCACCCCCTCGGCGAAGCACCGGTCCGCCACCAGGTCGAGGACCTCCTGGGCGCGCTCCAGCCGCGCCGACACGTGGACCTTCCAGCCCTGCTCGGCCCGGCGGACCCCGGGGGCGCTCCACGCCGTCCAGACGTCCCGGTCGGCACCGCGCCAGCCGTCCGGCACCCGGGCGGGGGCGAAGCGCCGGCCCGGGTCGGCCATCGTGCCGAGGGGGGCGTAGAACTGCGCGTCGGCGAAGGCCTCGGACATCGCGTCGAACAACGGAACCTCCTGCGGAGCGGGTCGGTACAGCCTGACGCCGAGGAGTCCCGCGCGGGTTCACGGACGGTTCGGAAGCGGTATGGCCGCAGCTCCGCCCGCCCGGGCCGGCTCCGGACCCTGTCAGGTCGATCACCGGGCCCGGGCGGTGGCGGCCGGGGCCGTGGCGGCGGCGCCGGGTCGACCACGCCGGTCCCGCACGGCTCCTGACGGGGCGTCCGCCCCCGTGCGTCGTAGGGTCGGTCCCATGCGACTCAGTACGGTGATCCTCCCCATCCACCGGTGGAGCGAGGGGCAGAAGATCTGGCGGCGGGCCGAGGACCTCGGCTTCCACACCGCCTACACCTACGACCACCTCTCCTGGCGCTCGTTCCGCGAGGAGCCGTGGTTCGGCTCACTGCCGACCCTGACGGCGGCGGCCACGGCCACCGAGCGGATCCGGCTGGGGACCTTGGTGACCTCGCCGAACTTCCGGCACCCGGTGACCCTGGCGAAGGAGCTGATCACGCTCGACGACGTGTCCGGCGGGCGGCTGACGCTGGGGATCGGGGCCGGCGGGGCGGGGTTCGACGCGACGGCGCTGGGGCAGGAGGCCTGGTCGCCGAAGGAACGGGCGGACCGGTTCGGGGAGTTCGTGCCGCTGCTGGACGAGCTGCTGACCAACGACGCCACGACGCGCGCGGGGACGTACTACTCGGCGGTCGAGGCGCGGAACGTCCCGGGCTGCGTGCAGACGCCCCGGGTGCCGTTCTACGTGGCGGCGACCGGGCCGCGCGGGCTGCGGCTGGCGGCCGAGCACGGGCAGGGCTGGGTGACGTACGGGGACCCGCGCGGAGCGGCCGACGTGCCGGTGGAGCAGGCGCCGGCGGTGATCGCCGGTCAGCTGGCGAAGCTGGCGGCGGCCTGCGAGGCCCGCGGCCGGGACGTCGCCGAGCTGGAGAAGGTGCTGCTCCAGGGGTCGACGGCGGAGAAGCCGCTGCAGTCGCTGGACGCCTTCGTGGACTGGGCGGGGAGGTACCGGGAGATCGGCATCACCGAGCTGGTGATCCACTGGCCGGTGCCGGACTCGATCTTCGCCAACGACCTCGCGGTCTTCGAACGGATCGCCACCGAGGGCCTGGCCCAGCTGGGTTGAGACCGCCCCTCGATCAGCGCCCGGGCCGCTGGAGAACCAGGGGTCCGGGCGCGGGCGTCCGCGGTGGTGGGTAGCCTGTCCGGTCGTTGACGGTCGTGGATCGAAGTGCGGGGGAGTCGTCGGTATGTCAGCTCGTGGACTGGTGACGGGTGTTGCGGTGGTCTCGGCCTTGGTGCTGGGGCTGACCGGGTGCCAGAAGAAGGACGAGGGCGACGGGCGGGCCGCCGCCGCCCCGTCGGAGACGGTGAGCAGCGCGCCCTCGGCCGTGCCGAGCGCCTCCGCCTCGGGCAGCGCGAAGGCCACCGCGAAGGCGGGCGCGAGCAAGAGCCCGACCGCTGCGGCGAGCAGCGACGCGGGCACCGGCGAGGACGTGGAGGGGTGCAGCACCCCGGCGCCGAAGCCGAACTGGAAGTACGTCCAGGCGGTGAAGCCGCCCAAGCAGGACACCCTGTACGTGAAGGACGCCAAGTTCGTCTGTGACCCGAACGACGGGCACTACGAGGGCGCCGGGGCCGACAAGACCTACATGTTCGCGACCACGGTGAAGGCGCAGATCTCCACCGGCGCCGGCAACGTCAAGACGGTGCCGGTCGGCGAGCTGTGGCAGCACATCGGGGACTGCCTGGTGGACCGGGCCCAGGTGAAGGACCCGTACAGCTGCTCCGGCGGCATCTACGAGATCTCGCTGGACGGCACCGGCAAGATCACCTCGATCCGCGAGGTCTGGCACCCCTAGTGTCCTGAGTCCTTGATCCGTCGGATGTATCCGGCGAGGGATTCGAGGATCTGGTCAGCGGGTTTGGTCCAGACGTAGGGCCGGGGGTCGG